>CALVDG010000020.1 GCA_944326255.1 uncultured Bacteroidales bacterium
ATATATCCAGAGATACAGGTAATCTTAGTGGGTGGTTATGACTGAAATCCCTGGGTGGCTATCGACCGAAATACGCATCACAGCACATTTATATCTACTCATTCACCAAGGTTTACATCAATATCTTTTTTATCAATAAATAACTTTAATTTATCAGCAAATGGCGTTACTATATCAAATGGCTTATTTTCTTCTAAAGATTTTAATGCTTGCGAAAATAATGTTGTTACAAATTCATTGTTTTCTTCTGATGATAGAAAATCTTTTAAATCTGTTTTAGAACATGGTATATCAGGTAACGAATTTATAATATCCAAAAAAAATTCTTCCAAAGGTAACTGCTTATCACTAGACGAATATGTAGTATTATCTATCTCAATAAATTCTTTTTGTAAACTCAACATCTGCGTTATTAAAGTACTATTAGTGTTGCGTGAGGCCATAAATAAAGGAAAAATAACATCATCAAATAAACTTCGAATTTTTGATGTAATATCATAATTTTTATCAGCGTATACAAAAAGTTCATCTGTGATGCACTCACTATTTATTTTAAAACACTTTAATTCCAAAGCATTAACTAAAAAATTGGGCTTATAAACAGCATAACTTCTATATATCGTGTTTAACTCTTTTATGAAATCACGAAGATGTCTAATAGAACTATCCCATGACACTAAATAATATTCATCATTCTCGGATAAACTTCTTTCAGTCAAATATAATGCTTGCCTTACATCTGCCTCAATAGCTCGAGCTGATTTATTGTGCTTATAGTTATTCTTTAAATACGATATATAATCAGTCTTTACTCTATCAAACAGGCTAAAAGACTCTTTTAATGGAGGTATTATTTCAAAATTTGCTATTTTAGCATAATATTGTAAAATTGAATATGTCTTTTGTTTAAAATCTTGTGATTCAGGATCAATTTCTCTAAATCCTAATTCTTTTGCAAATTCTATAAAACTGAATTTACTACCGTCATCACCATTTAGCTCTTTTTGTTTTTTTACATACAGATAATAATTATAAAAGGTATTTGCAGTTTGTATCTGGATTGGGAAAGATGTCTGCTCGAACCATGCAATTTTTAATGCTTTTTGAAATTCTCCAACAGTTTCTATAATATAATCATATGGAATACTGAACTTGATTTTCGACCTGTTCTTATCTTGACACTTAACTAGATTATACACGGCACGAAAGTTACTATCGTCCCAAATATCTATCTCTTCATTATATTTCGATTTTACGCATATAAAATTAATAAAAACAGTCGTGTCAAAGAATACATAGTTTATTTTATTATTAATATATTTTTCTAAATTGTCAGACTTATACAAACTAAGAAATGAAGAACTTATACTAATACGATTAAGATATGAATTAGTTTTACATAATTTTTTTATCTCTTCTACCATTTCTTCAACATCGCCATAGATAATTATATCACTAGCGAGAGTTTTGAACTCAGCAAAAATTTTATGGGAAGTCTTACTGAAAGAATCTAAATCCGAACTTTTATCTAAATCATATTGATAGAATATCCTATATAATGTAACAAGTTTATCAAATAATCCTTCATTATTCTTTATTCCGTATTTTTGAGTTATTTCATTAAAATTTTTATGGAATTCTTTTTCAATAGCATTAGATTCTTTCAGGACATCGCTTATTCGTTGTCTCTCATCTAATGTTAAAGTCAGTTTTTCCCCTTTTTTGCTTTGGGCTATTTTCTTTTTGCGTTTTAAGGTATTTATTGCAACATTTATATCACCTATCTTATTCCCCAACTTTTTATAAGTTAACTCAGTTAGACGCTCTGCCGATATTTCCTTCCAAGCATAGATTTCAAATAGTATTACCGTATTAAAAATACTTGTTTTGATTTCTGAGGAATTAGTACCGGATGCGAGGTAATCATATATTGCCTTTTGGGCATACTCAGATATATTGGAATACTCATCTTCAAACAAATAAGAAAATGCTTTCAATCCATCCAGTCTTGATCGATCATAAATATTAAGATGAATTTCAAGATTATCATAACATATATTATTCATTTTTTCTTCGATAGATTTTGCAATATTTTGCATCGAGAAATAATCTACCACATCTGATAAGTTATTATTTTCATTATATATTTTAGTTAGTTTTTTTATTATAGAATTAATTTCTATTTCCGGGAACAAATGCAATGAAATTATTACTATTTTATATTTACGCTCTCCTTTAAAGAATAAAATATTTTTCTCTTCCTTACCATCTATAAGCAACGAATTTTGATATATATTTGATCTTTCTTCTTTTTCATAACTTATGATTGCATTTTTTATATCTTCAAAATCAATGTCCTTCATATTTATCCTATTCTTACTGATTTAAGTTTAGTTAAATTATTTTCATCAATTTGCATTTGATACAATTGTATATTTTTATCTCCTATGGATCTTTCTACTTTTCTACGGTTTTCTTCAGTGACTCTAACACCCAGGTATATAGCTTTAATGCAATCTTTACAGCAAATCGTAGGAAATAACTCATGTTCTTTAGTGTTATATTGAACTAATCTCGTTTCATTTTCATATTTCCAATCAGTACTTTTAGTAAATAAAGCTTCTTCGATATTTAAGCTATCTGGAATACTTATTGAATCTTTATAAATAATATCTTTTAGGAGTAGCAATGAATACGATGGTGTAAAATATTTTTCAAAAAATTCTTTTTGAAATTTATATTGCACACAGAATCCTTTGTGGCTATCAGCATAATGTGACCACATAAGTATAGGCATATTACTGATATCAACTTGTTTACTACCTATAAAACATCTTAATTTTATATGTTCTGCTGATTTTTTCAATAATGTAAAAAATTCAGTATTGTATAAATCCGTACTTGATTCTATAGATTTATTAAGCCACAATGACAAATAAGTATCTAATGGGTCGTTAAATTCGCGAGGATGAGTTAAACTAATAGTTTCTTTCGCTATATCATGTAAAGAATATTCCGAAAAGCATCGAAAACTAAAATAATTATATTCTAACTTTGATTCCCTGTTAGATATTTTTGCTATAGCGTTATATAAATATTCATTAACATATTCTTGGGCCTTTTCTATTTTGTTGAGTCTTATGTATACTTTGGCAATACGGGACAAAATACTTTGCTTGTACCCGTAATAACTCGGATATGTTGATGCAAAATCACTATATGATTTTTGAATTTCTTCTATTTGTTCTGTAACTTTGTTTGGCTCTATCAAGTCAAGACATTTGATAATAATATTCATCCAATCTTTTGGGCTATCTGCACGATCATGTAAAGATGCGAATATTGATTTTGCATCTTCTCCAGAAGAAACATCCATTAATATGTTATCTCTAATTACCATACAACAAAAGTAATCATAAATAATGAAATCACTTAATTAATTACAAATAATAAGATAAATATTTACTTTTCTGCAAAGTTACGGGGTAAAACGGACAAGCTGCAAGGCCGGGCTGCGGTTTTGCACACAATCTCCACTCCTCATACTTCGGGTAGTATTCTGCGCAAAAGTCTTGCATGAAGTCCGTTCTGACCCCGGTGTCCTGAAAGCAAAAAATAAATGTTTCACCTTTAATTTTTTGCAATATGGATAATCTTTCTTTCCCTCAGATTACCGTCAGCTACAAGGACGCTGACTCTTCCAGAAGAACACTGATTCGTTCTTCAAAGAACTCTTATAATATCCTGCGGAGCATTTACGAGGACTGCATGCAGCACCACGAGGAGTGCTGGGTGATGTTCCTGAACAACTACGGCAAACTGCTCGGCGTATCATGCATATCCAAAAGCGGTATAAACGCCGCTCTCGTGGATATACGGATTATCCTCCAGACAGCACTGGTGTCACATGCGACAAGCATCATCCTCTCGCACAACCATCCGTCAGGGAACAGTGTGGCCTCCAAAACAGACAACAGTCTTACCAGCAGACTGAAGAAGGCCTGTGAGACACTTGACATACAGCTTCTGGATCATATAATACTCACAGAAGACAGTTATCTGAGCTATTCTGACGAAGGGATGCTGTAAGGCTCCCTTTTTTTGTTCGCACACTCATGCCGTTTTTTATTCCCATTCTCGTCTCTTCCTCCGTCCTCCTCCACCTGCCGCCTTCATTGCCGCTCCGTGCTGTTTATGTTCAGGTGCAAAGGTATTTCTGGGATTTCAACGGGCATACAAGGTCGGGCCTGCGGTTTTTGAAAAAATCTCCACGCCTCCGGGTTGTATTTGTTTCAAAAAACCTTGTATCCCCTAATCCCTGCCTTTTGAAGCACCTGAAACATAAACATACCGAAGCGACCGGAAGACGCATAAAAAAATGTCGGAGGACGGAAATACGGGAAAGACGAAACAAACACCCAAAGCTCCCGAATCCGCATAATGATTCTTAAACAAATCCAAGAGAAACATAAACTGGAGCATTTTGCCAACTGTCCGGTCAGTCTGCTGATGTGTTTATATGTTGATGCGGTGATATGACGGCTGAGCAGCATATCGGTGGGCCTGCAAGTCTGAGTCGGATTTTTGTGTTCTCCTGAACACAGCAAGATGTCTTTTCAGCCGCTCAAAAAGATTTGAGCATCCCGAAAAGCACTTGCTCTTGCAGGGGTGGGCTGCCTCTCCGAAGTCGGGCAATATAAATGTTCTCTTTTTCAACAATCTAAATATTGAGAATTATGTAAGTACATTCGTTCAATATAACTTACTTAAAAAATATCCGCATCTTTTATTAACTTTGCAATGCACAAACCAATGTATATGATGTTACAAACACATGATACACAAGCCCGTCCATTTATAAAATGGGTAGGAGGAAAGACCCAGCTCCTGGAAGAAGTCCGCAGAGCTCTCCCGGCGGACATCGCCTTCCATCGGGGCCTGACCTACGTCGAACCGTTCGTAGGAGGCGGAGCCGTACTTTTCTGGATCCTGCAGCAGTATCCCAACATAGAGCACGCAGTAATCAACGACATCAACCCGGAGTTGATCTGTACATACCGAGTAATTAAGACAGATGTCGAGGCCCTGATATCCGAACTTTCCACATTGCAGAGAGAATATCTCACCCTCGACGCAGACAGCCGCAAAGAATATTTCCTGGACAAAAGAGCTCAGTTCAACACCAAAAGCACAGCCCCGGCTACAACAGCCGCCCTGTTCATCTTCCTGAACCGCACCTGCTTCAACGGCCTCTACCGCGTAAACGCCAAAGGCCTCTTCAACGTTCCCCACGGCAGATACGCCAATCCCCGGCTCTGCGATGCCGACAACCTCCGCGCCGTCTCCCGCCTCCTCCAGAAGGTAGACATCCTCTGCGGAGACTTCGCCGGCACAGGCCGCTATGCCGGCCCCGACACCCTCTACTACTTCGACCCGCCCTACAAGCCCATCACCGAAACATCCTCATTCACATCCTACGCCAAAGACGGATTCAGCGACACCGAACAGATAAGGCTCAGAGACTTCTGCAACCAGATCTCCGAAGCCGGAGCCATGTTCATCGCCAGCAACTCCGATCCCAAAGCCCAAAAACCCGAAGAAAACTTCTTCGACACCATATACAGCCGCTACTTCATCAAAAGAGTATCCGCCACCCGGATGATAAACTCCAACCCCGGCGGACGCGGCAGCATTTCCGAAATCATGATATCCAACGTAGCAAACATCTAAACCGCAATGAGAGACTTCAACACCTGGCTCCAGAGCTTCAAGGAAGTAATAGCCGGATACAAGTACTACACCGCCTTCGAGAAGATATACCGCAACGTGGACGGCATAAAAGTCCAGCTTTGCCTGATGAACTCACTCATAGGCTCTCATGACATCGAAAAAGATTTCCAGGAATTGTACGCCCAATATCCCGAGATACTCCGCTGCATCCCTATACTCCTGGCCAAACGCGAGTCCGAGATACTGATATACGACACCGCCGGCGAGCACCGCTTCAACTTCAAGAAGCCCAACTACACCGCCGCCCAGTACACAGTATTCATGCGCGAGACCGGACTGTTCGAACTGATGGGCAGAAAACACATCACCAACCTCGTAGACTACGTTACCGGAGTAGAAACCGGCCTGGACTCCAACGCCCGCAAAAACCGCGGCGGCGACACCATGGAAGACCTCGTAGAAACCTACATCCAGAAAGCCGGTCTCATCAAAGGCCGTGACTATTTCAAGGAGATGTACATCCACGACATACAGGACAGATGGCACATCGACCTCTCCTGCATCTCCAACGAAGGCGGCACCGAAAAACGCTTTGACTTCGTCATCAAAAGACCACAGATGATATACGGCATCGAGACCAACTTCTACACCAGCTCCGGCTCCAAACTCAACGAAACAGCCCGCAGCTACAAGACCCTCGCCCTCGAAACCAAAGATCTGGACTACTTCCGCTTCGTCTGGATCACCGACGGCAAAGGCTGGCTCTCTGCCAAGAACAACCTGAAAGAGACCTTCGACGTCCTCCCCGACCTCTACAACTTATCAGAACTGGATGCCGGCATCATCTCTTCCAAGCTAATCTGATTTATGATAGTCCCGTATTACAAATCATCCGACAGCAGATTCACCCTGCTGCAGGGAGACTGTATCGAACTCCTGAACTCCTTCGAATTCAAGTTCGATATGATCTTCGCCGACCCGCCGTACCACCTCTCAAACGGAGGCATCAGCGTACAGAGCGGACGGATGGTCTCTGTAAACAAAGGCACATGGGACAAATCCAAAGGATTCGAAGAAGACTACAAGTTCGACCGCACCTGGCTCGAAGCCTGCCGCAACAAACTCAAAGCCAACGGCACCATCTGGATAAGCGGCACCTACCACAACATCTTCTCCATAGCCCGCTGCCTCACCGAGCTCGGATACAAGATCCTAAACTGCATCACCTGGGTCAAGACCAACCCACCCCCGAACCTCTCCTGCCGCTACTTCACCCACTCAGCAGAATACATCCTGTGGGCAAGACACGACCACAAGACCCCGCACTACTTCAACTACGAGCTGATGAAGGAGATCAACGGCGGCACCCAGATGCGCGACGTCTGGACCCTCCCCGCCATAGCCCCCTGGGAGAAATCCTGCGGCAAGCACCCCACCCAGAAGCCCCTCAATGTAGTAGCCCGCGCCATCCAGGCCTCCACCGTCCCCGGAGCATGGATCCTGGACCCCTTCACCGGAAGCAGCACCACCGGCATAGCCGCCAACCTCCTCAACCGGCGCTTCCTCGGCATCGATATGGAAGAGAAATTCCTGCAGATGAGCAAAGCCCGCAAAGAAGAGATAGACACCCCCGGCAAACGCCAGGAATACGTCAAGCGTCTTGAGAAACAAGCCCGCCTCTTCCAGGACAAAGACATTCGAGTCCTCGGAGAGCAGGACATTGATTATGGACCGGAATTACCGTTTTGAAACGATTTACTAAGATTGAATTTTCCTATTTTCAGGTATCAAATTTTCAACTGTCGATTCCGTATATTCCCGCCCTATGAGTTCCCGGCATTTTCTGTTGTGCTCGGCATATATACCCAGCAGAGTATGTTTTTCAGGATTCCTGCCGTAAAACCTGTCCCTGACAGCTTCGGAAGTTACCGGACTGCCTTCATTGATAAGGTCACTATGAATCTGTAGAATTTTTGCCCGTACTGTGTCAAGATAATGATTCAGTTCCTTTGCGGTCCTGTCTTTCCCTTTGGAGCATTCTTTTGCCTGATTCCATTGTTCGGCAGGAATACTGCGTTTAATCATTATCTCCTGACGCCTGCCGTCAATTGTAATTCTGACAAAGATAGGAGCTTCGCCACTTTTTAGAAGCTTGTGCTTCTTGATGCAAAACAGCACATTCAAAGTGCTGCTGGATTTCTCGGTGTTCATACGCTTTGTTTTTTTGGTTGCAAAATTATGTTTCCGTGTCCAGAATCCTTTTGCGCAAAACATTGCAAATCAATGAAAAATACTCTAAAAAGGAGGACTTTTAATGCCCTCAAAAAAGTCCTCCTTTTAGTCCACCTTCAGACTGCTCCAGAATGTCGTATTTTGCCTTACCGGCATATACGAAAAAATCCTTGAAGTGGTTGGACTTCAAGGATTTGCTTTAATTTGCCAAATGTTTTGGCGGTGCGGACGGGGCTCGAACCCGCGACCTCCGGCGTGACAGGCCGGCATTCTAACCAGGCTGAACTACCGCACCGTTCCTGTTTGTTTCCTTCGTTTCCGAAAGGGACTGCAAAGATATAGTGTTTTTACTTATTTGCAAATTTTTTTAAAGAAATTTACAATGCTGCGATCGTTTTTTCATAATCAGGCTCAGTCGTTATTTCCGGTACCAGCTGAGAATAAACCACTTTACCGTCTTTGCCTATTACTACGACTGCTCTCGCCAGAAGACCCGCCAGCGGGCCGTCCGCCATAGCCACACCGTAATCCTCTCCAAAAGAATCATTGCGGAAAGCCGAGAGAGGCACTACATTCTCTATTCCCTCAGTCGTACAGAAACGTCCCTGCGCAAAGGGAAGGTCCTTGGATATAGCCAGCACCACGGTATCAGCCTTTCCGGCCGCCAGCTGATTGAATTTGCGTACCGATGTCGCGCATACCGCTGTATCAAGACTAGGGAAAATATTCAATATCACCTTCTTTCCCGCCCAGCCACTGAGCGAGGCCTCACTGAGGTCTCCTTTCACCATCGTAAAGTTTCTGGCTATCTGACCTGCCTCCGGAAACATTCCCTTCAGATTTACGGCATTACCGCCTAATGTTACTGTTGACATAATAAAATTTATTTAAAAATTGAAAAATGAACATTACCGTATTTGCGCTCCCTGTCAAAACGCGGGTGTCCGTCAAATGAGTATGTCCCGGGATGCTCGAGTACCAGCAAGCCGCCTTCCCGGAGCAGGCCGCCGGGAACTTCAGGCGCATTGAAGACTTTGTCAGGGATAGTGTCCAGCCCGTCAATATCGTATGGAGGATCCGCAAACACAATATCGAAATCCAACTTGCAGATATTCAGGAAATCGAATACATTGTGACGGACTACATGCATTCCCTTTATATTAAAAGATGCTGCCGTCCTCTTTATAAACGCAGCGTGAAGCGGGTTCATCTCCACTGAATATATCTCCTGCACTCCTCTGGAGGCAAATTCGTAGGAAATGCTGCCTGTGCCGGAAAAAAGGTCCAGAACACGCATGGTCGAAAGGTCATAGGCATTGTCCAGCATATTGAAGAGTCCCTCCTTTGCGAAGTCGGTCGTCGGCCTTGCCTTGAATCCGGACGGAGGGAATATCGCCCTTCCTTTCAATGTACCCCCTATTATCCTCATGATATGAATGATATTCCTGCAAAATACTTGCACAGCTCGTCCTGCACCTTGTCAGGCACTTTCCCGAATATGTGCAGACGGGTATGTTCAGGATTGAACATGACTTCTTTCGTCACTGAAAATATGAAGTACTCCGCCGTGGCCATATCTCTCGCCGGGAAACTATTGGCAAAAAGCAGACGGTCCCTCTCCGCCGCAGCAATATGCAGCATTCCCTCGGTGAAGGAGACCAGAAGACGGTTATTGTCGGCAATGGATGATATACGGTCAATCAGCATATAGGCGGTCGGATAGAACCGGACATTCTTATTCAGTGCCGTCAGACCATTGTATATGCTTTCCGGTACAGCGAACACCATCACAGCCTTTCGCGAAGGCATGTCCAGGGTCAGAATCCTGTCATCCGGCTGGATGTCCCGTACTGCACGCAGATACATCCCGGGACTCTCCTTTGAATAATGAGAAACAGGTACCAGGGTATATTTCCATGTCGTAAAATACACAGAGACCACAGAGAACTGCTTTCCAAGCACCTGAGCCAGCTCCTTTACAGACAGATCAACCGGACACGGATGACTCTCCTGTGCGGTCTGAGTCCCGTTCCGGTCATATATGGTAAAAGAATAACCACTCAAGTCTAGTTGAATGGTTATCCTGTGCTGTGAGCCGGACATCTGAACTACTCCCAGTTACCGGCGTTGTTGTTGGGATTGTTGATATCTCCGACTTTCAGACCGGGATACTGTCCCATATCCTCTTTTTCCGCTTTAAGATTGACAACCAACTGTCTGTCCAGACCTCTAAGCAGATCATCATAAGACATAGTAGCCTCAAACAGGGGAATCTCAATACCGGAAACCTTTCTGATTACGGACTCCATATGTATACGCTTACCGCCGGAGAAAGGAATAAAGCTGATGGAATCAATCATCGCGCCCTTGCCCTTGAGCAGCGTATCTCTTACCATAATCTCGATACTGTCGCGGCTTACTCTTCCCTCAGCGACTGCGACAGAGTCATCCATGGAACCGATCTGTCTGACGATGGTGATCTTGCCGTTCTTATAGAAGTCTATCAGAGAGTCAGTAGTTGAAAGGAATCTACGGTTGGACTCCTTGTAAACCTCCTGCAACGTTCTGATACTCATCAGCCTGTCAATAGCGACAGCTTCTCTTCTATCTACCTCTTTCTGGAATCTGACAGGCTGCATCACGCTGTCATACACAAGATATACCAAAAGAATAATCAACAGAGGAAAGACTACATAAGTCAAAACCTTAAAGAGTGTTTTCATTGTAAGTATAAAAATTTAATTCGTTTTACTATTCAATATGCCGACAAAAGTAAAAATAATAATTAGGACTTGCAATATATTTTTAATTTTGCAACCATAAAATTTATCCGTATGACTGTAGAAGAACTGGCCCTGGGTTTTGAAAAACTGCTGGACGGGAAAAAGAAAGTGACCATTATCAGCCACTTCAATCCTGACGGGGACGCTGTCGGCTCATCTGTCGGTCTGAACTGGTTTCTTTTGGAGAGGGGACACAGTTCACGCATCGTGCTGCCCTCCGCCGCACCGCCATTTCTGGATTTTCTGGATCCGGAGCATACCATTATATATTATTCCGAAGACAAGAAAAGGGCAAAGGATGCCGTCAATGACTGCGATATTATCGTATGCCTGGACTTCAACAAGCCGGAAAGGACCGAATGGATGTCTGATCTTCTGATATCCGCCAAAGCTGACAAAGTCATGATAGACCATCATCCCAACGCTGTCCGCGAAGGATTCAATATAGTAATATCCGATGAAGATGCATCCTCTACATGCGAGCTGCTCTTCAGAGTCCTCATGGCCTTCAGGCACACTGGTGGCAGGGCTTCCAGCCTGAGTATCAAGAGCCTCTCCGCCATCACGGCCGGCATTCTGACCGACACCAACAACTTCAACAACTCCGTCACTCCATATACGTTCAACGTCGCAGCCGAGATGCTGAAAGCCGGTGTTGATTTCGACTTCCTCAACAATATGCTGTTCAAGAGATTCTCGGAATCCAGGATGAGGCTGATGGGACATCTGCTGAAAGAGTCCATGGAACTGGACACCGGGACTCAGGCTTCATGTATGGTGCTCACTATGGAGGATAAAAAGAATTATGGGATTCAGGACGGGGATTCAGAAGGATTCGTCAACCTTCCGCTTATGATAGGAGACATCGAAATATCAGCGTTCTTCAATGAGACAGAAGACTTTATCAAAGTGTCTCTCAGATCGAAAGGACGCATATCCGTCAACGCTCTCGCCAAGGCATACTTCAACGGCGGAGGGCATGAGCGGGCCGCAGGCGGAAGACTGTATATCCCGATAGCTCAAGTCCGGGACTATTTCCGGCAGTCCTTGGAACAATTCTTGCTGAACAACCGATGACCATGCGAACAATAAGACATATAATGATAGCCGTCACGGCAGCCGCCGGTCTGATCTCATGCGCGAATGAGGACAAAAAGCTCACCATAGCTGACCAGGAGGCGGCTATAGACTCGTACATCACTCAGAATTATGCGAACAACACAGTGGTCCGCAGAAACGGCTCCAACCGCGTAATTCTGGACTCGACATCCGTAAATATACCGGACTCCCTGATGTACGGTGACTCTCTCTACTTTTACTATGCCGGATATATTTTCACAAATTCTCCGTCTAGACTGTTCAGCACGAACAATTATACTGTAGCCGAAGAATCCGGGTTTGTAACATCCGATCCGGACTACTCAGTACGGAAAATACTATATACTGAAGGCTGTCTGGTCAATGGATTAGAGAACGGAATGTATGGAGTAAAAGACGGCGGGCACTATTTGATTCTGTTTTCCGCCCAATACGGATTCTACGATTCCTACGTATACAATATTCCGAAGCTGTCCGCCCTTGCATATGAGATCTGGGTAGACAGAGTTATCAAAAAAGAAGAATGACAATGAACGCACTTAATAAAATATTACTGGCATCCGCCACGGCATTTCTGGCATTTTCCTGCGCTGAAGAGAAGGACGAATCTTCAGAATCCGTTCAGAACCGTATCCTGCAGGCATATATAGAGACACACTATCCGGGCACCAGACCAACAGCATCAGGTCTCTACATAGTAGACTCTATTCCAGGCACAGGACGCACTCTTACTGAGGAATCCTACGCGCTTGTAGACTATACCATAACCTATCTTGACAGTACTTATATAGATTATACCGAGGAGAGTATCGCAAGGCAACTCGGAGAGTATACTCCTTCAGGTTACTATCACCCGCGTATTCTGGATGTATCAGAGAGCAACGCCGGCATAAAGGAAATTCTTACAGGCATGAAAGAGGGCGGGATGGTAAAGGCTGTTATCCCAGCTACTCTTCTCAGCGGCGAAAGCGGCAGTGAGCTTGTTCACAGTGACGGATCTTCCAGAATTTACAAGTTCTGGCTTAGAGAAGTCATTGATGATGCCTATTCCTATCAAATAGAGCAGCTGGAGGAGTTTTCTGCCAGAAGCTACAATCTGGACTCTACAGAATACGGGTTCTATTTCACAAAAACCAGATTCGCCCTTGACTCCATAGAAAGCGGAGATGAAGCCGACATCCGATACATCGGAAAATATCTAGACGGAACGGTTTTTGACACCAATATAGAGGATTCCGCAAAAAAATATGATATCTATTCTTCATCAAATACGTATGAGGCACTGACATTCAAATACAAGGAAAACGAGGATGAGACGCTGGAAGACAACTCTTTCGTACAAGGTTTCACTAAAGCACTGTGGCGCATGGGATATGGAGACCGTGCCGTGACTTTCTTCTACTCCAGTCTAGGCTACGGAGATGACGGCAATGACAATATTCCTGGTTTTGTTCCGCTTTTCTTTGAATTATGGGTAGAGGAAGAGGAAGATTAACAGATTATGACCAAAAAGAGAGTCTTTATCACCGGAGCCACCGGCAATATGGGCGGTGCGGCTCTCAAAGAGCTGCTCGGACGCAGGGACAGATTCGACATAGTGCTGCTGGCACGTCCCGGTAAGAAAAATATCAAGAAACTGAAATACCTCAAGGACGAGCCCGGAGTCGATATCATCTGGGGTGACCTGACCGACTATGACAGCGTACTCAATGGCGTTATCGGAGCTGACTACGTACTGCATATCGGAGGAATGGTTTCCCCTGCCGCAGATATGTATCCGGAGCGCACACTGAAAGTCAATGTTCAGGGTGCACGCAACGTTGTCAATGCCGTCAAGGCCCAGCCCAACCGGGATGACATCGGAGTCGTGTACATCGGCTCCGTGGCTCAGGTCGGCAACCATCTGCCTCCAAGACACTGGGGACGGACAGGAGACCCGATATACACCAGCATATTCGACTGGTACTCAGTGTCAAAATGCCTTGCAGAACTGATATTCACTGAGTCCGGCTTGAAAAAATGGGTATCCATACGTCAGACCGGCATGCTCTACCCTGCCCTGCTCATGAAGGCCAACGACCCAATAGCCTGCCATGTACCTCTTAAGGGCGTGCTGGAATGGAGCACGCTGGAGGACTCCGGACGGGTATGCGCCAATGTCTGCGAGGACTGGGTGCCGGACAGTTTCTGGAGAGGCTTCTACAATCTCAGCAGCGGTCCTTCGTTCAGGCTGACCAACTACGAATTCGAAAGTATGCTGCTCAAGGGCATGGGCTGCCCTCCCGTAGAAAAGGTATTCGGCGCCGATTGGTTCGCGACCAAGAATTTCCACGGAGAATGGTATCTGGACTCGGACAGACTGGAGGAGATACTTCACTTCCGCGAGGGTATAACAGCGGAAGAATATTTCAAGCGGATGAAACGTCAACTTCCGTGGTTTTTCTCCCTTGCCCCGCTCGCTCCAGCCTTCGCTATCAAGGCATTCATGAAGCACGTCGCCGTATCCAACCCTCTCGGCACGCTTTATTGGCTGAAGCACGGAGACACTGAGCGTATCAAGGCACATTTCGGTTCCCTGGAGGAATGGAAAGCCATACCGGACTGGAAAGACATGGACCTGAGCCGCCCGTCAGACAATCCGGACGATGCGGTAGTCCTCAACCACGGCTACGACGAGACCAAGCCCGTCTCAGAACTGGGTATAGATGACATGAAAGCCGCAGCCCGCTTCCGTGGCGGAGAATGCCTTTCGGACAGCATGACAAAAGGAGACCTGTTCACCCCGCTAAGGTGGAAATGTCAGTTCGGCCACGAGTTTGAAATGACTCCCAACGCCGTCCTCAAAGGCGGACACTGGTGCCAGGACTGCCTGCCCAGATACGACAAGGACAATTCCAATCCCTGGAACTTCGAGGCCATCGCCGCCGGCAATCCCTTCTTCGCCCAGGTCTACGACCATTAGCCAGCCCCATTAATTGCAATAATATAGTACTTCCGGAAACTTTGGCTCCCGAAAAGGGAGGGGACCCGCTTGCGGGGAGGATTTCCGGAAGTACTATATTATTGCAACAGCAAAACGAAAGAATTAATCCTTCAGCAGCTTGTCACGGACGATGGAGACTATCAGGTCGGCCGTCTCCTCCTCGCCGAAGAGAGATGTGCTCAGACACAGCTGATACGAAGCCGCATCACCCCATTTCTTGAAAGTATAGTAGTTGTAGTACTCCGCCCTCTTGCGGTCGCACTCCTTAATCTGTGAGGCAGCCTCGTCGGCAGAGATGGAAAGCAGCTTGGAAAGCCGCTCTATACGGTCATCCAGGTCCGCGGTAATAAAGACCGTAAGCAGCCTGGGATGATCCCTGAGTATATAATCGGCGCAGCGGCCTACGAACACCCCCGGGCCCTTCTCGGCCAGCATCTCCACAGTCCGGCTCTGAATCTGGAACAAATTGTTGTTCCCGAGATAATAGTCCGTATTGAGAACACCGGTGGAATAAAAGGGAATATTAAGCCCGGCAAGACCGCCTACGATGGGAAACGACGGCTTCTCGTCCACCTTCTCGAAATATTCCGGTGCCAGCCCGCTGTCCTTGGCTGCCTGAGTGATGATCTCCTTGTCATAGAAAGCGATATCCATCTTCCGGGCTATTGCCAGAGCGACGTTACGGCCACCGCTTCCGAGCTGACGGCCCACACTGACTGCAAAGTTATGACTGTAGCTGTTCATGAGGTCTGTTCTTTTTGATAAAGTTCAACAATAGGATGATAGCGACGGCACTGGCCAGGAAGTCGGATACCATGAAGCTGACCCAGACTCCGGCTATGTCGAAAAACATAGGCAGAATCCACAACGAGGGAATCAGGAAGACCACTTGCCTGGACAGAGACAGGAAGATGGCCTGCTTGGGCTGGCCTATGCTTTGGAAAAAGTTGCCGATGACCATTGACAGGGACACCAGCGGGAACATGCCGACCACCAGGCGCATACCCTTTATGGACTTTTCCATCAGCTCGGGATCGTCGGTAAATATGGCCACTACCAGACCGGGGCACAGTTCCCCTATCAGGAAGCCGGCAGTCAGCACGACAGTCGCATACAGAAGGGTCTTCTTGAGCACCTCGTAGACACGGGACATCTGCCGCGCACCGTAGTTGTAACCGGCGATAGGCTGCATACCCTGTGTCAGACCTGAGACGATCATGATGAAGACGAAGGAGATACGGTTGACAATGCCGTAGGCTCCGATAGCCAGGTCTCCGCCGTAGGTCTTCAGCCTCATATTGATGATAATCACCACGAAGCAGGCCACGAAATTCATCAGGAACGGAGCCAGGCCGATGACTATCGAGTCCTTGACTATACGTCTCTCCAGCCGGAAGATACCGCGCTCAAAATGTATCAGTTCGCGCTTGTCGCAGAACCATACGACGACAAGTACCAGAGCCACTACCTGTGCCAGGATAGTCGCCACGGCCGCACCCCGGATGCCCATGTCGAAAGTGAAGATGAACAGCGGGTCCAGAATAGCGTTGAGCAGCACTGTCATGATGGTGGCGGCCATGGCTTTCTTGGGATGGCCGGCCGAGCGCAGCAGGGAGTTGAGGCCGAAATAGACATGGGTAATCACATTACCGGCCAGGATTATCTGCATGTACTCACGGGCATACGAGATGGTATTCTCGCTTGCCCCGAAGAAATAGAGTATCGGATCCAGAAAGACCAGCGCCACTATCGTGAACAGCAGACCTATAATAAAATTGAGCACTACGACATTGCCCAGCACTTTCCTGGCTATGTCATAGTTCTTCTGCCCGAGCAGCATGGACGCCATGGTGGAGGCTCCGACACCGACAAGGGTACCGAAAGCCGCGGCCAGGTTCATGAACGGGAACGTCAGTGCCAGACCGGATATGGCGTAAGGGCCGACACCGTGTCCGATGAAGATGGCATCGACCATATTGTAGAGCGAGGAGGCCGTCATCGCGATAATCGCAGGCACGGCATACTGTTTCAGAAGCTTGGGGATCCGCTCGGTCCCCAACTCGGTAGGAACTCTTGCATTCATGCCGCAAAATTACACAAATGTCCACGAATAATTTTAATTTTGCTCCGTTTTTAATTCCTCAACCGATGATTACTTTTATCGCATGTCTCGCAGCCCTGATCATAGGCTACTTCACTTACGGAAAGTTCGTGGAAAGATTTTTCGGAGTCTCATCTGCCCGTCCCACCCCGGCCAAAAGGCTGGCCGACGGCGTGGACTACCAGGAAATGAAGCCCTGGAGGATCTTCATCATACAGTTCCTCAACATAGCCGGCCTCGGTCCCATCTTCGGAGCCATCCTCGGCGCGGCCTACGGTCCGGTGGCCTACATCTGGATAGTAGTAGGCTGTATATTCATGGGTGCTGCACACGACTTTTTCTCAGGTATGCTGTCGGTACGCAATGACGGCATGAGCCTGCCCGACATGGTCGGCAAATACCTCGGTTCGGGCGTCAAGAAGTTTCTCGTTGTCTTCTCGGCCTTCATACTGATTGCCGTCGGAGTCTCTTTCGTCACCGGCCCGGCAGACCTGCTGCACACCCTCACCGGCTGGGACAAGCGCATCTGGCTCTACATCGTATTCGCGTACTACATAGTGGCAACCCTGCTCCCGGTGGACAAGATCATCGGCAAACTCTATCCCATATTCGGAGCCGTCCTGCTCTTCATGGCCATAGCCATAGCCGGAGCCCTGCTCGTAAAGGGATTCTCCGGCGACCTGCAGCTGACTGAGCTGACAGCGGACAGTTTCCGGAACTTCCACACCAACCCGGAGACCAACATCCTCATCCCGATGCTCTTTGTAGTCATCTCGTGCGGAGCCATATCAGGCTTCCACTCCACCCAGAGTCCCATCATGGCCCGCTGTATCACTGACGAGAAATACGGCAGGCCCATATTCTACGGAGCGATGATAGCCGAAGGCATAGTGGCCATGATATGGGCCACTGCCGCCATAGCCTACTTCGGAGGGCCCGAAGGCCTCAACGCCGCTGCCGACGCAGGCAAGACTCCGGCCATCATGGTAGACGAGATCTGCCAGTCGTGGCTGGGTCAGGTCGGAGCCGTCATAGCGATTCTCGGCGTAGTCGTATGCCCCATCACCTCCGGCGACACAGCCTTCCGCAGCCTGAGACTCACCATCGGCGACGCACTGAAATTCAACCAGAAGCCTATGCGCAACCGCCTCATCATAGCCGTTCCCATCTTCGTGGTGGCATTTATCCTCTGCAAGGTGGATTTCTCCACCATATGGAAATACGTCGGCATAGGCAACCAGGTGCTGGCCACAGTCGTGCTGTGGACTGCAGCGGCCTACTTGGTCCACAACCGCAAGAACCACCTTATCATGTCCATTCCGGCCACATTCCTGACATTTGTCTGCGTATGCTACTTCATGATAGCCCCCTATAATGTAGGAGGGCTGTTCTTGCCGGCAACTGTAAGTTACCTGACAGGAACAGCCGCTGCCTTAGGTCTGTTTATATTCTTCCTTATAAGGGCCCGGAAGATACGCCCCGGAAGAGCTTAGTATGTCTTGACTTCCTCGCGTCCTTCCATCACGGCGAGGGCATTGCCGGCAAGCGCAGCCATCTCATCCTCTCCGGGATATACCTTCACCGGAGCGATGAACGACACCATGTCGGCCAGCTGCTGCATCATCTCCTTGCCGTAAGCGATGCCACCTGTAAGCAGGATGGCGTCCACCTTTCCGGAAAGGGCCGCTGCCATACCGCCGATAGCCTTGGCCACGTTGTATATGAATGCGTCGGCTATGAGCTTGGCTTCCTTGTCACCTGCCGCCACACGGTCCTCGACCTCCTTGAAGGAGTTGGTACCGAGGTGGGCCACCACACCGCCTTTGCCGGAGATGATCTTCTTCATCTCCGCCAGCGTATACTTGCCGCTGTAGCAGGCATCGGCCAGCTGCATGGCCGCGATACCGCCTGTACGCTCTGGGCTGAAAGGACCTTCTCCGTAGAGGGCATTGTTCACGTCCACCACCTTGCCCTTGCTGTGAGCCGCAACAGACACGCCGCCGCCCATGTGGACTACGACCAGATTGAGATCACCGTACTCCTTTCCGATCTCCCTGGCATACATCTTCGCGATGGCCTTATGGTTCAGGGCATGGAAGATGGATATCCTGGGAAACATGGGATGACCGCCGATACGCGCCACGTCGCAGAGCTCGTCCACCACTACAGGGTCGGCGATATACGCCTTGCAACCCTTGATTCTGGAAGCAAGCTCGTTGGCTATGATACCGCCGAGGTTGCTGGCATGCTCGCCGTAGCAGGCAGAACTGAGATCCTTCAGCATAGCCTCATTGACCTCATAGACACCCGAGGGAATAGGTCTGAGCAGACCGCCGCGGCCCACTATCACCTTGATGTCCTCAAGCTTTACGCCATTGTCCTCAAGAGCCTTGACGATGGTCTCCTCACGGAACTTGAACTGGTCGATGACGTTCTCGTACTTGGAGATTTCCTCCGCAGAGTGTCTGAGTGTCTTGGTAAATACTTCCTTAGCCCCGTCAAAGAGCGATATCTTGGTCGATGTCGAACCGGGGTTGATTGCCAATATATACGCCATGCCCGGGACTATTTAGCTGTTAAGGCCGCGAGGGCGATGGAGTTCAACTTGGTCTCTATGCTGTCGGCACGGCTTGAAAGTACGCAGGGAGCCATGGCTCCGGCTACGATGGCAGCCTGTTTCACGCCCTTGCAGAGCTGAGAGTTGACCTTATAGAATGTGTTGGCTGATTCGATGTTGGGGAAGAGGAGACAGTCTGCGTCGCCGGCCACAGGGCTGACGAGCTTCTTGATCTCGACAGCCTCCTTGGAGATGGCCACGTCGAGGGCGAGAGGACCGTCGCCTACGCATCCGGGAATCTGTCCGCGGTCAATCATCTTGGAGATGATGGCTGCATCCACGCAGGCCTGCATACCGGGAAGCATCTGCTCGGTAGCTGCGAGCAGGGCAACCTTCGGTTTCTCGATCTGAAGAGCCTTGGCGGTGTTGACCAGATATTTTACGATAGCGACTTTCTGATTGAGATCAGGAAGAGGTATCACGGCCATGTCACCGAGGACAACGAGCTTGTGGTAATTGGGGTTGGACAGCACGCACACGTGGCTGAGAACGGCCTTGGGAGGAAGCAGACCTTTTTCCTTATTGAGGATACCCCTCATGTACTTGTCAGTAGAGCAGAGACCCTTCATCAGGATGTCGCCCTGTCCCTCACGTACCATGAGGACTGCCTGTGCGATGGAGGCCAGTTCATTGTCATTGTTGATGATGGTAAATACGGTGGGGTCGATCTTCTCGGCCTCGCATACTTTCTTAATCATGTTCACATCACCTACGAGGGTTGCATCCACGATACCGAGCTGCACTGCCTTGTAGGCTGCTGTGATAGTGTGGTCATCTACGGCCCAAGCCGCGATCAGACGCTTTCTGGTCTTCGAACGAAGAAGTTCGTAAATCTGTTCAAAATTTGTAATCATGATTTTATAAGGTTGATATTTTGTTATTTGCGTGTAAGATTCATGGTATCACGGGCTATCACCAGTTCCTCATTGGTGGAGAGAGTCAGTACCTTCACCCTGGAGCCCGCCTTGGTAAGGAGCTTGTCCTCTCCGCGCACACCCTTGTTGGCAGCCTCGTCGAAGTCCACTCCCAGGAAGCCGAGGGTCGAGCATATCTCCCTGCGGGCCTCGCAGTCATTCTCGCCGATACCGCCGGTAAAGACGATAACGTCCAGGCCGCCCATGACGGCGCTGTAGGCTCCGATATATTTGCGGACGCTGTGATAGAACATATTGAGAGAAAGTCCAGCTCTGTAGTTGCCGTTCTCATAGGCGTTTACTATGTCACGGCAGTCCGAGGAGACTCCGGACACACCCAGAAAGCCGCTCTTCTTGTTCAGCAGCTTGGTGATGCCGTCCACGTCGAGGCCCAGCTTATCCTGCAGGTAAGTCACCGCACCGGCATCGATGTTGCCGCAGCGGGTACCCATGACAACACCCTCTACGGGAGTAAAGCCCATGGAGGTGTCCACAGACTTGCCGTTGAGCACAGCGGTCACCGAGCCACCGTTACCGAGATGGCAGGTCACTATCCTAGAATCATTGATATCCATACCGAGGAACTCACATGCCCTGTGAGCCACGAACTTGTGACTGGTTCCGTGGAATCCGTAACGGCGCACATGAAGTTTCTCATAGCACTCATACGGGATAGCGTACATATATGCATAGTCAGGCATGGTCTGATGGAACGATGTATCGAACACCGCCACCTGAGGCACCTGGGGCAGCAACTTCTTCACTGCCTCTATGCCGAGCAGATTGGCGGGATTGTGCAGGGGGGCCAGTTCGCACAGGCTCCTGATGCCCTCCATCACCTTGTCGTCTACCACGCAGGATTCCGGGAACAGCTCACCGCCGTGGGCGACCCTGTGACCTACGGCCTCTATCTGGTCGAGAGACTTCAGGACTCCGTGCCCGGGATCCGTCAGAAGCCCCAGGACTGACTTGATACCTTCCGTATGATCGGGGACAGGCTTGGAGATGACCAGTTTGTCCTTGCCTGAAGGGCGGTGTGTCACCTCACCCATTTCCAGTCCTATTCTCTCCACAAGGCCCTTGGCCAGAAGAGTGTAGTCGTTGTCGCTCCTCATGTCGAGGACCTGATACTTCAGCGATGAGCTTCCGCAGTTGATTACCAATACTATCATAATATTTTTATTTGTTAAAATTATTCCAACAATCCTGCAAAGTTATACATAAAATAGGAATTTCCCTAAACAATTGTTACCTTGCAGTCAAATACTGAAAATGTGCAGAAAGCATGAGGAGGGAGATGTTTCTTTTTACGGCTGCGACGCTCTTCGTCGCAGGCAATCTGACGGCGGTCCGTCTATGCAGCGGCTGCCCTGCCGGCTCATGGATACCGGCGGCCATAGCCCTCTCCACGACAGCTCTTTCAGCTGTGATGCTGCTTCCCTGCATAAAATATCCCCGGCTGAGCATCCTGGTTTTCTATATGCTGGGAGTCTCGGGATACTCCTGCATGGAGACAATGCGCCCCGACGTGCGGAACTCGAGGCTGAGAGACTGCCGGAGCATCCGCATCCGTGGCATCATCACCGACGGAGGGCGGTCCTCATCCGGCAGACCATTTCTGGAATTGTCCCTGGGAAACGAGAACACCATTATATATAATATTCCGGACACGACGGTATGGATGCCTGGAGACACTGTGAATGCCACCGTAAGATGTTCCAGAGTGGAAAATTTCACCGGGGATTTCGATTACCGGAGATACATGGAAGAGAGGGGTGTCTTCTACACCTGCTTTTTCGGGAAAAACTCCACCCTGGAGATTCTGAAAAACGGCACACCTCCCCTGCGGATGCTTCCGGCAAGGCTGAGATGGAAATTCTCCGCTGCGGTTGACTCCGCCATGCCTTCCGAAGAGATGGCCCGGATACGCGCTGTAGTGAAAGCCCTTGCATACGGATATCAGGACGAGATACCCGCCGGAATAGAGGAAAGTTTCCGGCAGAGCGGTGCAATTCATCTGCTGGCCCTGTCAGGAATGCATCTGGGACTGCTCTACGGCCTGCTGCTGAAGCTGCTTGCACTGATCGGGAACTCCCCGACGGCCAAACGCATCCGTTCCACTGTCATCATCGCGGCCTTATGGGCTTTCACCATATTCACCGGATGCGGCGTGTCAATACTCAGAGCGGCCGTGATGTTCAGCATCTATGAGGCCGGAGTCCTGGCAGGCAGACGGCGCAACGGTCTTAACGCACTGTCTCTAAGCGCAATCATCATCACCGTAGCAGACCCGTCCGCACCGTCAGGAATCAGCTTTCAGCTATCCTATGCGGCGATGACCGCGATCTTCCTGATATTTCCCCACCTCCGGGCCATAGTAAAGACCCGGAACAGAATATCGGGACGGATCGCCGA
Source organism: uncultured Bacteroidales bacterium (assembly GCA_944326255.1). Classification (GTDB taxonomy): domain Bacteria; phylum Bacteroidota; class Bacteroidia; order Bacteroidales; family UBA932; genus Coprenecus. The sequence goes on from CALVDG010000020.1 coordinate 22,874, forward strand.
CGCCTGCGCCATGACCATCGCCTGCCAGGCGACCACCGCTCCCATAATCCTGCTGCACTTCGGGACATTAGCGTTCTACTCCCTGCTGGCCAACCTGCTCTGTTCCCCGATAGTGAGCATCGCGATGCTGCTCATACCCGCAGTCCTGATTATTCAGGATACCGCCAACGTCATACTCGCACTTCCAGGCCGTCTCCTGGAGCTGGCCATAGAGCTTTTCATACGCATAAACGCCACTATCAGCAACTTATAATCCGACTTACAAAAAACATAAATTTTTATTGCGCAAAGTCCCGGAAACGCGGTATATTTGCGGACACAATCTAACAACACGCACATCTATGGGAGGAATTTTCGGAGTCATCTCCACAAAAAAATGCAGAAACGACCTCTTCTACGGAGTCGATTACCATTCACATCTCGGAACCCGCAGGGGCGGTATGGCCGTCTACAACGGTGACGGCATCTTCGCAAGGGACATCCACTCACTTGAGAACTCCTATTTCAGAGTAAAATTCGAGGACGACCTGTACAAATACACCGGCAACATCGGCATAGGAGTAATCAGCGACACCGATGCACAGCCCATAGTCGTCAACTCGCATCTGGGACGGTTCGCCATCGTCACCGTCGGCAAGATCTGCAACATCGACGCACTGGAGAAAGAGATGCTCTCCCAGAACAAGAATTTCACCGAACTGAGCTCCGGCAAGACCAACCCCACAGAACTCATAGCCCAGATCATCACCTGCTCAGCCTCGTTCGAGGAAGGCATTGAGTCCGTACAGCAGAAGATCAAAGGCTCATGCTCCTTCCTCATCATGACCGAGAACTGCATCATAGCCAGCAGAGACCTTTATGGAAGGACTCCCTTGATTATCGGCCGGAAAGAGGCAGTGGACGAGAACGGTGAGAAAGAACTGGCCCATGCAGTGACATCCGAGACCTGTGCGTTTCCCAATCTCGGATACAAGGAAGAATACATCATCGGCCCGGGCGAGGCCGTAAAACTGACGGCCGACGGGTTCGAGCAGATAGTAAAGCCCAAGAAAAAGATGCAGATCTGCTCCTTCCTGTGGATATATTACGGCTATCCGGCCAGTTCCTACGAGAACATCAACGTGGACGAGGTCCGCTACAAACTGGGATACAAACTGGCTCAGGAGGATGATTCAGAGATGGACACCGTATGCTCGATTCCCGACTCCGGGACCTGCATGGCCATAGGATACTCTGACGGAAAAGGCGTACCCTTCCGCAACGGTTACGTAAAATACACCCCCACCTGGCCCCGCAGCTTCACTCCCACCAGCCAGGAGAGAAGAAACCTGGTAGCCAAGATGAAACTGATACCCAACGGAGCCATACTCAAGAACCACAAACCGGTCTTCTGCGACGACTCCATCGTCCGAGGCACCCAGCTGCGCAACAATGTCCGCAACCTCTATGACTACGGAGCAAAGGAAGTTCATGTGCGCATAAGCTGTCCTCCTCTGGTATATCCCTGCGAGTTCATCAACTTCTCCGAGTCCAGGACACCGCTGGAACTGATAGCCCGCCGCTTCATACTCAAGAACGAGGGCGCTCACGACAAAAATCTAGGCAAATACGTCCGCAACGACACTCCGGAATATGCCGCCATGGTAGACTACATCAAGAAGGAAGTCAATGTGGCGTCCCTGAAATTCAACTCCATAGAGAATCTTGTCTCCGCGATAGGACTCCCCAAGGAGATGATATGCACGCACTGCTTTGACGGCAGCAGCTACGGGCACGAATAAGCCGCATTTTTCGGCAGTTCGCGTTTTTTCTTTGGTAAAAGGATTAATTTTAATAACTTTGCAGGGAAAATATAACCAAACTGCACATGAACATCTTTGTATCTAACCTGAACTACAGAGTCAGGAAAGAGGATTTGACATCACTGTTTACACCCTACGGGGAAGTTTCCTCAGCCAGAATCATAGTCAATAAAGAGACCAGAAGATCAAGAGGCTACGGTTTCGTAGAAATGTCTGAGGAAGAAGGCATGAAAGCCATTGAGGCTCTCAACGGTACAGAATACATGGGACGCACCATCAATGTAGCCGTTGGAAACGAGAGGCCTCAACCCAAGCCTGAAGCGACAGAGACTACAGCAGAATAAATCCTTACCGGTTGAAAAAGTTCCGACAGACTTGAATTCTGCCGGAACTTTTTTATTTTTGTAACGACATACACTCTGATATGGACAAATTGGCAAAATATCTCATCATAGCCGGAGCAACGGCTATCATACTGTTTCTGGGCTGGTATTTCCGGACAGTGCTGCTTTATATAGCTGTCGCCGTAGTGGTAGCCCTCATCGGCAAGCCTGTAGTAAAAGCACTGTGCCGGATACAGATAAAGGGCTTTCATTTCCCCAGATGGCTGGCCTCAGGCCTTACTCTGGCCCTGCTCATCTGCATCTGCCTGTCCCTGTTCCTGCTGCTGGCCCCTATGATAGGAGAGTTCGTGCATCTTGTCAACAACATGAGCCTCAGCTCTCTGGGCTCACAGGTACACGGTCCGCTTGAGAAGATCAACGAATTTATCATAAAGTCCATCCCCTCAGTAGAGCCGGATTTCAGGCTGGAGGTATACTTGTTCAACTTCATCAAGGAATTCATAAATATCAACACCTTCTCCAACATCATAGTCTCGCTGGCATCGTTCATAGCCAATTTCGGCATAGCCGTATTCTCAGTGGTGTTCATAGCATTCTTCCTGCTGATGGAGAACGGCCTGATAACCGATACCCTGTCCTCCATTGTCCCGGACAAATATGAAGAAAAAACGCGCCGGGCCGTAAAGTCCATAAACAATCTGCTCTCCCGCTACTTCGTCGGTATATCTCTCGAATCCCTGTTCGTCGCCACACTCAACAGTATCGGCCTTGTATTCATCGCCAAGATAGACCCCAGACTGGCCATAGTCGTGGCTTTTGCCTCCGGTATACTAAATATTATACCCTACCTGGGTCCTCTAATCGGAGATGTACTGGCTGTGCTTATGGGGCTGATCTACCATATAAATAACGGCGTGGAGATGCCTCTGCTGCTTTTCCTCCTCATCATCCTTGCCATCTTCATCGTCACACAGTTCATAGACAACTATGTATTCCAGCCACTCATTTACTCCAACAGCGTAAAGGCCCACCCGCTGGAGATATTCATCGTCATCCTGCTTGCAGGACAGATCAGCGGTATCTTCGGCATCCTGATTGCCGTACCCGCATACACGGTTCTAAGGGTCATCGCCAGCGAATTTATCTCCGGCTCAAAACTGGTCCAGCGACTTACCAGAAACATCAAACAGGAATAATAAAAAACTCCGGTTGTCCGCCGGAGTTTTTTATAAGGATTTATCAGACTAATTACTCTACGCCTGCTTCCTTGAGGAAAGCCTCGTACTTGGCATGTCCCTCGGCATACTCAGGGCCTTTCTCGCGGAAACGGAAATACACCTGTTTCAAGGCACTGGCCACAGCAACCTTGACATCCTGATCATCAGTCATGGCAAAGGCTTTCTCAAAAGGCTCTATGGAGTTCATCAGATCCTGCTCGAACTCAGCGAGGAGCTTCTCATAACCCTCCACGTCGCGGAGATCCAGCTTATCCATCTCATCCTGAACATCCACGGCCATCTCAAAATATGTATTACCTACAGCATATATGCCATAGACATACGTTGGATCTATTTCGTATGACTTTTTGTAGTATTCAATAGCCTTCTCCAGATCGCCAGTATTGAAATAAACATTGCCCTCAGCGTATACAAGGGACGCATTATCAGGCTCGTTGGCCTGGGCTGCGTGGATAAGGTCCAGAATCTTCTGAGGGTCATCGTTGGACTCAATATAGAGGTTGATGAGAGCCACCAGTACGGACTGGCTTGCAGGATATTTCTGGAATGCGGCATTGAGGCAGGCCTTGGCGCCCTCGATGTCTCCTTCAGCCATAAGTATTGAAGCGAGCGATGAGGATATCTCACCGTTGGCATCATAGCCGAGCTCTATGCACTGAGTATAATACTTCTTGGCCTTGTCGTTATTTCCTATAGCATTGTATACCAGTCCTGTGTTGTAAACCATCATCGTATCAACCTTGTTTATTACGGGATTGTCTACACAGGACAGGGAGTTCTCGAAGTTCTCGGCAGCCACCTCATAGTTACCCAGAGTGTAATTACCTGATGCGTATTCAATAAAACGCCCCTGTACATTCATGAGTTTCTCAGTGATTGCTTTCGTCTTGGAACCTTTCGCATCCAGTTCCGCAGCCTTCAGATATGCATCACGGGCTTCAGCGAGAAGATTATCTTCTGAGATAGGCTGAGTGATAACTATGGCATCGAGTACCTGAGTATTGAGATTATAGTAAAGATCGCGGAAAGCATAATGCTCAATATAATACTGAACACCGTTTATCTCCTTCTGCTCATTGGACAGCGGCATCTGCGTATTGAACATAGCCACCTCGGTTGCGCTCCATCCGACTCTGTAGTCAGGACTTACCATGGCCTCATAAGCCTTGTACAGCGCATCTCCGTACTTAATCCATGTATTGGGATTCGACGCCTTCTTCTCATTCTGGGTAGCAGCCTCAGCTTTACTGATAGAAGAAAGCAGTTGATCTTTGTTCTGTGCTCCGGCAGCAACAGCGACTGCCAGCATAGCAACGGTCAATAAAATCTGTTTCATGATTCTGTTAAAATTGCAGTTTATTTGTTTGGTTGATTATAATTCTTCTCCATTTTCCTGTACCTTCTCCTCGCTCTTGTTCACGACACAGACCGCGGCAATGGTATCGCCCTCACGGAGGTTAATAAGCTTAACCCCCTGAGTAGCCCTGCCGGCCACCCTTATGTCGGATGCTGGAACGCGGATAGTAATACCTGACTTATTGATAATCATAAGATCATTGTCATCAGACACCATCTTGACGGCTATAAGTTCACCTGTCTTGTCTGTGATGTTGATGGTCTTGACTCCCTTGGCACCACGGCTGGTAATCCTGTAGTCCTCCAGAGGAGAGCGTTTGCCGAATCCATTCTCGCTGACCACCAGTATGTCACCGAGAGCAGCCTCCCCTTCCTTCACATTCCTGGCGCAGACCATACCTATCACCTCATCGTCATCCTCGATGCTTATGCCGCGCACACCGGCCGCCGTACGGCCGATGGAACGGGCCTGAGACTCATGGAAGCGCACGCACTTGCCCTTTCTGGCCGCCAGCAGGATATCATTGTCTCCGTCGGTCAGCACCGCCTCTAGCAGTCCGTCGCCTTCCTTTATGGTAATAGCGTTGACTCCTTTCTGACGGGGGCGGGAATAGGCCTCCAGCAGGGTCTTCTTTATCGTACCGCGCTTGGTGGCCAGCACGATATAGTGGCTGTTTATATACTCCTCATCATTCAGGTTGCCGACATTGAGGTAAGCGCAGACGTGGTCATCCGGCTCAATATTGATTACATTCTGTATAGCACGGCCTTTCGAGGTCTTGGTTCCCTCGGGTATCTCGTACACCTTCAGCCAGTAGCACTTGCCCTTGTCGGTAAAGAACAGCATGGTGCTGTGGGTATTGGCCACATAGATATGCTCTATGAAGTCCTCGTCCTTTGTAGTGCTGCCCTTGGAGCCCACACCTCCGCGGTTCTGCAGACGGTACTCGGCCAGAGGAGTCCTCTTTATGTAGCCCGAATGGGAAATGGTGATGACCACATCCTCGTCGGCGTAGAAGTCCTCGGGATTGAACTCATCGGCCGAAGGCACTATCTCTGTACGTCTCGGATCGCCGTATTTCTCCTTGAGTTCCTGAGTCTCCTTCTTAATCAGCGCATACTGGAGCGACTCATCCGCCAGGAATGCCGTCAGTTCCTGAATAAGGGCCACCACTGCGTCATAATCAGCCCGGAGCTTTTCCCGGTCCATGCCGGTAAGCTGACCAAGTCTCATCTCGACAATGGCTCCGGCCTGTATCTCGGAGAAACCGAACTTCTCACACAGACCGTCACGGGCATCCTGACGGCTTCTAGACGCACGTATCAGGGCTATCACCTCGTCTATGATATCAATCGCCTTAAGCAGACCGGCCAGTATATGCTCGCGCTTGCGGGCCTCCGCCAGATTGAACTGTGCCCTGCGCACTACCACATTGTGGCGGTGACGTACAAAGTACTTTATCAGCTGCTTGAGATTGAGCAGTCTGGGACGTCCGTCCACAAGAGCGATATTGTTTACCGAGAAACTGGACTGAAGCGAGGTGAGCTTGAAGAGAGTATTCAGCACCACATTGGCCACCGCCCCCATCTTCAGCTTGATGACCACGCGCATACCCTTATGGTCACTCTCGTCGTTGATGTAGGCGATACCGTCTATCTTCTTCTCCTCCACCAGTCTGGCTATATTCTCTATCATCTCCCTCTTATTCACCATATAGGGAATCTCTGTCACCACTATCACCTCACGGCCTGACGGCTGCACCTCTATCTCCGTCTTGGAGCGCACCACTATGCGCCCGCGTCCGGTCTCAAAGGCATCCCTTATGCCGGATATACCCTGAATAATGCCTCCGGTCGGGAAGTCAGGCCCCTTTATATAATGCATAAGCTCGTCCACGGTGATGTCGTTGTTGTCTATATATGCGCAGATGGCATCGGCGACCTCGCCCAGATTGTGCGGAGCCATATTGGTCGCCATTCCGACAGCGATACCGGACGAGCCGTTGAGCAGCAGCAGCGGAGCCTTGGAAGGCAGCACCACCGGCTCTTTCAGAGTCTCGTCAAAGTTGGGTGTGAAATCCACGGTATCCTTGTCCAGATCCTCCAGACACTCCTCCGCCAGCCTGCGGAAACGGGCCTCGGTATAACGCATGGCCGCAGCCGAGTCCCCGTCTATCGAGCCGAAGTTACCCTGGCCGTCCACCAGCATATATCTCATGCTCCAGTCCTGGGCCATCCGGACCATAGCGTCATAGACACTCGAGTCTCCATGGGGATGGTATTTACCCAGTACCTCACCGACTATACGGGCCGACTTCTTATGCTGGCCTCCGGATGTCAGGCCAAGTTCGTTCATTCCATACAATACTCTCCTATGGACCGGCTTGAGACCGTCCCGCACATCAGGCAGGGCACGCGCCACGATAACGGACATCGAATAGTCGATATACGCTGTCTTCATCTCCGTCTCGATATCTACCTGCACTATCCTGCCCTGATTTATTTCTTCATTTTCCATCTTATCATGTATTTCCAAAACAAAACGCTAAAATACGAAATATTTTTCAAATATTGATTATTTTAGGGCCTTGAAATTTAAAAGCACATGAACGAGGTCGAGAAAGTAAACGCTATCTTCAGGTATGCCGGCGAAGAAGCCGTAAAGACAGGCTGGACAACCATCACCGTAGAACACTTCATACTCGGGATGATACGGCAGGAGGACAATGAGGCATGCCGCTTCCTGGAAGAGAACGGACTGTCCCTTCAACGCATCAAGGCCATGCTTCTGGACCGTCTGGACAAAGGGTACTCCATTCCCTACAATGTATCCGAAGATGTAAGCGTCAGCCCCGAGCTCCGGCATGTCGCCGACACTGCCGCGTCCATAATCAGGATGCCAGAGGCCGGGCACATTCCCGACACCATGGTGTTTTTAAGCGTCATACTCAAGGAAGGCACATCCTTATTCTCCCGCATAGCGCACGATCTGGGACTTGATTTCAGCCGGATGAGCCGATACGCCAAAGATGCGCCGGAAGCCGGGGAGAGCGGATACGGTGACATCGAGGCCGACGATCTGGAAGACGGGTTACCGGAGCCCGAAGGAGATATCCTGGACCGGTTCGGATACGACCTGACAACTGCGGCGGAGGATGGGCTGCTGGATCCTGTCATCGGAAGGGACAGAGAGATAGACAGGGCCATAAGCGTACTCTGCAGAAGAAAGAAAAACAACCCACTGATAGTCGGAGAGCCGGGTGTCGGCAAGACCGCGATAGCCGAGGGCATCTCCATGCGCATCGCCGACAGAAATGTCCCGGTATGTATGCTTCGCAAAAGGATAATCTCCCTGGATATGGGAGCTATAGTCGCCGGCACTAAATTCCGCGGGGACTTTGAGGAAAGACTGAAGAGGATTCTGGACTCCGCACGCAACAATCCGGACATCATCCTGTTCATCGACGAGATCCACAATATCGTGGGCGCAGGAGGCGGAGGAGGCACTATGGACGCGGCGGCGATCATGAAGCCGGCCCTTTCCAGGGGAGAGTTCCAGTGTATCGGAACTACGACCTCGGACGAGTACCGGAAGATTATCGAGAAAGACGGAGCACTGGCCAGAAGATTTCAGAAAATATCCGTGGAGCAACCGTCGGAGAGTATGACGCTGCAGATACTCAATAGCCTGAAAACACATTACGAGCAATATCACAACGTATTCTACACTCCCGAGGCTGTCAGGGCCTGCATCACTCTGTCCGGAAGATACATCACGGACAGAAACCAGCCGGACAAGGCCATCGACGTAATGGACGAGGCAGGAGCGGCAGCCTATCTGGGACACAGCATGCCCCCGGCGAAACTGAAAGCTATAGGTGACAGCCTTAAGGACATACGTGACATGAAAAGAGACTGTCTCAGGAACAGTGATTTCGACATGGGAGTGAAGCTTCTGAGGATGGAGCAGGAACACGAGAGCGAGATGGACCGCATCACGGACAACGCTGTCAGGAATCATTCCAAGAGCCCTGTATCCGTCAAAGAATCCGACATCCTGAGGACTGTCTCCAATATGACCGGAATACCTATTAATAAGATGTCCTTATCAGGAGCATCCAGACTCCACGGACTCCGGCCGGCCCTGCTCAGGAGCATCATAGGCCAGGAAAAGGCAGTAGAGCTGGTCGTCAAAGCCATCCAGCGCAACAGCGCGGGGCTGAAAGACCCAGACAGACCCATCGGCTCATTCCTCTTTCTGGGACCGACTGGGGTCGGCAAGACCCACCTGGCCAAGACGCTTGCCGAGCGGCTTTTCGACAGCCGGGACGCCATTATCCGCCTGGACATGAGTGAATACATGGAAAAGATATCCGTCAGCCGGCTTCTCGGGGCTCCTCCGGGATACGTCGGGTACGACGACGGAGGACAGCTGAGCGAGAGAGTGCGGCAGAAACCCTACTCGGTAGTGCTGCTGGACGAGATCGAGAAAGCCCACCCCGACATCTTCAACATCCTGCTCCAGATACTGGATGAGGGACGGCTCACCGACAGCAACGGACACCTGGTGGACTTCCGCAACACGGTCATCATACTGACTTCCAACATAGGCAGCCGCGATATAAAGGATTTCGGCCGGGGCATCGGGTACAGCGGCAGCGGTGACGACCCCGAACGGCTGCACAAAACTCTGATTGACAAGGCCCTGGGAAGAACCTTCACACCGGAGTTCCTCAACAGGCTGGACGAGACCGTATACTTCAACAGTCTGACCCGCAGCGACATGGCCGCAATCCTGAAACTGGAGCTGGCCGGGCTGTACAGGAAGGTATCAGAAGCCGGATACAGCATAAGCCTGACACGCATGGCCAAGGAGTTCCTGTGCGACAAAGGCTATGACCCGGCCTACGGAGCCAGGCCGCTCAAAAGAGCACTGAGGAAATATCTTGAAGACCCCTTGGCCGAGCTCATACTGTCCGGTATCAAGAAAGGCGACAGGATAAAAGTGGACGTTGACAGCAGCGGAGACTCACTGTCTGTCTCTGTCCCTGCCGCGAAACCGGCTGTCAGAATTTATCAGGACAGTCGGTTATGACTCCGTCCACAGGTATCTTCGGGAACGACCTCTCATCATTGACCGTCCACACTTTCACTTCCTTGCCGCGCTCATGAATCTCATCGAGCAGCCTGCGGTTTATGAAACTGTGATAGAAATTGAATGAAGCGACATATCCGTATTTATCCCAACTGAAAGACGTGAACGTGCCGTCAAATATCAGAGGCAGGCCAAGTACACGGCAGAACAGAAGCTTTTCCACCCGTATCTCAGGGTTAAGCCGGTGAACTGTCTCTATCACACGGTCATTGAAAGACTGTACTACTGTATATCCTACGGCATTGTGCCTTTCCAGGGCCTCCACCACACGCTCCTCTATCCCCTCATACTGATGCTTGCGGCGCTTCACCTCCAGCAGAAGGCCGCATCTGCCGTCTATGAGGTCCAGCACCTCGTCCAGCGTAGGGATATGCTCGTCCGTCAGGGAACCGTCCTCACCGACAATCCTCAGCGAGCGTATCTGTGCCAATGTCAGGTCCTCTATACGGCCCTTGCCGTCAGTTGTACGGTCAACTGTCATATCATGACACACCACCAACGCACTGTCAGCCGTCTGATGCACATCTATCTCCACCATATCGGCTCCGGCGGCCATACCGGCCGCTATACATGACAAAGTATTCTCGTTTCCTAAGGAGGAGCCACCTCTATGAGCTATTATCTTCATATTCCCAACCTCTTTTTCCGACAGACCCTCTGCGGAGCAGGCCGCACCCGTAAGTACGAGTGCGAGACACACCGATATCATTACATTTCTCATATTCTCACTTTAAACAGATGCCTGAACAATATCCGTACCACCTGATTGAACCAATTGATACAGTCCGGAGCATCCGTGGCGGCGCACATCGCCTCATAGGCAAATTCATCCACGGCCTCCTCATTGACCAAGGACCATATCAGGAAATTGCCGAACTTGTGCGTGAACAGGTCGGACAGGGTCTCCCCACCCGGATTGTAGTTGAGTATGTCCTCACGGTATCTGCTTATTCCGGGGAACTTCAGGCCCACTATATCCTTCTTCAGGAAACTGTCCACCTCCGCAGGGAAATAATTTTTCGCCGTTCCGAGCAGCTTGCCCACGAGCGACACTATATCCTCCGACGTGGACGGATACCTGAGGTCGGCACGGTTGTCCATCTCCTCCATTATCTTCACGGAATCTATACGCACGAGTATGTACCGGAGCAGTTCGAGGGCGGTATCAATATAGCCTGAGTCGGACACCAGTTCAGATATGTTGTCTATAAGATGCACCAGCAGCTCTTTGTCCCTGTTGTCTATCGCCTCATCCAGAAGTTCATAGAACAAAGGTATACCTGCACGTATGTCCTCTGCGGAACAGTCAGGGTGACGCGCACTGAAAATCATCGCATACCAGGTCATCACGTTCCGCTTATACAACTGCATGGGATTGGCCTTATAACTGTTGCGTGCCTTGAAATATCCCCGGCACCGTCTGGTCCACTCCACGCACCACCGGCCAGTCACCTCCCACAGAGCGTCCGGGAATACCTCCGACTTCAAGCCCAGCTGATAGAGTACATAGATCATGGACATACGGGAATAGTCGTACCACTGGGTCTGTGCGAACTCCGGGGTAGACATCGCTTCCGTTACAGGATACATTATCCCGATGTCACAGAGCCCGTTGACGACAAGCAGCCTTTCCAGAGCCAGATACGTGAAACTGTCTCCGGTACGGTATGCGGCTATTATCTTCGGCAGATGGACGCCGAAGTCCGGGACCGGCAATCCCTTGCTGTAATACCGCGAATAATTGAACAGCGTACCGAGCACATCCTTCAGGTCCTCGCGGCTCCACTCCGACGAGACACTGCGGAGCGGCACCACGCTGTCATCCCAGAAAGACTGGTACTCTATGACATTGTTGACATAAGCCGCCTGAAACGTGAGCTGCCGCCTCAGTATCACCGAGAAAAACGGCATCAGGACTTTCACCAGCCGGAAATTCCACGTCATATAACGGAATATGCCGACAGTCCGGTCAAGCATAGACGCCACCTCAGCACGTCTTCCGGCATCACCTGAAAGCAGGGCATCTATGATAAGCAGGACATTGAGCCTGGTGCCGACCTCCAGAAATGTAACTGTTCTGGAACGCACGTCCTTCCCGGTCACGCCGCCGATCAATGACCTGGAACGGATCTCACCATACATCCTGTCCACTATCACAGACGAGATGTTCTCACGCAGCGGCGTATTGTTCAATGTCTTGTCTTTTCTTGATATATAGTAGGAGTACATGCAGGCGTCATTGCGCACTTCGGACACCGGGTCATCCAGAAGCCGCCACAGAAGGGAGAAGGGATCACGGCTGTACACCGCCTCGTTGTAGTAGTCCGTCAGGAATATACCGTTAAGCAGGGTGACAGCGGCCAGCTGACGCAGTTTCAGAGTCGGTGCCAGGACAGCCGATAGTTCCCGATAACGCGCTATCGTTTCTTCCGTAGCCTTATTACCCTGTATAGCCTTACTCAGCGCATTGAACTCCATCACCTGCGTTTTTGTACAGTCGGGTGAGCCGGAGAGCAAATCCTCCTCCAGGCTGAAGAGTTCTTCCTCATAATTTTCTCCGACAAGCACGCTGACGGCATCATTGACTATGGCCGTTATATTGTAATCCTCTCCATAATGCGCGGCGAGATCAAGCAGCGTATCACTGCTCCCGGTCTTGACATAGTCCATTATCAGCACATTGCGCATGGTTCCCATAAAGACCTCATTGGTATGCGCCCTGGACACAGTCTCCACCAGTCTGCCTACCGGCAATGCCTTCCCGCCTGATTGTTCCGTTTCGGCCCTGTAATACACCAGAGCCAGCATATATTCCAGAAACCTCTCGTAGATAAACTGTATCCTGCCTCCCTGGTCATCATGTTCATTCTCGACATACCTAAGGACAGGACGCTCGGGCTTGTTGAGAAGTTCTCCATAGGCGACGGATGTCCCGTCTTCCTTGAATATAAGCTCCGACAGACGCGCCAGAGGGCCGTCTTCAGCGTGACGCAGCTCCTTGAAAGATATAGAGTCAACCGGAACTCCACTCTCATAGCTCTTAAGAAAATACTCGGCCATGACGAGCAGTATCTCCTTCTGACGGTTTCCGGCATAGGACGAGGCTATGTCCTCGAACATCCTGTGAAACAGGCTCAGGGAACTGTAATCGTGCATCTTCTCCGGCAGCCTCCGGCCCAGATAGTCCGTACAGGCTATCTTCAGCACCAGCGGATCCCTCAGACGGATAATGCTGCCTTTGGACAGCTCTCTGTACGGAGTACGCATCTGATACAGCTCGCCATAAATGGCATAAGCCCTCTCCGCCTCTTCCTGAGTGAATCCCCTGACGGCAGTATCGCTGTCCTCGCCACGGTCATGGAAAAGTCCGGCCGGCTGCCTGGATGCCACCGGATAGATTACATTCTTCCACGTATAGCTGCGGCATGTGAACAGCACCTTGAACTGAGTATATCCACCGGCACAGAATACCGAGCACAGGCTGTTGTACAGATCCAACGGCCCGTTTTCCTCTGAATCAGAGCCGCTGTAGCGCAGACATTCGTTGACAGCGTCTATGAACACCGTAACGGTTCTGCCTTTCTCCAAGGCACACTTGTGCAGCGCATCCATTATCTTGGATACGGGTTTGCGCGAAGAAGCCCCGGCCACCCTGCGCATCTTGTCCTCCAGACTAATCATAGAGAAATCCGAACCGCTCATGATCAACACGGCCTCTCCCCTCTGCATCAGAGTCTCTGTCCAGTGGCACAACTGATTAGTCTTACCCTGTCCGGCCTCGCCCAACAAAGGGAACAGCACGGCTTCCCCTCCTTGAAATCTCTCCAGTTCCGCAGTCAGCTGCATTCTCTCTACAAAAAGTTCCTTGTTGTATTTCTTCTCATTGTACACTCTGCGGAGAAAACCGGCCGACTCGGCGTGCAGAAGGGCCACCCACTCATCCCAGTTCAGCGTATCAGATATGTCAAACGACGGCGACACAGCCTGCATATAGGCATCAAACTCATCATTGAAGACATCCGTAACCTTTCTTACAGCACTCTCGTTGGTGGATATGTGGGAGGTTTCCTCGTTGATAAGCGACTGGAATACGTATATAAAGCCGTTCTCATCGCAATATATTAAAGGGAACAGGTCCAAAAAAAGTTCTCCACCGGTATAAATACAGTAATGTCCGGCAGGAATCCCTGGAGAATGCTCGGAAGCCGCAGGAACATCACCCTTAAGACTGATGACCTCCCCACCGCCCCATGGAGCTGCGAAATATTCCGCGGAAGCCAATGGGGAAAGGGCCTCCAGCAACTCTATCAGCCGTGGTTCCATGGTATAGACCACTCCTTTGTATATTTCCTCCGACAAAGTGGTGCTGTGCCCCTTGTACTCATTACGTATCTGTACGATACCCGGAGCCGACTTTCCTCCGAGAAACACATTGTGCTTAGGACGCAGCACATTCCACAGCGATGCGCACAGCGGATTGTCCGCCAGCAGTTTCGATGCAGCAGAAGCCAGCGGTGCCAGGATATCATTGCACCAGTCTCCGAACGAGAGGGGCCGCTTGTCATCTATCTTCCTGATCACTTTGAGCAGCGACTCGTCCACTGTCCCGCTCTCCAGAGCCCGCTTGCGGAGCATCCCGAACAGGATGACGGATATGTACTGGGATGCCGTCTCAAAGAAATCCAGGGTATAGTTCATCGCCTTGGAATAATGCTCCAGGGACATCTCGCGGACTATACCGGTCACAGCATGAGCAAGTGTATACGGATATCCGGCACAGGCCCTGTCAAACACACTCTCTATCCGCTGACGGTCCTCTCCGGTATATTGATGCAGTAAAAAATCTTTCATAGCCTTGCAAAGATAATTAAAAAACTCTACTTTTATGCCCTTGTAGCACGATACAAACGACCATGATTGTTTCAGAAAGCAGAGCGTTCCTGTGCGGGTTCTTCACATCGGACAGGAGGTATGGAAAGAGATTGTCCCAGGACTGTCTTCCGGCAGGATGGAACGAAGCTGTGTGCACCCGGGAAGAGACAGACGAGATGAAGGATTTTTATTACAGTGACTTCATCGATTTCATCTCAGGATGCGGGGACAGTAACGGGATACAGGTTTTCCGCAGAAGCCGCATGACAGGACTCACAATCCGGGTAAACGGTCACGAATACTCTTTCGAGGCAGGCGACCTGCATCTGTACATATTCCCTTTCAACATAGTTGTATTCTCGATAAAGACTGTCCACCGCAATGTTCAGTTCAGCGATCTTACCGCCGCCCTCGGTACTCTGCGGAACATCTGCTACTACAACCCTGACACTCTGGGCGGATTCACGGATGCCGTCATCCACCCGATATGTGAGGTCTACGAGTGCCTGAGAGGGCCTTACTCCACTACATCCCGGGTATCTTACGACGGTACGGTCACAACGGGGTATCCGTTTCTTATGGAGAACGGCAATAAATTCAAACTGTTCCACATTCTCGCCACTGACGAGTACCCATCCGGGGCAGACGAGCTGGACCGCAGGCTGTTCGAGGCAGGCACCCTGACCAGGGAAGGCTCTTACAACGGCGACGACTTCATGAGCAGTTCGAAAGAATATTTCGGCTCCACCATCCAATCGTCCAAAATCTCGATTTTCAACAACTGGACAGCCCTGGCCCTGTTCGACACCTTCACCATCCTCTCGGGATCCACTAAGGAATATCTGATCACAAACTGGGAGACAGACTACTTCGGAAAGATATACCTCTACTGCCTTTTCCGGAAATTCTACCTGTTCCGGCTCAATACCCTTTTCAGGAAAAAAGGCAGCAATCTGCACAATCTCAAGGATGAATTCATACAGTTTGAGAGAGAATACTGCTTCCCGAAAATATCATACAATTTCCTTCCGTGCGGAATGATGTCGCACATGGACGATGCCTTTGACATCGTCAGGGACAAAAACGAGATGCAGCACATGCTCCTTCAGGAGAACCAAAGACGCGAGGAGGCAGCGGACAAAAGAATGAACAATCTGCTGTTCTTCATGACGTGCCTTACGATATTCTCCGCAGTATGGGATCTCGGATGCCTCCTTGACTCCATGTATCCTTTTGAAATATCCATAGGCTCGACCATGATAGGCTTCCGCATCGTAACCACAGTGCTGCTGCTGATCACTGTACTGTTCGCACTTGTCAACAGATTCCGCAAGGGCTGAGACTCCCTACCTGCCGCAAAGGACGTACTTCCGGCTGCCCAGATTGCATATCTTGACCCCGTCTACCTCATCCACTGCCGCTTCTGTACGGCATACCTGCCTCCCGGGGCATCCCGGACGGCACAGGAACCACACAGGAGCACGGTCTCCGCACGGCTTGAAGCCCAGCCTCAGATACGAGCGGCCGTCGTACCACTCCAGATCAGCGTAGGTCATCACATCCATCAGGGTGCCGTCTCCGACTGTTGCGACAAAGGCATCAAGCAGCCGGCCCATCCCTCCGACCACCCTGGCACCCTGAACCGAGGCATACCGCACCCATTCATACGAGACCGTACCGTCCTCCCTCTGCCTGCCGTCCGAAAAAGTAGCCACTGCCACCATCCCCGGAGTCTGATCCATCCCCGCCTCAGCATTTCCCGTAGACCTTATACGGAAAAGCCCCAGCCGGTACCGGGCCCGCGCCGAGCCATAGACATGATTGCGCTGGAGAAATGACGCCGCTGCTTCCGGGGTTACCGCACGCACCTCGCAGTTCCGGGCAAACACCCTGAGTCCCTGCCCCATCCTCACCCTCATCATGGCCCTCACAGCCGGACCGCTGTTCCTCCAACGGTCCTCATACAGGAACATCCTGTCCGCAGCCGTCCATCCGGATATTGCAGCCCCCGCTGAGATCAAACGCTCTGCCGTACCTCCGCTGCGAAAAAAGTCCAACGGAACGATGACCGCCGCCAGCCTTTCTTCCGCATCCACACATACGCCTGCACCGGACACGCATCTCCACTGCGGTTCCTTGCCCGTGCATTCCCGCATGAACGCCATCACCTCAGTACTAAATTCATCCATGCCGTAAAAATATTTTGACTATTAAATCTTTTTACTTACTTTTGCCGTCCAATTTCTGATCTGCTAGCTCAGTTGGTAGAGCACAACACTTTTAATGTTGGGGTCTTGGGTTCGAGCCCCAAGCAGATCACCCCAAAACCTCCGCGAGAGCCGCCCGAAAAGCGGCTTTCGCTGTTTTTCAGCGGTTTGCGTATTTCAAAGTTACGCGAATTATTTAAAAATTTTACTTTTTACGCAACAAATTTTACTATTTTCGTCCCCTGCTCCGTCCCCTGCGGACAAAATCCCGTCCCCTCGGGGGACAGAATCTGCAATATTAACCAACTTTTTTGAGAATCAAAGATATGACAACATTAAAATATTCGTTTGTTTTGAAAGACCCCAAGGCGGAGAAAAGCCTCGTGTTCCTGATTGTCCATCATCACGGCAAGAGGCTGAAAATATCCACAGGGCTTGTCGTTCTCTCCGACTGCTGGGACGCGGACAACTACCAGCTGACAAGGAAATCGGACTACTTCCGCCAGGACAACGCGACTTTGTGGGGCAGGAGGACTTGAACCTCCCCTTTCCGGTCTTTTGGCCGGACGCTCTTCCCGTTAAGCCATGCCCCTGTCTTACATAAGATATATGGTAATAAAAAAGGTTCCGTTTGGAACCCTTTATTTTTCTTGGTCTCTCGACTTAGACCTCAAATCATTCCGCATTATGTTCTTTCCGGTAATGAACAGTCCGATAACAACAACCATCGTTCCGGTTAAGAATGCCGAGGCGAAAGTCTTCATATCCAGCTTTACCGCGAAGAATATGGCGACTGCGATACAGACAAAGAAGATTATGAAACCGAATATCTGGCCTCTTTTGCTCTGCTTGACTTGGCTTCCGACAGCTTCTTTTTCTAATGACATCCTGTGCTCCTGTTGTCTTTCTGTCATTTTCATTATTCTGTCGGCAGCTCCCGGCAGGACTTTCTCGTATTTCTCAAAAGCTTCAGGTGGGGGTATCGGTCCGGAGTATATTTCGCTGCGCATCACTGTCAGTGCTGCCTCTACTACCTTCTTCTTGTCTTTAGGGACGGCTTCGAGAATAACCTTTTCGGGATTGTCTTGGACTTTACTTCTGTCGATTGTCGTTTTATTATCTGTTTCTGCCATATCTCTTAAATTTTATAACGCCACATGACTTCATATATATCCTGTCCAACCGTTCCAAAGTCAGACTCAATAGCGGTTGCATCGGCCTTTTTTTCGGAGTCTGATGTATTGAAAGTATAATAAGGCGAGAAAATGCTCAATATGCTCCCCATGCCTACGAGGAATGATCCTTTTGAAAAAAGGAAGTCTGTCCGATAAAACGATTTTTTCATATTTGAAACATTTTACCATGCAAATATACAAATTTCATGCAAATATATTAGTTTATTTATTTGTTTCGGATTTCTCGAACATAAGTTCCATGCTCCCGTTTTTGATATCTGCTACGATTCGGTATCCGTTCTCTTTCATGTATGCAGCGAAAATTCCGGCAATCCATGCCGCGTTGTCCCTGTAATTGATGTCGGGTGTCTCGATCTCCGAGAGCCGCAGCCGTATGTGGCCCTCGGGTGATATGATGGTGCCATAAATATTTTGCAATTTGTGTTTCATCGCTCGAACTTCTGTATTAGGATTTTATATATTGATTTGTTTCACCTGCTGCGTCATTCTGTCTTTTTACGGAATCATTGTCTGTTTTCAACTTTGGTGTGAATCCTCATAAATATATCGTATTTATAAATACTCATCTCCTCCATATGCTCTTTGCCGTCTTCAGAAAAATAGCGTACATAAAAAGTAAAATTATTATTTACTGTTTCATGAAGTTCCAGGTTTCTAATGAGAATAGGAGTGTTGCTGGAATTTATTATTTGCAGTTTCTCTATTCTAGATCCTTGTTGGGTTTAAAGATTTGCTCCTTTGATTCCATAAAACACTATCATACACACTCAGTTTACGAATAGGACATTCCTGTTTTTTTCGTTGTTTTCCATATCTGATAATGTTACATTCTTTTAAACGGCTATAACTTTCGTTGATGAGAAAGATTATCTCATTCTGGAGATGTTCTATTTCTTCATCCGTTATAGACTTTCTTTTCTTTGAGAATGTTTTCATACTCATGTTTCCTGCGCTCACGCGTGGCTCGAACCCAAAAGCATCCGTCCATGCCGTGAGCTGCATCGTATAAAGATATCTAATATCAGTAATGAGCCTCCATACTCGCATCAACCGCAATACACACGCGCACGCCCGAAGCAGCAACGCATTACGGTCAAAGGCGTATTCCGTATCAGTAGGTGCGGCTCCCGTGGAGTCCGGTCTCCGCATTTGTCTCGTGCCGCGCCCGGCATACCATCATGTCAAATAACTTGCTGCGTCAGTTCGCGGAGACGCGGCCGCTAATTCATCGAGTTCTTAATCCTAAGAACCTCGCTAAGTCTGTATTTGTAGGTGCGTCCGCCCTGGAACGAACCTCTTATCTTTCCGTTATCGCGCATTTTCTTGATTGACGCGCTGCACTTGCCCTGCATATCCTTGTCATCCTCGCTCATCCGCTTCATGCCCTCGGTGTTCTCGTTGAGGGTGTCGAGAGCGAAGCAGATGTGCTGGAGCAGTTCCTCTACTCTATCCATAGCCTACCCCTCCGTCATTACGCCGCCGTTTTCCAAAGCGGCCTTTCTTATCTTCATGGATGTGAGCGAGTGGGTGCGTCTCTTGAAAGCCAACCTTATCGTAACCTCGGAATAGCCGAGGTCTCTTGCGAGCTTTCTGACGCACCCATATTGGGCAAGTATCTCTTTTCTCTTAGAAGCTGTTTAAATTTATTTATAATTAGCTGTAAATCAGTAGGTTAATTGGAATATTTTTCGTAACTTTAAGG
>CALVDG010000021.1 GCA_944326255.1 uncultured Bacteroidales bacterium
GCCGTGCCGCTCTCGCTGCCGCCGTCAGTCCAGCCGCCGATGGTGCAGCCCTCCAGCGTCAAGCCGGTGGCGTTCACCTTGACGGTGTAGGTGTAGTGGCTGCCTGCCTCTAATACCACATCGTTCTTCGGACGGAAATAGTAAGTACCTCTGCCTAAATCCACCTGTATGAACGGGGTATTCGCCTTCACGGTCTGCGGTGCGGTGAGGGCTTCGTAGGTGTCGCCGCCCGCCTCGTAGGTGCGGATAGTGGCGGGATTGCCGTTATCCGTGCCCAAGCCGGTGACAGAAACATCGGCTCCCGTCACGCTCGGGATGCCGTCTCCCGGTTTAAGAAGAACCGTTATACGCGCCGTGCGGTGGCTGAACTCAAGCGTCGGGTTGTCGAACTGCACGGTCTGGGCTTCGGCGGAGATGAAGTCGCTGCCCTCGAAGCCTTCCTTCGTGCTTTGGTCTTCCTTTACTACCACATCGGGCATCGTGGTGCCGTATGGCCACCATGCCGAAACGGTGATGTCCTCGCGGCTTGTCCACCAGAAGGGGTCGGTGTCGCTACTCAGGGTGGCTGTCTTGTAGCCGTCGGCATCGGATGCCGTCACATTGTATTGCTTCACCGTGCCGCCCATTTCGACTGCCACGGTCTGTACCCCCTGCCAGTCGCCGTCCACGGTGGCGCGCGAGGCAGGGGTTGCCACGACTTGCAGGCCGGTGGCGTTGATTACCAATGGATACTCGCCCTCGGGCAACGTGCTGCCGCCGAGGTCGTCCTGCGTGCAGGCAGTCGCTGCAAAAAGCAGGACGGTTGCCGCGGACAGTATATGCAATGGAAGTCTATTGCCCATATTCTTAGTCTTTTAGGAATGATATACTTAAAGGTCTGCGTTCACATTGCCGCCGTTCACCGGGTTCCAGTCGCTGATAGTGGCTGAGCTGATGCTCAGGTCCTTGTTGCGGACGGTGACGGTGTAGGTGTAGTTGTTGCCGGCTTTCAGTGCGCCGTCGGGAATGGTGAGCGTGGCGGTGTAGGGCTGGCTGTTGTAGTACACGCTCAGTTCGATACTTGTCGTTGACTGCGGGAAGAGGATGACCGACGAGGTGAGTGCGCCGTCCAGTTCCATTGTAAGGTCGGCTGTCTGTGCGTTCGCATCCGTTTCTGCCGTGCCGGTGGTGGTGTCGAAGCTGCCCTCCAGCACCAGTCCGGAGAGTGTGTAGCCGGTGGGTTTGATGGTATTGAAGTCCACGCCGCTTCCTGCCTCGAAGGTGAGCGTAATCTGACTCATGCAGTGGTGGAAGGAACAGTCCTTGCCGCCTGCATCAGTGTCGTCGGTAAAGTTCACTTCAGGATTGTGCGTACTGGCAGTGGCACCGGTGGCATAGAGGAAGTCCATGGCGGGCTGGTTCTGCTGCGCCGTGGCATCGGTGGTGGCGGTCAGTGTCCCACCGGCCGCATCGTAAGGATAGTAGGCGGAGAAGGTGGTCGGGTCATCATCTTGGAAGAAGATAATGGTTCCTGTCGGTGTGAACTTCCCGCTTTCCCACCGGTATGGCACGTTGGTGTAGCCGAAGCGGCTTTCGGAGATGCCTATCTCGTCACGTTCCGCCCAGGCGGTTCCGCTGGCGCGGGTGGCTACGGCATCTGAGATTTCGGCATTAATCACTGCGGCCACGGAATCATCGTTCAGGTTCTCGATGTCGTTGGTGCAGGCGGCAAGCGCGAGTGCCAGTGCCGCGAAGGTCAATAATCTTGTTTTCATTGTTCCTGTATTTCTTATGATTCTTTTTTAACTTTTACATTTCGGCATCCACTCCGCCGCCGTCCACTGTTTCCCATCCGGTGATTTCACCGGTGAAGCCCGCCTCGCCCGGGGTCTCGGCTATTGTGCCGCCGAGGGTCAAAGGCGCGGTCTTGCCGTCGTTGAAGCCGTTGAGAGCAGACGTGAGGTCGCTATTGAGAGATGTAGGCTGCGGGTTGCCGTCAGTGTAGGTCAGCGTGGCGGTGAGCCGCTGCGCGTCGCCCGCAATGCCGAGCAGCCGGACGGTTGCCATCCACTTGCCCGCATCGTCGCCATCAGTTATCTTCGTGAAGTGCAGCTTCACCTCCGAGGGCGTGCCGTGGGTGTCCGTGGCGAAGTCCAGCGTCCCTGCCGCTCCGCTCAGCGTGCCCTCGATGCTCTCTATCCTGTCTGCAGCGTCGCCCGCCGGCTCGATGACGAGGGTCAGCTGCCGCACCTGCTGATGCATCACAGCGGTCAGTTCGTAATCGGTGTCGGCTTCTATCTCTGCCTCCTGCACGGAAGTGAAGAGCCAGCCGGGGGCATTGTTGATGAACAAATCGGCGGCGTCTCCGTGGGCTTTGGCTACGGTGGCGATAGTGCCGCTGACGGTGATGTTTTCAGGGGTATTATACGCCGCAAGAGTGTAGCTGCCGGGTGCAAAGAGGTAATCCGGCGCATGGGTCTCTCCGGCCTCCGTGCCGGTATATCCGTCCATTGTCACTGTCCACTCCGCAGGGATGTCCACGCCGTCGCCACGGTCGGTCCAGTCGGCGGTGACGGTAATCTTGCCGGTGTCCGGATGGGGCGTGTCGTGAAGCTCGTCCTTCACGCAGGAGGTCGCGGACAGCAGCAGGGCTGCCGCTAAAAGGGATGTCTTGTATATGCTGTTTGTCTTCATCGTCTCGTCCTCCTTTCTTAAAATAGTTTCCACACTAAAGTAACTCCGGCGTTAATCGGGCCGATCCAGTGCTTCGTCTCGTTGCCGCGGCGTACACGCACACCGTCGATGACCTCATATTTCTCATAGTCGGCATTCAGGTAGCCCAAGCCGAGGTTGAAATCAAGATCTAATGCCTTGTTCAGCCGCAGCTGGTAGCCGGCAGTGATGCCGCCACCCATCAGGTCGCCCTGCTTGCCCGTGTCGGAGAGCTTGTAGTTGAACTGTCCGGCCTTGAACATAGCACCCAGATACCAGGCTTTCTTCTCGCCCATGTAGTAACGCACTTCCGGCATCACTTCCCAGAGGGCGTAGCGGCGGTCCTTGTCGCTCCACGTCCACGAAGTCCACGAGCCGTTCACGGCTATGCCCCACGAGGGATTGATGCGCCACTCAAGCCCTAAATCGGGGGTCAGCGTCACCCAACGCAGCAGGTTGGCACGCAGTGAGAGCGTGTAGCTGTCGGCATCTTCGGCTTTCTCCGCCGACGGGCTCACGGTCTCCGTCCCGCTTCCGGCTGCGGCCCGCTCCATTGCGAGGCTGTCGGCCCTGGCCTGTTCCGATGCAAGGCGTGCCGCTTCGGCGCGTTCTCGCTCCGCCTGTTCCCGGGCCGCACGCTCCTGCTCCAGCCGCTGCTGCTCGGACTCCTCTGTCCTTCGATGCCCGGCGGCAAGACACGCCTCCTCAGCATCGTCCCTGACGGCCGGAATAACTATGCGCACCGTCACATAGTCCCCGCCGCCTGAGTGGTTCTTCGTGACGAAACATTCCTCCTTGATTCCGCCGCGCACGATAAGTTCCGACTTCACGCGGTTGGAGCGGACTTTCGCCATCGCAAGGTTGTCGGCATCGCTCTCTCCGGCGGTGCAGTAGCCGTCCACATGGAGAGGCACTCGCTTATTCAGGATGTCCGGCTTGTACTGCTCCACGCACTCCAGCAGCCGGGACAGCTCCGCGTCATTACCGTTGAAAGGTACATAGAACATGTCCCTGTCGGTGACGAAGCGGAACGTGTATACCGTATCGGACTTCCCCTGCGCAAAGAGAGGGAAAGCCACTGCCGCCAGCCATAGACACAGGACGATAAAAAAGATTCTTTTGCTCATAATTATTATATGCTTACTTTTTTCACTATACGGATTTCAGCACATAAAATTAAGCGAAAAGTACTCACTTTACGCAAGCCCTGACAGGCAAAGACTGCCTTAATTGTCAGAAATGCACATCTTTGTCATTTAGGATATTTTGACTTTGTTGTTTAGACTATCTTTTGTTGCTACGACTATTTCCCGATTGCCTGAATCTCCTGCTGCATCATCTCGGCCTTCCGCCACTTTGCAGGTGAACAATTCATATTTTCCCTAAACAGCCTGATGAAATGACTCGGTGATTGGAATCCTGATTTCTCGGAGATATCAGCAACAGTAAGCCTCGGATACCTGACAAGCATGCGTTTCGCATATTCAATACGGAGAGATGTTATCCAGTCGCGGAATGACATATTGTATGTCGTCCTTATGTATTCGGACAGATAGGTGCGGTTGGTATGCAGAAGGTCGGAAAGTTCCCTAATGGTAAGACCGTGACGCAGATATCCTTCTGTCCCGACCCAGGCCATGATTCTTTCCGCTATGTCGGCATGCCATGACGGTGTTTCCTGTGCCTGTATTTCTCCATGGTCAATGTCGCACAATATATCTTCCTCCGCGGACACTTCACACTCTATCGCACTCTCGACCTGCTCATAAAACAGCAGGTAATTATAGTAACAGTAAAACAGGTAAATATAGAACGGGATGGACGAAAGTATCCATAAAAAGATCCAGTTGCCAGGCAGGAAAGTCAGCAGCCCGCACCCGACACCGAATATGATGGCCCAGTAAGTAAAGACAGACATCCATTTGATATACGAGCCGATATCATCCGAATGCGTATCGTTGAAAATCCTGACCGCCCTGTGATAAGCCAGTAGAAGCCTGCGGACCAGAAAAAGGCCGTAACCGATCAGCCATGCGGTCATCGCTGCCAATCCAGCCTTCTGCATCGCACCGTCAGGCAGCAGAAACAGTATCGCTCCGGATAGGACGGAAAACGATAGCCATAGGCAAAGATGACTCCGCAATCGGCGCCGTGTGATGTAGAAACGGTCCAGCAATGTAATAAGAGCCGAACTGAACAGCCAGTAACAGAGGAAATAGGTGGAAAGATTCATGAGTATGGCCGCATTGACATTCTCGAACCTGATTCCGAAAAAGAAATGTACCGAATAGTTTGCCGCCAGCAGCAGTAATGCTATGCCCATAATCCGCCGCGAATGTAGATAGTTCTCGAATATGGCTTTCCCCGGCGTCCTGGCAAACAGAAAATAAGTGCCGAAAAACAACATCAACGGCAAAGCGGTGCAAAGTAAGTAACTGTATATAGGATAATCCATGCTGTCTCTACTCCTTATGATGCGGTTGGTGTATATGAAGTATGCCCGCCTGCGCATTGCCGCGCGGCAGTGAGGCTTGCGGAAGATGGAAATTTCCCGCTAAGTATTTGTAGATTAAAGGATTTACAGTATCTTGACGCGCGAGCCCTGTGTGTGTTTACACGATTTTCCCGGATTTCCAAATATTTATTCAGAAATCCAGGGGCTGCCGAGGGCTTCCCTGAGGGGTGTATGAAGTCTGTGTGCGCCATTGCATTACCGTTACGCAAAGATAATGAAAATATGAATATGTGCTGCCTTATGCGTAAGCTGTCCGGTATCGGCTGTTTCTGGTGGTGCCGGTATAGGCGGTCACGGTGATGATGACCGCAGCAGTCTGGAAGACAGGATCGTTATTTTGGAAGCGATGGGGCGGACAGGGGAAAATCATCCCTGATTCATAGCGACTTACAAAACGCGCTGCACATTTGACAGCTTTAAAACCGGCCAAATGTGCAGCATCTTATCTTAGCGCATTGATATTCAGACATTTACTCCACCACACCGCACCATCAGTTCAGAAACTGACATGTCTGACATGAAGATGCCTCACGACTTCGAAGGTCAGTCCTTGACGGGGACATCGGCAACCCAGATCTGACGCTCGATGGCCTGGTCCAGGGAGATCATCGTATCCGTACTCTGGATGTAGGGGATGTTCTGAATGGTGTGGACGAGGATGCGCATCAGGTGATCGTGGTCCGTGCAGTAGAGCTTGATCAGCAGGGCATGCTTGCCGGTGACGAAGTGACACTCCACCACCTCGGGTATCTGCTTGAGGTCCTTTATCACCTCGTTGTACTTGTTGGTCTCCGAGAGCGAGACACCCACGAAGGCGCAGACATTGAGACCGAGGGCCTGAGGCTTCACCAGAAGGCGGGAGCCGGTGATGATGCCCATGTTCTCCATCTTCTTGACCCGCTGATGAATGGCCGCACCGGAGACTCCGCACTCACGGGCTATCTCCAGAAACGGCATCCTGGCGTTCTTGACCAGAAAGGAAAGGATTCTCTGGTCTATTCTGTCCAACTGATACTTCATGACTCTTATTTTTTCTTGGATTTCTCTATTATCTCCCGGCACTGCTCCAGAGTCAGAGTCCCGGGATCAGTACCTTTCGGTATCTTATAGTTGGCACCCGAATGCTTGATGTAAGGACCGAAACGTCCGTTGAGCACCTCTATGTCGGCTTCGGGGAAGGCCTTGATGTTACGGTTCTTCTGCTGCTCCTCATGATCCGAGATCAGCTTGCGGGCCTCTTCCAGGGTTATAGTGTACGGGCTCATTCCTTTCTTGAGAGATACGAATTTGCCGTCATACTTGACATAGGGACCGAACTTGCCCTTGGAGCAGGTCACCTCCTTACCGTCGATCTCTCCCAGAGTACGGGGCAGGACGAACAGGCGCAGAGCATCTTCCAGAGTCACCGACTCTATCAGCATACCTTTGTCCAGACCGGTAATCCGCTTCTGGGGATCGTCATCCTCCCCTATCTGCACCACCGAGCCGTAACGTCCCATACGGGCTATCACCGTCTTGCCCGTGGCCGGATCAGTTCCGAGCACCTTGCGGGTCTTCACAGGAGCGCTCTCGCTTATGGTCTCCTCCACCTTCTCGTGGAAAGGCCTGTAGAAGTCCGCCACTATCTTGTTCCACACCAGTTTTCCGGCAGCCACCTTGTCGAAGTCCGTCTCCACCCTGGCGGTAAAGCCATAGTCCATGATGGAAGGAAACGCCTTTTCCAGGAAGTCCGTGACCATCACGCCTATGTCCTGAGGACACAGACGGCCTTTCTCCGAGCCGGTCGTCTCCTTCTTGCCCGAGCGCGCTATGTCGTCTCCTTTCAGGGTAAGCACTGTCACTGTCCTCTCCTCGCCCTTGCGGTCCTGCCGCAGGATGTAACCTCTCTGATGAAGAGTGGAGATAGTCGGTGCATACGTGGAGGGACGGCCTATGCCCAACTCCTCCATCTTCTTGACCAGCGAGGCCTCTGAATACCTGGGAGGATGTACGGTGTACTTCTGCATGGCGGTTATCGTGTCCCTCAGCATGAGATCTCCGACGGCCAGAGGAGGAAGCATCCTCTCCTCGTCTCCCGAAGGAGCGTCATCGTCGGACGACTCCATATATAATTTGAGGAAACCGTCGAACAGCACCGTGGAGCCGGTCACGTCGAAATGCTCCTTAATCCTGTCTCCTACCACGGTTATATCCGTCTTCTCCAGGCGGGCATCGGCCATCTGCGAGGCCACCGTGCGCTTCCAGATAAGGCTGTAGAGCTTTTTCTCGGCAGCCGTACCCTCAATCTCGGTATTGGCGATATATGTCGGACGGATGGCCTCGTGCGCCTCCTGAGCACCCTTTACACCTGTCTTGTACTGGCGGGCCTTGTGATACTGCGCTCCCAGATTGTCTGTAATCCAGGACTTGGCCGCACCTATGGCGAGCCTCGACAGAGTCGTGGAATCGGTACGCATGTAGGTAATCAGTCCGGACTCGTACAGATGCTGTGCAATGGACATGGTCTGGCTGACAGAGAATCCGCACTTGCGGGCGGCCTCCTGCTGTAGCGATGAAGTCGTGAACGGGGGAGCCGGACATCTGGACACCTCCTTCTTCTCCACCGAGCCAATGGTAAACACACAGCCGCGGCAGCTCTCGAGGAAAGCCTCGGCCTCCTGCTGCGAGTCAAAACGACGGTCAAGCACTCCCGTGACCTTGTTGGCAGAGCTCCTGCCGCCTTTAAGTCCCTCCGGCACAAACACGCCCTCCACCCTGAAGTAAGCCTTGGAGTCAAACGCGTTGATCTCCCGCTCCCGCTCCACTATCAGGCGGAGGGCCACCGACTGCACGCGGCCGGCCGAGAGCGACGGCTTTATCTTCTTCCAGAGAATGGGCGAGAGCTCGAAACCCACCAGACGGTCCAGCACCCTGCGGGCCTGCTGGGCCATCACCAGGTTCATGTCCACGTCCCTCGGAGTCTTTATGGCATTCAGAATAGCGTCCTTGGTGATCTCATGGAAGACTATGCGGCGGGTACGTGCCGGATCCAGAGCCAGAGTCTCCCTCAGATGCCATGCGATGGCCTCTCCCTCACGGTCCTCATCGGATGCAAGCCATACCACCGCCGCCTTGTCGGATGCCGACTTGAGATCTGCCACGACTTTTTTCTTGTCCGGCGACACCTCGTACTGAGGAGTGAAGCCGTGCTCGATGTCTATACCTAGATTCTTCTTGGCCAGATCCCTTATATGGCCGAAACTGGAACGCACTGTATAATCCTTTCCCAATATTTTTTCTATCGTCTTCGCCTTGGCGGGAGACTCCACGATAACCAAATTCTCCATATGTACCGGTTGAATGAAGTTGCAAAGTAAAGGATAAAGTAAGACAAAAACCAAATTTTTTCTAACTTCGCGATGTTTATTTTACAGAAATGAAAGAAAAGACCAAACGCAGACTCATAACCGCAATCTGGTGTGTAGTATTCATTCCCATAGGTATTCTGGTGCTTTTCATCGCAGGCGTAGGCATCTTTGCAGAGATTCCGTCCTTCGAGGAACTGGAGAACCCGAAGACCTATCTGGCCACCGAACTCATATCCGAGGACGGCGAACTGATAGGCACGTATCATATCGAGAACCGTACCCACGTGGGCTTTGACGACCTGTCCCCCTACCTGGTGGAGGCAGCCGTGGCCACTGAGGACGCGCGTTTCTACCAGCACTGCGGCATAGACTTCCGCAGCCTGGCCAGGGTGGCCGTCAAGTCGATACTGCTGGGGGACGCCGGCTCGGGAGGAGGAGGCAGCACCATCACACAGCAGCTGGCCAAGACCCTTTTCCCCAGGGAAGAGGCCACCGGCAAATTCCCCGGTGAGGCAGTGTTCAGACTGGTAGTCAGCAAGTTCAAGGAATGGATCACCGCCGTAAAGCTGGAGCGCAACTACACCAAGGACGAGATCATGGCCATGTATATGAACGCCATATTCTTCGGCAGCAACTCCTACGGCATCAAGGCGGCGGCCAATACCTTCTTTAATAAGGAGCCCATAGACCTCAACCTGCAGGAGAGCGCGACACTGGTGGGCGCGGTCAACAAGCCCACCCGCTACAACCCGGTGCTCAACTACGACAAGTCCGTCACGCGGCGCAACCACGTCATCAGCCAGATGGGCAAATACGGCTACATCTCCCAGGCCGATGCCGACTCCCTGATGGCCCTGCCGATAGTGCTGGACTACAGACAGCAGGACCACAACACCAGCAAGGCTCCCTATTTCAGGGACATGCTGCGCAAATACATGAGCGCGTCCGAGCCGGAGAGGGACGACTACTACTTCGAGGAGGACTATCTCGCGGATCTGGACCTGTGGGAAAACGACCCCCTGTACGGCTGGATCAACAAGACGCTCAAGCCCGACGGCACTCCATACAGTCTGGACAAGGACGGACTCACCATCTACACCACCGTCAACTCCAGGATGCAGCGATATGCAGAAGAAGCGGTGGTCCAGCATCTGAGCAAGGATCTCCAGCCGGCCTTCTTCAAGGATCTCAAGGACAATCCGCACAGACCCTTCGCCAAGGATGTTCCGTACAATATCAGGAAAACAGTCATGGAGCAGGCGAGAAGGTGGAGCGACAGATACCGCAACATGAGAAGTGCGGGCGCATCGGAGAAGGCGATAGAGAAGGCCTTCAACGAGAAGGTGGAGATGCGGATATTCTCCTGGAATGCAAACGGATACATAGACACCGTCATGACCCCGGACGACTCCATACGGTACTACAAGTCCATCCTCCGCGCCTCGTTCGTGGCGATGGAGCCCACGACCGGACACATAAAGGCCTACATCGGAGGCCCCGAGTACCGGTATTTCAAATACGACAACGCCCGCCAGGGCAAGCGTCAGGTAGGCTCGACCATCAAGCCTTTCCTCTACACACTGGCGATGCAGGAGGGCTACTACCCATGTGACAAGGTGCTCAACGTACCGCAGACCTTCGTGCTGGCCGACACCACATGGACTCCCGAAAGCGAGGACCGTCTGGAATATATCGGCAAGGAAGTCACCTTGAAGTGGGGTCTGACCCGAAGCAGCAACAACATATCGGCCTACCTGATGCGGCAGTTCGGCCCGACGGCCATGGTGGAGATGTGCCGCAAGCTCGGCATCACCTCCTATCTGGCACCCTACCCGTCCCTCTGCCTGGGACCTGCCGACATCACCCTACTGGAGATGGTCAGCGCGTACAATACCTACCCCAGCCGCGGAGTCCACATATACCCGATGATGGTTACACGCATAGAGGACAGCGAGGGCAATGTGCTCGGCACCTTCAGCCCCCGCAAGCAGGAGGCTGTCAGCGAGGCTACGGCTTACCTGATGGTCAACCTGATGGAAGGCGTGGTAAATGAAGGCTCGGGAGCCCGTTTGCGCTGGCGGTACGGCCTGGAGGGACCCATAGCGGGCAAGACCGGCACGACCAACGACAAGTCAGACGGCTGGTTCATCGGATACGTGCCTCATTTGACCGCCGGAGTCTGGGTGGGAGCCGAAGACCGGCAGGTCCATTTCGAGAGCATGTCTCTGGGCCAGGGAGCCAACACATCCCTGCCCATCTGGGGACTGTTCATGCAGAAAGTCATGAATGACGGCACACTTGGAGTAACTCCGGATGACAGGTTCATCGCCCCTCCGGGAGTGCATTTCGACACGGACTGCGACGGCAGCGACAACGACACCGTCACGGACACCGAGGATGACATCAACTCATTTTTCAAACTATGAGTACTGGTAAAATACAGAATATCGCAGTAGTATACGGAGGATATTCCTCAGAAGTGGAGATATCGAAACAGAGCGGCAAGTCAGTCGCCCAGTGGCTGCGCAATGCGGGATACCGTGTCTACGAGGTCCTGCTGTGCAGGGAAGGCTGGTGGGCCGTCACATCCTCGGCGGACGGCGGCGAGGTGCGCCACACTATGGACAGAAACGACTTTTCCTGCACCATCGACGGGAACAGAGTCCGCTTTGACAATGTGTTCATCATCATTCACGGAGACCCGGGCGAGAACGGCAGGCTCCAGGCCTACTTCGAGCTGCTGGACATACCGTTTATAGGCTGCAGCTCCCTGTGCGCGGCCATCGCTTTCGACAAGTACGCCTGCAAGACCTATCTCAGGGACTCGGGGACTTATCTGGCCGACGATGTCATGCTGCGCAGGGGCGACACATACGACGCGGCCGGGATAACGGCGGAGCTCGGTCTGCCGGTATTCGTCAAGCCGTCGGGCGGAGGCTCCAGCTTCGGAGTCACCAAGGTCAAAAGGACGGAGGACCTGGCGGCGGCCATTGAGGCGGCCTTCAAGGAGAGCGACACTCTTATCATAGAGAAAGCCCTAACAGGCAAGGAGATAGACTGCGGAGTCTACGCCGATGCCGACGGTGTCCACGCCCTACCGCTCATCGAGATAGTACCCGGACCCGGGCACGAGTTCTTTGACTACGACGCCAAATATATGGGAGCCAGCCGTGAGATATGTCCGGCTCCTGTATCCGAGGATCAGACCGTACTCATTCAGAACGAGGCCGTGAGAATCTTCCGCCGGCTGGGATGCACCGGCCTGGTGCGAATGGATTTCATCCTGAGCGAGGACGACAGGCCCTACCTGCTGGAGATCAATCCCAATCCGGGTATGACGGCATCCAGCCTCGTGCCCCAGATGGTCCGTCAGGCAGGCATGACCATGGAGGATTTCCTGAAAGGACTGATAGACGGGAGACAGTAGCGTATGACCCGAAAGGAATTCGTCACCAAAGCCACCGAGAGTCTGGCGGAGCAGTACTCCCCCGGCGAGGCCAAGGCCATATCCGTCCGGATTCTGTCCCACTTCCTGGGCCTGTCCGAATACGAGTATTCCGTCGAGCCCAACGTAGTGATACCCAAGCCTTACCTTGTAAAGATACAGAGTGCGCTGGAAGAGCTGGCGGCAGGCCGTCCTGTCCAGTACGTCATCGGAGAGGAGACCTTCGCCGGCCGCATATTCCACGTCTCGGAAGCCGTGCTCATCCCGCGTCCGGAGACCGAGCAGATGTGCCGGCTCATCATAGACGAATGGCGCAAGTCCGGCTATCAGGAGCTCAGGATACTGGATGCATGTACCGGCAGCGGCTGCATAGCATGGACTCTGGCCGCAGCCTTTCCAAAGGCACAGGTCCTGGCGTTCGACGTGGACGAAGAGGCCCTGGACGTAGCGAAAGGGCAGCGCATATTCCTGGACGAGGCAGGCCGCCAGCCGCTGCAGACCCCGCCGGTCTTCTTCAAGGCCGACATCCTCGAAGGTCCTCCGGAGGAGATAGACGACATAGACATACTGGTATCCAATCCCCCCTACGTCTGCGAGAGCGAGAAGGCCTTTATGGCCCCCAATGTCCTGGATTACGAGCCTGAGAAAGCCCTCTTCGTACCCGACAGCGATCCGCTGCGGTTCTATAAGGCGCTGGCCGGATGGGCCGCCGGGACAGTAAAAACGGGCGGCAAATGCTGGTTCGAGATCAATGAGGCTTATGGGGAGCAGTCCCGGGAACTCTTTGAAAGCCGGGGATTCAGCGACGTGGAGGTACTGGAGGACTTCCGCGGAAAGCCGAGGTTCGTCACATTTACAAAATGGTTCTGAGAACAGCCTCCGCCAGGGTCATGTCCTCAGGCGTAGTCAGCTTGAGATTGAACCTGCTGCCGGCAGTCAGATGCAGCGGCACCCCGCTTTTCTCCACCACAGACGCATCGTCCGTGAAATCCGGCGAGAAAGCCGTATCATAAGCCCTTTTCAGCACCTCCGAATGAAACACCTGCGGAGTCTGTACCAGACGGTACCGGTTCCTGTCCACCATGGAGGAACTTCCATCCGGAGCCACTGCCCTCATGGTATCCGTTACCGGCAGCACCGGGACTACTGCTGGAAACTCTTCCCCCTCCTCGTACAGACGGATGATGTCCTCCTTTCTGAGCAGGGGACGCACGGCATCGTGTACCGCCACCAGAGCCCCGTCCGGAAGATATTTCATGGTCTTGCGCACCGAATGAAAGCGCGTCATCCCGCCGGAGACCAGCACATACCTGAGCATCAGTCCCTCCTTCCGGCAGTAATCCACCCACATGGACTTCACGGTCATGTTGATGGATATGATGACATGCACCTCGAACGGCAGGTCCAGAAACAGGTCCAGAGTCCTGCGCAGTACCGGGACACCGCACAGTTCCAGCATCTGTTTCGGGATATCTCCCCCCATTCTGCTGCCGGTTCCTCCGGCCGGAATTATCACGTATCTTTCTCGCATTTTACAGGCTCAAAATATTTTCTCAAATGTAGCAATTTATAAATTATTTATTACTAATTTTGTCTCCGATTCATCCACGGATTATGTAACTAAAAAGTTATCCAGTATATATGAACAGCGACAGAACGATCCAGAAAGCACTGATCTCAGTGTACGACAAGAACCTCATCCTAGACATTGCAAATGAACTGGTTAGCCTCGGTGTAGAGATACTCTCCACAGGGGGTACGCAGCAGTATCTTGGCAGTCATAACATTCCTGTTACAGCAGTTGAGGACCTCACCGGATATCCCTCCATATTCGGAGGCAGGGTGAAGACCCTCCATCCCAAGATCATGGGCGGCATCCTGTACCGCCGGGAAGAGGCGTCGGATGTGGCCGAGAGGGAGAGATACGACATCCCCGGCATCGACCTTGTGATAGTGGATCTGTATCCTTTCGAGGAATACGTCGCAAAGGACGCTTCCGAAGAGGACATCATCGAGAAGATAGACATAGGAGGCATCTCCCTCATCAGGGCGGCCGCCAAGAACTACAACGACGTGATCATCGTAGCCGGCAAGGAGTCATACTCCGACCTGCTCACTCTGCTCAGGGAGAAGAAAGGACACTCGTCCATAGAGGACAGACGGGCCTTCGCGGCAAAGGCGTTCCTGAAGAGCTCCAACTACGACACACACATCTTCCAGTATTTCAACAGGAAGGAGCAGATACCGGCCTTCACTGCCAGCGAGACCCGCGCCACTCACCTGCGCTACGGGGAGAACCCCCATCAGAAAGCCCTGTATTTCGGAAGCGAGACATCCCTGCCCGAGCAGCTGCACGGAAAGGAGATATCCTACAACAACATGCTGGACATCGAGGCCGCCCTGGAACTCATATCCGACTTCGACGAGACCGCTGTCGCCGTCATCAAGCACAACAACGCCTGCGGCTGCGCCATAGGAGCCACCCTGAAAGAGGCATGGGAGTCAGCCCTGGCCGCTGATCCCGTATCCGCATTCGGAGGCATCATCGCCGCCAACCGCCCCGTGGACAAGGCTACGGCCGAGGAGATGCACAAGATATTCTTCGAGGTGGTCATCGCTCCCGATTACGAGCCAGAGGCCCTTCAGATACTCGAGGGAAAGAAGAACCGCATCATCCTCAGGACCGCCCAGGCCCGTCCGTCAGCCGTGAAGTTCCGCTCGATGCTCTCGGGCGTATTGGTACAGGATAGGGACACCTTCAAGGAAAGCCCCGAAGACCTCAGACAGGTGACCAAGGAGGCACCCACTCCTGATCAGATCGAGGACATGCTCTTCGCTAACATCATAGTAAAGCATTCCAAATCCAACGCTATAGTCCTGGCCAAGGACCGCAAGCTGATTGCCAGCGGCATAGGCCAGACATCCAGAGTGGATGCACTCAGGCAGGCCATCGAGAAGGCCCGCAGCTTCGGATTCAGCCTCGACGGAGCCGTCATGGCCTCCGACGCATTCTTCCCCTTCTCCGACTGCGTGGAGATAGCCGACAAGGCCGGTATCAAGGCCGTCATCCATCCGGGCGGTTCCATCCGCGACAACGACAGCGTGGACTACTGCAACGCGCACGGCATGGCGATGGTGATGACAGGACACAGACATTTCAAACACTGATAGATTATGGGATTTTCTTTTCTGACACAGGAACTCGCAATGGATCTCGGTACGGCGAACACCGTCATACTCGTAGACAATAAAGTAGTAGTGGACGAACCTTCCATCGTCGCATTCGACCAGACTACCGGCAAGCCCATCGCTTTCGGACAGAAAGCCAGGCTGATGCACGAGAAGACCCATCCCAACATCAAGACAGTACGTCCCCTGCGCGACGGAGTCATAGCGGACTTCAACGCGGCCGAGCAGATGATCAGGGGCTTCGTCAAGATGATCAACTACAAGCGCTCATTCTTCACCCCTAACCTCAAGATGGTGATCTGCATCCCCAAAGGCAGCACCGAAGTCGAGATAAGGGCCGTCCGTGACTCCGCCGAGCACGCCGGAGGCAGGGACATCTATATGATATTCGAGCCTATGGCCGCAGCGATGGGCATCGGTCTGGACGTGGAGGCCCCCACCGGCAACATGGTGGTGGACATAGGAGGCGGTACGACAGAGATCGCTGTCATCTCACTCGGAGGCATCGTGACCAGCCAGTCGATAAGAGTGGCCGGAGACGTATTCACCTCGGACATCCAGCAGTACATGCGCCAGCAGCACAACATCAAGGTCGGCGAGCTCACGTCGGAGGAGATCAAGATCCGCATCGGTGCGGCTATCCCGGAACTGGAGAACACTCCCGATCCGTTCATCGTCAGAGGTCCCAACCTTATGACCGCCCATCCCGTAGAGATTGCGGTCACAAGCCAGGAGATAGCCCACTGTCTGGACAAATCCCTTGCGAAGATCGAGGCCGCCGTGCTTCAGGTTCTGGAGCAGACTCCTCCCGAGCTGTATCAGGACATCGTGGAACGCGGCATCTTCCTCACTGGAGGAGGTGCCCTGCTCAGAGGTCTGGATAAGAGGCTCTACGACAAGATGAACATTCCGTTCCACGTGGCCGAGGACCCGCTCAGGGCAGTTGCAAGAGGAACCGGCCTGGCCTTGAAAAACTCTTCGCGATATCCTTTCCTCATGCGGTAAATGGACAATCGGAAAGCATACATAATCTACATCATAAACTGCATCGTATTCATTGCCCTGGAGGCCGTTGCCCTTACAATGGTCTCCAGAAGCAGTGTTGTCCAGCGGTCGGAGTTCATGAAAGCCGCCTCTGCCGTATCCAATACCCTCTCCGGGGCTACGGGCAGCGTCACGGGATATTTCTCCCTGGGAAGAGTCAATGACAGGCTTGCTCAGGAGAACGCCGCCCTGAGGATAGAGAACGACCGGCTCAGGACCGCTCTGGAGCAGACTGTCGGGGTGGACTCGCTTCTGGCCGGTGACAGCCTGCTGTTTGACTACATTCCTGCCTCAGTGGTGTCCAACAGCACGGACCGCCTGCACAACATCATCATAATAAATAAAGGTACGCGGGACGGCGTCCGGGAAGACATGGGAGTGATAACCGACCGTGGAATAGTCGGATATGTCCTCAGTGCAGGAGAAAAATACTCCAAAGTATCCTCCGTGCTGGACATAGACAATATGGTCAGTGCGATACACAGGAAGACAAATACCTTCGGAGTCCTGCAATGGAACGGAGAGCACGCCGGGGAGATCATCCTGCATGATATTCCGGTCCATACGGAGATAGACGAGGGAGACACAGTGGTGTCCAGCGGTTACTCGCTGATATATCCGGCAGGACTTCCGGTCGGAACAGTTTCCGGAAAAGAACTGCGCGACGGTATAAACTACGACGTTACAGTCACGCTGTACGAGAACTTCTCCAAGCTCAGGCACGTATATGTGGCCGTCCGCAAGGATATAGACCAGCTGCTGGAACTGACCGGCGGTACAGATGAAGGAGGTGACAGGCGATGAGAAGCACGTGGAAATATATCATCATAAGTATCCTGCTCATCCTGGCTCAGGGAGCTCTGGACAACTATGTCAATCTGAGCATATACCTGAACATCACGCTGTTCGTTTTTCCCCTGCTGATGCTTCCAGTCAGGACCGGGACTGTCCCCGCGATGCTGGCCGCCTTCATCATCGGCCTCGTGGTGGACATACTGGGCAACGGCATACCGGGACTCACTGCTGCGGCCCTTACCGCAGCCGCCCTGCTGAGGAAGACTATACTGGGATTCATCGTCCCGAAAGACTCCAAGGAAGACAAAAGTACGGTGGAGGATCTCGGTCTGGTAAGATTTGCCGTCTACTCCGCACTGATGTGCCTGATATTCCTTTCAGTCTATGTATTTCTGGACAGCGCGGGATTCAAGCCTTTCTGGAGATGCCTTCTCAGGCTGTGTACATCATTGGCGGCAAATACAGCACTTATGACGCTGCTGTTCTCCGTCAGCAGGGACAATAGGAGGAGATAGCGGGGATGGAAGGAGGAGACAGACACAGGACTCTGTATCTGAAAGCCGGACTGGTCATCGCCTTTCTGGTCCTGGCCTGTCAGCTGTTCCGGCTGCAGCTGCTGGACAACAGCTTCAAGGTCAGCGCAAGAAACAACGCCCTGTACTACCAGACCAGGTACCCGGCCCGTGGACTTATCCTGGACCGCAACGGGAAAGTGCTGGTAGGCAACAAGAACAGCTACGACATACTGGTCACTCCCCGTTATATCAAGGAACTGGACACGGCGGCCCTTTGCAGTGCGCTCAATATCAAGCCAGAGTACGTTAGAGCCAAGTTTCAGGAATACCGAATGTACCGCAGCAGGATAGGGTTCCGGGCCGTCACTTTCCTGTCCCAGGTCTCCCCTGAACAGTACAGCCGGTTCATAGAGGTACGGCACAAGTTCCCCGAGTTCTTCGGCATACCGCGCACCACCAGGATGTATCCGTACAACGCCGGTGGCAATCTGCTGGGCTATGTGACTGAAGTAGACCGGGATTTCCTGGAAAAACACCCCGACTACGAATCCGGGGACTATGTAGGCCGCACGGGACTGGAGCAGACCTGCGAATACATGCTGAGAGGCCGCAAAGGCTACAGCATCTATCTCCGCGACGCCAGCAACCGGATACAGTCCTCCTACAGGGACGGCGAGATGGACAAGCCGGCTGCCGCAGGTCAGGATGTAGTATCCACCATCGACGCAGAGCTCCAGAACTACGGAGAAGAGCTGATGCGCAATAAAGTCGGCTCCGTCATCGCCATAGAGCCGTCCACCGGAGAGATTCTGTCCATGGTGTCCTCACCCGGCATCGATGTCTCCGTCCTGGGCGAGATCAACAAGCATTACAGCGAGATAGCCTCCGACCCCTTCACACCGATGTTCAACCGGGCCGTCATGTCCCCCCAGCCTCCGGGTTCGGTGTTCAAGCTCGTAAACGCCCTTATAGGACTGCAGGAAGGTGTCGTGAGCACCCGTACCGAATATCCGTGCCACATGGGCTTCACCGCTCCGGGCATACACGTAGGCTGCCACGACCACAAGTCGCCAGTAGACTTCACGGAAGCCATCATGGCCTCGTGCAACTCCTATTTCTGCTATCTTTTAAGAAGCATCCTTGAGAATCCGGAATACTCGTCCCAGTCCGAAGCATTCGACCAATGGCACGATTATGTGCAGAGCTTCGGCTTCGGCACCAGGCTGGGTTCCGATTTCCCCTCCGAGATTGCAGGATTCGTCCCCACGTCAGCGACCTATGACCGCATATACGGAAAAGGCGGCTGGAAGGCCCTCTCAGTCATCTCCCTGTCGATAGGTCAGGGCGAGCTTGGATGTACTCCGCTGCATCTGGCCAACCTGGCGGCAACCATCGCCAACCGGGGCTATTACTACATCCCCCACATAGTACGGCAGCACGGCAACGACTCCATAGACCGGAAATTCCGCGAAAGGCACTACACCCTGGTGGACACCTGCCATTTCGAGGATGTCGTGGAAGGCATGTACCAGGCCGTCAACGCGCCAAGTGGAAGCGGAGCCACCGCCAGGATCGCCGCCGTGGACAGTCTGGACATCTGCGGCAAGACCGGCACAGCCGAGAATCCGCACGGGGACGAACATGCCGTATTCGTATGCTTCGCCCCGAGGGAAGACCCTCAGATAGCCATAGCCGTGTACATTGAGAACGCCGGCTTCGGAGCTACCTGGGCCGCTCCCATAGCCTCTCTCATGGTTGAGAAATATCTGACCGGCGACATATCCCGGAGCCGCAAATGGCTGGAGGAGAAGATGCTAAGCACCAGTCTGCTGCACAAGGTGCCGGCCAGTCCCGATTACGTACCTCCTAAAAAAGACAAATGATGAGCCCGGGAAGAACATTATACGCCAAACTGGACTGGATACTGATCCTGTGCTACATACTGCTGGCAGTGTTCGGATGGATCAACATCTACGCTTCCACTTACAGCGAGGGTGGAGAAGGTATGTTCTCCCTGGCCACCCGCAGCGGCAACCAGCTGATGTGGATAGGCATAGCCGCCGTAACCGCCTTTGTCATCATATTCGTGCTCGGCAGCCGTTTCTGGCGGACTGTCTCATGGCCGCTTTACGGACTGTCCGTACTGCTGCTGGCAGCCGTACTGCTGTTCGGGCACGAGGTCAACGGCTCCCGGTCCTGGCTGACCCTGCCAGGAGGCTTCGCCATTCAGCCCTCCGAGTTCTCCAAGATAGCCACGGCCCTGTGTCTTTCCAGGATTATGGGAAGCTACGGATTCAAACTGGCCAACACCGAGGATTTCCTGAAAGTGGCGGCCGTAATAGTCATTCCGGTCGGACTCATAGTTCTGGAACCGGACGTGGGTACTGTCCTGGTCTACTGCTCTCTGATCTTCATGCTCTACAGGGAAGGACTTCCTGGAAAGATTCTGGGATTCGCAGGTCTGGCCATACTGCTGTTTCTGATGACCCTGAAATTCTCGCCGTCGGTATCCCTGCTAATCACCGCAGGCATCACCTGCGCTACGATAGTCATGGCATCCAGATACCGGATACGGGCCGCCCTCATATCAGCGGCAGCCATCACGGCCGCAGCATTTATTCCCCGCCTGTTCAGAATAGAATCGGTTGCAAGACTAGGTCTTCCCTCTCCGGAATACTGGATTCTGGGCCTCATGGTCATCGCAGCCGCTGTCATGGCCGCCATCTGCATCCGGAAGAAGATCCGGGGCTGGACCAGGTTCCTGCTCATCCCGGCCGTATCCGTAGCACTGATATTTTCCGTGGACTTCATATTCCACAACGTGCTCAAACCGCATCACCGCGACCGCATCGAGAATCTGCTGGGCATATCCGAGGACCCGATGGGAGCCGGCTACAACGTCAACCAGTCCAGGATAGCCATCGGCTCCGGCGGCCTCACCGGCAAAGGCTTCCTACAGGGTACGCAGACCAAGTTCAATTTCGTACCGGAGCAGAGCACCGACTTCATCTTCTGTACCATAGGTGAAGAGTGGGGATTCGTCGGCAGCATCGCTGTACTGGCCGTCTTCCTCATCATGATCATGCGCATAGTCACGACAGCGGAGAGACAGAAAGACAGGAGCATACGGGTCTACGGATACTGCGTCGCCTCCTATCTTTTCATGCATGTCTTCGTCAACATAGGCATGACCACAGGCATTATGCCGGTCATCGGAATCCCCTTACCTCTAATTAGTTACGGCGGTTCTTCATTTTTAACCTTCACAATTTTGCTGTTTATTTACATCAGATTTGACCTGGAAAGGTGGAAGTAATGAAAAAAATTTTTACTTTTGGGGTTCGTTAGAAATCAACAAAAGTAAAATATATCATGCCACTCAATTTTGTAGACAGACACAACGGTCCCAGAGAACATCAGATCAAGCATATGCTGGATGTAATCGGAGTCAGCTCCATAGACGAGCTCATCCGCCAGACCATCCCCTCTGACATTCTCCTGAAAGAACCTTTAAAACTTGACGGGCACATCTCCGAGCACGCCTATCTGGCAAGACTCAGGAAGACGGTAGCTAAGAACAAGGATTTCAGATCCATGATCGGACTGGGATTCTACGGCACCGCATCACTGCCTGTCATTACACGCAATATTTTCGAGAACCCCTCGTGGTACACCTCCTACACTCCCTATCAGGCCGAGATATCCCAGGGACGTCTTGAAGCCCTCATCAACTTCCAGACCATGATATCTTCCCTGACCGGCTTCCCCATGTCCAACTGCTCAATGCTGGACGACGCCACCGCCGCAGGCGAGGCCATGAGGATGATCCATGAGCTCCGTTCCCGCGACGCGGTCAAGGCCGGAAAGAACACCTTCTTCGTAGACAGGAACATCTTCCCCCAGGTACTCTCCGTAGTGGAGACCAGGGCAAAAGGCCTCGGCATCAAGATTGAGCTCGGAGACTACAGGGACGTTCTGGAAAAGGGATTCAGCCCTGAGTGCTACGGAGCGCTGCTCCAGTATCCCGCCGCAGACGGTGAGGTGCGTGACTACAGCGCATTCTGCGAGGCCGCTCATAAGGCCGGCATACTCGTGGCCGCTCACTGCGACATACTCGCACTGGCAGTCATGAAAGAGCCCGCCGCATGGGGAGCTGACGTAGCCGTCGGCACAGCCCAGAGATTCGGACTCGGCATGGGCTTCGGCGGCCCTACAGCCGGCTGGATGGCCACCCGCGACCAGTACAAGAGAAATATCCCCGGACGTATCATCGGTATATCGGTGGACCGTCTCGGCAAACCTGCCTTCCGCCTGGCTCTCCAGACCCGCGAGCAGCACATCAAGAGAGAGAGAGCCACATCCAATATATGCACGGCCACAGCCCTGATGGCAGTGATGTCCGGCATGTACGCCGCCTATCACGGTCCCGAGGGCATCCGCGGGATAGCCATGAACGCATTCAACTATGCCCATGCCGTGGCTGACCTTCTGCGCAAAGGCGGATACAGGCTTACCCACGAAAGTTTCTTTGATACCATCCGCATAGAGGATGTCAATGCCGCCGACATCAAGGCCAAGGCCGAGGCCGCCGGCATCAACTTCTACTACCCCGACAGCAAGACAGTACAGATATCATTCGACGAGCTCTCCGACTGCGCCGAGGCAATGAAAATTGCCGAAATCTTCGGAGTGAAGGCCGAGTGCGCACGCGGCACTGAATATCCCGTGCCCATGAAAAGGGAAAGCGCGATCCTCACCGAAAGCGTATTCAACAAATACCACTCGGAGACTGAGATGATGCGCTACATCAAGAAGCTGGAGCGCAAGGACATCTCCCTGACCCACTCCATGATACCTCTGGGTTCCTGCACCATGAAGCTCAACGCCGCGGCAGAGATGCTGCCCCTGAGCTGGAGCGGACTCACCGACGTGCATCCCTTCGCACCCGCATGGCAGACCGAGGGCTACAGCCAGATACTCTCCGAGCTGGAGCACGACCTCTGCGTGATCACCGGCTTCGACCGCTGCTCCCTGCAGCCCAACTCCGGCGCCGCCGGAGAATACGCCGGTCTGATGACCATCCGCGGATATCTGGAGTCTATAGGACAGGGCTCGCGCAACACCATGATCATACCGACATCAGCCCACGGCACCAACCCCGCCAGCGCGGCCATGGCCGGATTTGACATCGTACTGGTCGGCTGCGACGAGCACGGAAACATCAACGTGGACGAGCTGCGCCAGAAGGCCGAGGCCAACAAGGACGGCCTGGCCGGCATTATGATTACCTACCCCTCAACCCACGGAGTATTCGAGGTCAAGATCCGAGAGATCTGCGACATCATACATAAGAACGGAGGTCAGGTCTATATGGACGGAGCCAATATGAACGGCCAGGTCGGCATCACCAACCCGGGCTTCATAGGTGCCGACGTATGCCACCTCAACCTGCACAAAACCTTCGCCATGCCTCACGGCGGCGGCGGTCCCGGAGTAGGCGCCATCTGCGTAGCGGCACATCTGTCGCCTTTCGTACCTGGACATCCCATGGTGCCCGAGTGCGGCGGCAAGGATGTCACGGCAGTAGCCTCGGCTCCTTACGGCAGCCCTCTACTCGCCCCCATCACCCATGCCTACATCAAGATGCTCGGTCCCGACGGACTGCGCAAGGCTACAGAGATGGCCATAGTGAACGCCAACTATCTCGCATCCCGCCTGTCCAAGGAGTTCAACATCTACTACACCGGAGTCACCGGACGTGTGGCGCACGAGTGCATCGTAGACCTGCAGAACTTCAAGGCTGACTACGGAGTGGATGCTACCGATATAGCCAAACGTCTGATGGACTACGGCTTCCATGCTCCTACTCTCTCCTTCCCCGTACACGAGACCCTGATGGTGGAGCCCACCGAGAGCGAGTCCCTTGAGGAGCTCGACCGCTTCGTGGACGCCATGATCAGCATCAAGAGAGAGTGCGAGGCCATAAAGGAAGGCAAGGCTGACAAAGCCGACAACGTCGTGAAGATGGCGCCCCACACCGCCGAGGAGGTATGCTCCGACTCCTGGAGTCATCCCTACCCCCGCGAGGAGGCCGCCTATCCCCTCGAGTGGATCCGCGACAACAAGTTCTGGCCCGCATGTGCCAGGGTGGACAACGGCTATGGCGACCGCAACCTCGTTCCCACTGTAAAATAACACTAATCACTAATTAATAATTATTTTCAACCTGATGAACAACAAACCATTTTACCTGTTAATGATTGCAGCCGCATCCGTACTCCTGCTCGGCTCCTGCAAGGAGAACGAGACGGAGGAGTTGGGCAGCATTAAGCTGGACCCACAGGAAGTGTCTGTAGATGCCACCAGCGGCAGCTTCACCGTTAACGTAACCAGCTCACACGAATTCACCGTGAATACTCCCAGCTGGATATCAATAGATCCTGACCAGGACACCTACCAGAGCGGTACTCTTACTTTCCTTTACGAGGAGTACACAAACACTGCCGCGCCGCGTACAGGCAATATTGTTTTCACCTGTCTGAATACACGGGATACCCTTGTCGTAACCCAGGCTGCCGGTGAAGACCTGTATCTCAGTGAATTCATGGAGTATACTGAGCCCGGACTTTACGGGCAGGCTTTTGATAGCTTCATATACCAGGAGTTCTCGCATCAACACGCAGTCCGCACTTATGCCAATGGCAATACTGACTACAAGCTCATATCCACCAATCCGCCTTTATTCATCAACGTAAAGAGTCTTCCCTCCAATATTGAGGAAGGATCCTCACTGTCTATCGGACTGCAGCAGAATGTCACCACGGAACTTAACACCAATTTCTTCTACACCATCAACGTGGAGAAAGTGGATGGAAACAAGATCTGGATGTATGAGCCTACTAACAGATTTGGTATAATCATTTCAAAAGAATAACAACCCATGAGCAATAAATTTTTTACAAAAATACTGCTTGCATTCGGTCTTCTGGCCTGCGCCGCGACCGCAGCATACGCCGTTAGGGCATACCCTTACCCCATCACTATCACCCAGCCGGACGGCACTACCCTGACTATCCAGATACACGGTGACGAATTTCTGAACTGGACTACCGCAGGCGGCCGCCTCGTAGAAAAAGGGCAGGACGGATTCTACTATCTGGCATCTTTCAATTCAGACGGGACCAAGAGCCTGTCAAAAACCCGGGTCTCCTCAAATTCGTTAGCTTCTTTCGCATCATCAGGCAATACAGTACGCCCTCCTCAGGCAGCCATAGCCGCAGCCAAGATCAAACGTCAAAGCATTGCCAGAAT
The DNA here is from genome assembly GCA_944326255.1 of uncultured Bacteroidales bacterium. Taxonomy (GTDB): domain Bacteria; phylum Bacteroidota; class Bacteroidia; order Bacteroidales; family UBA932; genus Coprenecus. Next base: position 24,853 of record CALVDG010000021.1, read on the forward strand.
AGGCAACCCGGACTTAGCGACTGGAGAACATCGGTTCCTTGTAATGCTTATAGAATTTGCTGACCTGGAATTTACCATTGACAACCCCAATGAACAGTTCCGTCGTCTTCTCAATGAGGAAGGATACTCTGACAATGGAGGTACCGGATCATCGTATGACTACTACTATCAAAATTCCGGAGGTCGTTTTGATCCGACCTTTGACATAGTAGGCCCTATAAAAGTCAGCGGCAACCATGCTGAATACGGTAATGACAGAGGTTCCACAGCAGCATCCAGACTTCTGGCTGAAGCCTGCAGACTGGCTGATAGCCAAATAGATTTCAGCATCTATGATCAGGACGGCAATGGGACTGTTGACAACATCTTTTTCTACTTCGCCGGACATAACGCCGCAGAAGGTGGTGGAGATGACTGCATCTGGCCGCACCAATGGCAGCTTTATACACAGTACGTAGGAACTATTACTTGCGACGGCGTAAGTCTCAATACGTCTTACGCATGTACTTCTGAATACAGAGGCACCGGCAGAACTATGGCAGGTATAGGAACCTTCACGCATGAGTTCGGACACGTAATCGGTCTGCCGGACTTTTACGATGCCGATTATGAGGAAAACGGTAATGCAGCCGGACCCGGTACCCTGTCACTCATGGCCAAAGGTTCCTACAACAATGACGGCTGCACACCGCCCTACCTGAGCGGCTTTGAACGCTCTATGCTTGGCTGGCTGGATCTTACAGAATGGGAAGAGTCCGGTACTAAAACTCTAAAGCCAGTACATGAGAACGAGGCATATACAACTCCAACCGCCACAGACGGAGAATTCTACGTATACGAATACAGGGACGGCACAGGCTGGGACCAATACGTAGGCGGCACCGGAGTGGCGATCTATCATGTAGACCGCAGTGCCCAATACCTGAGCAGATGGGAGAGAAATGAAGTCAATAACTACGAGAATCACGAATGTTACGACCTGATTGAGTCCAGCGGCAACAAATGGGCCTCGTACAATAGCGATAAACTTTATCCTGGCAGCACCAACAATAGAGAGTTTTCCTCTACCAGTACCCCTGCCGCTGAAGATTGGAGTGGAAATCCCACAGGATTCAATCTCACCAACATCTCGGACAATGGCAGCAATGCAACTCTCATGCTTATCAATCTGTCAGGAGGAACAGTAATCGATGAATTCATCGACTTCGGAGTCAACGCCATAGACAGAGACGACACCTACAGTGCCGGAGATACATTTGAATTTGCCCTCACAGTCAGCAATATGACTCCCGTCCAGACAGTATGGTACTTTGACGGACAAGAGCAGGACATCACTACGAATCCTACCATTGTCCTGACAACAGGTGAGCACACCGTTCAGGCCATCGCCACATACAGCGACGAATCGACAGAGACCATCACCACCAAACTGAACGTTCAGTAATCTATCTGAATATACAGAAGAATCCCGGCCGCATCTGATGTGACCGGGATTTTATTATGCCTTATGCCTATCTTTCTGTCTTTACCGCATCTTGCGCCACATCCAGACGATATAGGCGATGACAAATGGAATGGCCAGCGACACCCAGGCCATCACCTTGAGCGTGAACAGGCTGGACGAGCTGTTGTAGAGGGTCAGGGAGTCCTGGATGTCCACGGTCGAGACATAATAGGCTGTGTCGTTGAATCCGGCGATGAGCAGAATGGCCCAGACTGCGAGCAATGCGCCTGCTCCTACGATGTAGAAGTTCTGCCTGATGCCCTTGCCTAGGAAATGCCTTCCGAGGCCTGCCAGCACGAGGACAACGCCGAGCAGGAAGACTACGGCTATCCACCAGGTGTGAAGGATGTTGTGCAGATATTTGAAGGGCTCGGGAGAGATTACGCCTGTGGCAGGATCCACCACATAGCCGGTCCTGAGGAAGAGCCAGAGGACGAAGGCCACGAAGGTCAGGACGAATGCAGGGGCGGTGATCATCAGCCGCCTGCGGCATTTATCCGCAAATGCGCCCACATCCGGCTTTGTCAGCAGGTAGAGCAGGCCGAGGGTACGGGCCGCGAGGAATACCACCACTCCCAGAAGGAGGTTCATCGGGTTGGCCAGGGCATCCAGGCCGTGCCAGCCATTGGCCCAGGTTGAAATGGCGGGAGAGGCGGCATCGGTGATGGAGACCTTGTCCACTGTGAAGGCTCCTCCGGTGAAGAATGTTCCGACAGCCACTCCGAGGAGGAAAGTCCCCAATGCTCCGTTCAGGAATAAGAATATCTCGAAGGTACGGGCTCCGAAAATATTGCCGGCTGCCTTGCGGTATTCGAAGGAAAACGCCTGGATCACGAAGAGCAGCAGGATACAGATCCACAGCCAGTAGGCTCCGCCGAAGCTTGTGGAATAGAACAGAGGGAAGGAGGCGAAGGCCGCTCCGCCGAAGGTGACGAGGGTGGTGAATGTGATTTCCCATTTGTGCCCCGCATATTTGACTACGAGGTCCTTCTCATCCTCCGAGGAGGCTGTGCGCAGCAGCAGGCCCTGCGCTCCCTGCACGAAAAGCAGGAATACGAGGATTGCGCCGAGGAGGGCTACCAGCGCCCACCAGTAATGTTGCAGAAAATACAGTGTGTCCATGATTATTCTCCTCCTTTCTTAATCTGTTTGAGCATGATGCTGATCTCCACGCAGAGCATGGCCGTGAAGAGGACAGCGAAGATGATAAGGGTCGTAAGGACATTGCCCGGCTCGACTCCCGATACCGCCGCGTTTACGGGCAGCAGGTTCTGTATGGTCCAGGGCTGACGGCCGACCTCGGCTACGATCCAGCCCGACTGAGAGCAGATGTAGACCAGGGGCACGCTGATGATGCCCAGCCACAGGAGCCACTTGTGCTTGTCGCTGACGATGAAGTCCTTCCACTCGAAGATGATGTAGAGAACGAAGAGCAGGATGAAGAACATGCCGAGGGCCACCATGAGGTGGAAAGCGTAGAAGACCAGCGGGACATTGGGCACCAGGTCCTCCGGCTCCTCGATATAGTGATAGCCGAAATAGTCGAAGTTCTGCTCCAGCACCGCCCTGTTCTGAGCCATTGCCAGAGTATCGCCGGCCTCCTTGGCGGCCTGATAGCCGGCCAGAGCCGACACAGCTGCCGTACCCATTGCTTTCTTGTCGGCAAAGGGAGGCTCGATGCAGGTGTTGCCCTCCCTGTCGGTGAACTCGTAGCCGCCCTCGATGATATCGTTGATTCCGGGTACAAAGCCGTCGGCCTGACGGGTGGCCAGGAACGAGAGCATGCTGGGGAAGGATATCTCGAAGAGGTAGGGGTCCTCGTCCGCGCCGTCCTCACCGATGATATCCTTGTCGGGATTCAGGATGCCGACTGCTACCAGCGGAGCCTTCTCGGAGCCGTCGTATAGGCCCTCCATGGCAGCTAGTTTCATGGGCTGCACCTTGGCCACATTGTAGGCCGAGCCGTCACCGGTGCCGATGAGCACGGCGAGGGAGATGATTCCGAAAACGGAGGCCACGCGGATGGACTTGCGGGCCAGAAGCGTCTCCCGCTTTTTAAGCAGGAACCACGAGGATACGGCGATGACGAATACAGAGGCGAGCACGTAGCCGTTGGTCACCGAGTGGAGGAATTTGTTGATGGCCACGGGGGACGAAACTACTGCCCAGAAGTCTACCATCTCGCTGCGGGCCGTGTCGGGATTGAACTCCATGCCTATGGGATACTGCATCCATGCGTTGGCTATCAGAATCCATACGGCGGAAAGGTTCGTACCGATGGCCGTGAGCCAGGTGGACACCAGATGGGCCTTCTTGCTCACCTTGTTCCAGCCGAAATACATCACGGCGAAGAAAGTACTCTCCATGAAAAATGCAAAGATACCCTCGATGGCCAGCGGGGCACCGAAGATGTCGCCCACGAACCACGAGTAGTTGCTCCAGTTGGTTCCGAACTCGAACTCGAGGATGATACCGGTCGCCACTCCCATTGCGAAGTTGACGGCGAAGAGCTTCATCCAGAATTTCGTAGTCCGTTTCCAGAACTCGTCTCCGGTCATCACGTACCGGGTCTCCATAAAGGCTATCAAAAAGCCCAGTCCGAGGGTCAGGGGCACGAACAGCCAGTGATACATGGCTGTCAGGGCAAACTGCCATCGGGAAAGATCGACCAGTGTTGCTAAAAATGTCATACGTTTTGAGGTTTTAGTTTGGTTAGTTACTTTGTCAGATTCTCAATCACCACCATGCTCTTCTGAGCATCGGTCTCACAGTCGGCCAGGGCCGGACGGAAGAAGAACACCCTCAGGATTGCGAACATTATAAAAAGCTTAAGGAGGACTACTATCCAGAGAGTCCTCCCCAAAGAGCTCATATTCCTGAACCCGTCATAATAGAAAAACCATATCCTGCGAAGCCTTTCCATCTGTCTCAGAGCTCGTCAGCGAACATGGGATCCCATGGCGGAAGCATGGTCGGCTTGGTGTCAAGCAGCTTCAGGATATTCTCGGGAACGTATTTCTTCTCGGCCACCAGGCGGAACATATACTCCTCGAACCACTCGTCGGTCATGACCAGATGTCCCTCGTGGCCGGTCATACCCCAGGAGTTCTCTACCTTCCACTTTTTGGCCTGACCGTATTCGTCCAGATCCACGGCCATCAGGGTCATGGCGTGGGACGAACCGCTGGCACCGGTCAATATCCGCTCCCGCTTGTCCATGCCGAACTCCGTACCCATCAGAGAGCCATAGTCGTAATAATCCACGTCCAGCACACCGTTCTGACGATCCAGGAACTTACCCACGTCGCAGGAGAAATACATCATCGTGCCGTCCTTTATCGAAGCGATGGCTATGGCCTCGATTTCCTCGATGGGCAGGTTGATGTACAGCCAGTTCTTGCCGTCGTACTGATGGCGGTCGTACTCTATCTCGTAGACCTTGTAGAACTCGCGGGTGGGGTCGTTCATCAGCATCACGTAGTTGTTCTTCAGATCCACGCCCACATACTCGTCGTAGAAGGACTTCGGAGTGTAGGTCCTGGTGCTGACAGGCTTGCCCTCTGCGTCATACATAGTCCAGGTGAACTCTGCGGGCGGCTCGCCCAGATTGAGCACCAGGAAGCGGTACACGAAGGCAAGCATCTCCACCTTACGGGCCTCCAGCATGGAGGGCAGCTCCTTTTTCGGGCCTGTCATCTCCCGCAGCTCCAGACCGAACTCCTTGAGCTTCAGATCAAGCAACATGGACATCCGGGAAGTGTGGTTGGCCGCCCAGGTCTCCGGCATCACGTTGGACGGCACGATGCCGTACTTGGTGATAAGGTCGGACACACCGGTAAACTGACCGCCGTCATTGATAGTGTGGCGGAAAAGCCACTCCACCTTGCGGTCATCCATGGGCAGGTTGCGGGTGTCGATGATGCCCTGCAGGAAAAGATTGGCCTTCTCAAGCTGGTCATAGAAAAAGATATAACTCTGGGAGAACTGGAACGCCCCCAGGTTGTAATCTTCTATCATTTTGGCCCTCAACACATTCATCCCGGAGAACAGCCAGCATCTGCCGCTGGACTGCTGATCGGTTATGCCTTTGGAAGGCACTTCATCCGAAAAATAGAAATCATAGCCGGCCTCCACACCCTGGCGTACTGCCAGAGTATTGATGTCATTTGCAGAAATGGCGTTGCGCAAGGCCAGTTCCTCGGGTGTCCCCTGCCAGCCTTTACGGATCTGAGCCATCATCTCCTCGGAGATGCCTCCCTGGGCCACGGCTGATGCAGCCACGGACAGAGCCGCACAGAATGTAAACAGACGTTTAATCATAATCGTTAATATTTTATTCAGATTCAAATATAACAACTTTTCCCGAGACCTACGCCCGTTCTGCCATCTATTCGCCCGCTCCTGCAGTCAGAACAACTGGCCGTGAGTGAAAGCGATGAGGTCAGCGGGAGCAATCTTGAGCTGGAGGCCGCGCATACCGGCACTTACATAGACATAAGGATGGTCGGTGATAGATGCCTGGTAGTAGGTGGGAAATGGTTTCTTCATGCCGACTGGAGAGCAGCCGCCACGGATGTAACCGGTCAGGGGAAGGAGCTCCTTGACGTGTATAAGTTCGGCGCGCTTGTTGCCGGAGACGCGGGCTGCTTCCTTGAGGTCAATCTCGCTGTCACCCCGCACCACGCAGACAAAATAGCCGTTGCGGTCTCCGCGCAGCACGATGGTCTTATAAACACAGGCTATATCTTCCCCCAACTTTGCAGCCACTGCATCCGCAGACAAGTGCTCCTCATCCACCTCGTAGGGTATCAGTTCGTATGCTATGCCGGCCTGGTCCAGCAGACGGGCGGCATTGGTCTTCTTTATACTGTCATTTTTCTTCATAATCCTTTAATCTGTCATATAATCGTAAACGGCCTTGCGCTGCGCATCGCGGACGTTCTTGACGGGCACGAGGGTGAAGCCCCAGGTGTAGTCGCGGTCGGCGGGAAGCCGGTACTGCGGCTCTGGACGGTCGCCCCAGCTGTCGTAGCCGGCGACGCCCTGCTGGCGCATATCGATGCAAACCTCAACGTAGTCCTGCGGCACGATATCGTTTACGTGGTGCATACGGCGCAGCACGTCCTTAGCCTCGGCTGGATCCTTAGAGGCGATCTGCTCGGGAGTAAAGTTGGGCCACTGGTAGTCGTGCTCCACGGCCTCCTCCGAGTCGAAGTCCTCTATCGGATTCCTCAAAGCATTGAATCCTATGGTGCTGTCAGCCACCACCATCAGCCCGCTGCCCCCGCCGTAGAACGCCGCCCAGCGGGTATCGCTGCGATGACCGTTCTCCTGAGGACGCACGTAAGGGAAGTACATGTCCTCAGCTGTAGAGGTATACAGCCCGACCAGCGAGCCCCTGCTGCGGTCGATATAGTTCTCTCCTGGTCCGCGTCCGTACCAGGTCACGTCATTCATGCTCACCGGCAGACGGAAGCGCACACCGATACGGGGCACCTCCGGACGGGCCTTCAGACCCACGCGGGATTCCTGACCCGGAGTATAGGTCGCGGTCAGAGTGGCCTCGGAGACTTCGGACGAAACCTCGGGCACCAGCGCCGGAGTAAAATGCAGCCGGGCATCCACTATCCCGTCTGGATGCACGCGGTACTCGGCGATATACCGATTGCCGGCCGCCAGCAGATATTCCACCGTCATCACCGCATCCGCACCGTCCATGACAGCCGACACGGAGCCGACCTCCAGCTCCCGCGAAGACGTCTTCCAGATCTGCAGCCGCTTGGGAGCCCCGTTGCCATAGTCATTGTCATTGGGCCCGCGCCAGAAATTGGGACGGAGTCCGAAGCCGTCGGCAAAATACTCGACTCCGCGCACCTTGTAGGAGGTGACGGCAGCCTCCGAGCGGTCGAACACCCATTCCACCGAAGATGAGGCTATCCGCAGAACACCCTCCGACGACACGGAATCAATCGACAGAGCCGGTCCGCGGCCCCCGGCATACGCAGGACGCTCCCCGCTCACAGGGAAGGCTATCTGGTCCGAAGCCAGCACGTGCCCTGCGGGAATACCCGGGACACCGGAACGCTGCTTCATATAAAGGTTCAGAAAATACTCCACACCGGAACCGCTCATGGCAGGCAGCTCCAGAGACACCTCGGCAGTATCCTGAGGTGCGGCATCCACGGAAAATTTTCCGGAAGCGGCCGTCCGTCCGTCAGCTGTCAGCTCATACTCAAAGTCATACGCACTCAGCGAAGTAAAATAGAAGCGGTTCACGACCTCCACCGTCACCCGTCCGTCAGCGGGCACCGAGGCAAATGAGAGCCGTCCGGTGGTCGGGACACGCTCCGCTGTAGGCTCATCGACATAGCCGGAGGGGAGGAATGCGGCATTCTGGTAGGCATGCTTGACCTCCGTCATTCCGGGATGGGGATTGCGGTCAGGATTGACAATACCGTTGCAGAGGAAGTTGCCGTCGCTCGGAGCATTCTCCCCGAAGTCCCCGCCGTAGGCCCAGAAGCCTCCGTCACGGTCCTGCCACAGGCCCTGGTCCACCCAGTCCCAGATGTATCCGCCCTGGAGGTTGGGATAGCGGTAGATCTCATCCCACTGCAGGGAGAGGCTGCCGGAAGAATTGCCCATGGCGTGGGAATACTCCGAGGGCACTACGGGACGGTCGCTGCCGGAGCGGCCTATCGACCGCAGCCATTCGGCGCCGGGATACTGCGGCACGTACATGTCGCTGTTCCACTCCCACTGCGCCCGCTCGTAGCAGACGGGACGGTTCATGCCGGAGAGCTCGCGGTCCTTGATCCAGAGGTAGGTCTGGTAGAAGTTGTAGCCGTTGCCGGCCTCGTTGCCGAGAGACCAGACGGTGATGCAGGGGTAGTTCTTGTTGCGCTCGTACATGTTTATGGTACGGTCCATGTGGGCGGCGAGCCATTCGGGGTTGTTGCCGAGGGTTCCGCCCTTGCGCAGATTGTAGTACATGCCGTGCGACTCGATATTGGCCTCATCGTAGACGTACAGTCCGTACTGGTCGCAGAGCTCGTAGAAACGGCGGCCCTGGGGATAGTGGGCCAGACGGACGGTGTTGATGTTGTTCTGCTTCATCAGCTCGAGGTCGCGGCGGATCAGGTCCTCTGTGACATAGTGGCCGGTGAGGGGGTTGTGCTCGTGGGTATTGACGCCCTTGAGCTTGACGGGCTGGCCGTTGACGTAGAAGAGCACGTAGGGACGGCCCTCGGGAGAGAGCTGGCCGGAGGGCTTGATCTCGAACTTCCTGAAGCCCACGTGATAGGGCACGGTCTCCACCGCCTGTCCGTCGGCATAGACAGTCATGGTCAGCCGGTACAGGTCCGGATGCTCAGCCGACCAGGGCCTGACGTCCGGGATACGGCTCTCGAAGCGCACCTCCGAGGTACCGCCGGCATCCAGGCCGACCTCCTGAGCCTCAGACCATACCACAGCTCCGTCCGGTCCGGTCAGAGTCCCGCGCAGCACGGCCTCGGAGCCCTTCGCGGCGGTATTCTTCAGCACGGCCCTCACCGACAGCATACCGTCGGCATAGGTGTCGTCCAAAGTGGACACTATCGTGAAATCTTTCAGCGCCGCCTCACGGGACTGGCACCACAGGTACACATCCCTCTCGATACCGCTCATCCGCCAGAAGTCCTGGCACTCCAGATAGGAGCCGGTGCTCCAGCGGTAAATCTTCAGTACCAGAGTGTTCTCGCCCGGCACGAGATAGTCGCTCACCGCAAACTCAGCCGAGGTCTTCGAGTCCTCGCTGTAGCCCACCTCGCGTCCGTTCAGGTACACATATACGCCGGACTTGGCCCCGTCGATATTCAGGAATATCTCGGATCCGTCCCAGGACTCAGGCACAGTGAACTCCCGGCGGTAGACTCCCACCGGATTGTCCTCGGGCAGCACGGGCGGCGTAGGATTGCGCGGCTTGAACTCGTAGCCGTGGTTGGTATAGATGGCCGTACCGAATCCCTGCACCTCCCAGTTGCCGGGCACATTGATGTCGTGCCAGCCGGAAGCGTCCACAGCAGGGTCGGTGATATTCTCCGGAAGGTCGCGGTAGGCCTCCACGAAGTAGAATTTCCACACTCCGTTGAGCAGCAGGTAGCGCGGGCTGTCCTCGTAACGGTACGCGGCGGCGGTCGCCGAGTCCGGATAGCTCATGAAGGCCGCGCGGGGATATTCCCGGTTCACCTCCACAGTCTGTACGTCCTGCCAGTAAGGCAGCCGGTCCTCCTGTCCCTGAGCGGCCAAAGCCATGGGACAGAGCACAAGTGCAAGAGAGATAAGTATGTTCCTCATAACCGTCGTAAATTAAAAAAGGCTGTGTTGAAATTCTTCAACCACAGCCATATACTATGCAGTTACTATAACATTGTTTCAATTACATCATCCCATTGCCTTTAAGACAAGACACCACAGCCACTGCCACGAACACCAGGCAGATGATGGTAGCCACGATGTAGGAAATAACTTTCAGACGGCTGATCCAGATATTGTTGTTCCAGCCAAGAGTGTGGAATGCGCTCCAGAAACCGTGGGTCAGGTGCATCCACAGAGCCACGAACCATACTACATAGATTGCAGTCACCCAGCCGCATTTGAATGTATCGAGCAGCAGCTGATAGGGATCCGCCAGATCCTCGTGAGCTACGCCCTGGAACTGCTGCAGCTGCATATCTGCCCAGAAGTGAGTCAGGTGAAACGCAAGAATACCGAGAACGACGATTCCGAGCACCAACATGTTCTTGGCTGCCCAGTTGTCGGCCTGGCTCTTGTTGGCTACAGCGTAGCGGTTGTTGCCACGGGCCTTATAGTTGGTCCAGGACAGATAGATGGCATAAATGATGTGGATAATGAATCCCGCTGCAAGAATGGGCACCATAACGGTGATGATAGGCAGAGCCATAAAGTCGCATCCGGCCCTGAAGGCATCGGCGCTTATCAGGGACAGGCCGTTGATGGTCGCATGCAGGAGAAGGAAGATTATCAGGAACAATCCCGTTACACTCATTATAAGTTTCTTCCCTATGGAAGAAGTGAAAATATTAGCCATTGCGTCGTGTTGTTTTTGTTTTTCGCGGCAAAGATAAGAAACTGTTTTGAATTTTCAACAAAAAGCGGCTGTAGCCGGAGATTTTATTCCGTCACAGCCGCCTCACATACAATCACACTTTTTACACTATCTGTTCACATAGTCATAGGGATCAGACGCTCCTTCCAGAGACATGGTGAACGGCTCGCTCTTCCAGATGGGACCCCAGTCACCGTTGTCATCAACCGCGAATCCGACAAGGACAAACTCCATACCGTAGTCAGACAGGAAATAAGTCGGGGCATAATCCGTTCCGTGATCATAAAGCTGACTGTACAGCGTCTCATCATCCCAGCCATAAATGGCATCTACCGTGTACAACGCATAATAATACTCCTTGCCGGCCAGTTCCTCAGGCACATCCACAGGCAGCAGACAGTCATAGTACATCGCTGAATAATCCCAGCCTGTATTAGGGTCGGCCTCAGCCAGCTGCATCAGGTCGTACCACGGCCCGTACTCAAGGCTGAACTCAAGTGCCCCGACCTGTGCCTCATTGGTCGTGAACGATTTCAGGAAAAGTTCTGTCGTTATATTGCCGTTGTAGTTGCCGTAAGCTATGGCGTAGTATTCAGTACCGGGAGTAAGCTTTCCGTAGGTATTGATGTACCTGCCGGTACGGACAGGCGCATAGAGACGGTTCATACAGTAGTCTATGATTTCATCATCAGACATACCCTCGAACTGAGCCGCCTCGGTCACGATATAGGCAAAGGGATCGTCATTGCTCGGTACAAACTCTACGCTGGCGGCCCTGGAAGTAACATTCGTTACGTTGATAGTCACCACATTGCCGCTGGCTGTAGTAGAACCGGTCGTAAATTCGGCCGATACAGGCTCCGAACAGAGCCAGCCCATATCATCCAGGGCAAATACAGCCATGATGCAGTCCGTCTCGGGCATCAGGTCCTCAAATACCCAGGAAGACTCTCCCTGTTCTGCATATTCCTCAAAGATCTCCTCCAAAGTCATTCCATAGTAGATTTCATAGTCCATCCGCAGAGTATTCCACGAATTTGAGCACCATACGGCGAAATCCAGTCCGGCATCCACATCATCGACAGCCCACGCATCAGCCATGTAATATCCGTCGTAATCCACCGGCACGATCTCCGCAGTGACTATATGACCGTTAGCTTTCGTCTCTACTGTGAAATCCACCTTGTCCAGCGAGTTGGTTGTCAACCTCAGCACAGAGACTTCTGTCAGCACCTCAAGAGACAATGTATCTATACCGTATGCATAGAGGACATACTCCGTCTCGGGTTCGGCATTGCAAAGATAGTCAGGGTAATCTCCACGTATAGTCTCCGCCGCTACGGCCTGAGCGTCAGTCATCTCATTCATATACGCCATCCATGCGAAATACTCCATGTCACCACCGATCAAAGAGTCCGTGTCAGGGTACATGTCAAACACCTCGGCTGTCTTGAAGAACACCAGGTAATTCATCTCCTTATCCGACGGAGTAATGGCCACCGAGAAATAACGCTGACCTATCTCATTTACCTCAAATGAAATAGTCGCTTTATCCGGATCCGGTTCCTCACCGGACATACCGTTCTGCTTAATCTCTACAGAGAATGAAAGCGGCTCTCCTCCTGAATAATCATATCTGACTGTCATCTCTGTACTTCTGGCCTCCTCAGACTCATTGGGCGAGACACTGAAATGCACCGTTCCCAAAGTACTGTAATCAATTGAAGGGATCCACTCATCTGCGTCAGGCTCACAGAATACACTTATAAAACCTCCCTCTACGGGATTTTCCAGTTTGTAGGCAATATCAAACTCTCCGCCTTCTGCCGGTACTGACACAGACTCCTCTGACTCAGGTGTCAGCACAGGAAGCGCAATTTCCGGCTCTTCAGGTTTACAGCCGGCTATAGTCATGGCCATGAAAATGGCTGCAGTAAATGTAGATAAAGATTTTTTCATAAGAAGGATTATTAGTAATTTTGAAACAAAAATAAAACATACGTTTTAAAGAAACGTTGTAGTAATACTATTTTTCATGATGGACACCGACACAGACTTTAGAGACATACTTCGGAACGAAGGCAGGTTTGCGCCCAGCAACGCACTGATTGACAAGCTATTGATGTACTCAGAAGAAATAAGACTGAAGCCTGGCGGAGTCCTTATCGGATACGGACAGACCGATACGAACATCTATATAGTGAAGGAGGGCATCATCCAGCTGCTGTATTTCAAAGGTGAAAAGGAAGTCACTTTCGGCTTTGCATTTCCGGGCACTTTCATGTGCTCTCCTCAGTCTGTGTATATGAACCATCCTTCCGTCATGCAGATAGAATCATGCAGGATCGCCTCCTCGGTACTGAGAATCTCAAAGGCAGACTTCTTCTCATTGATGAAACAGTCCCATGAGTTCTCGCTCTGGATGTTCGACATAGCGATGGGACAGTTCTATACATCCGAACTGAAAATGATACAGATCAACGGCTCTGCCGAGGACAGGTACCGCAATCTGCTTAAGTTCAGGCCGGACATCGCAAGTGCCATATCTGCCAACAGGATGGCCTCATACCTCAACGTCACGCCGTCGTGGCTGTGCAAGATACGCAAGAAACTGCTGTATGAGTAAACTCGTTCCCATACCTTTTATAATAGCCGGGCCGTGCAGCGTGGAGAGCCCGGAACAGATAATGGCGGCAGCTGAGGGCATAAGCAAGGCCGGCGTCACGATGCTGCGCGGAGGCCTCTGGAAGCCCCGTACTCATCCCGGCTGCTTCGAGGGAGTCGGAGAGACCGGTGCCCGGTGGCTCCGCGATGCGGGCAGGGCCACCGGCATGAAGACCATCACCGAGGTAGCGAATGCCAGACACGTGGAGGTTATCCTCAAATACGGAATAGATGCGGTATGGATAGGAGCACGGACCACCGGCAATCCGTTTCTGGTGCAGGAGATAGCCGATGCCCTGAAGGGTACGGGCCTGCCGGTATTCGTCAAGAATCCGCTGGTGCCGGATCCCGAACTCTGGCTGGGAGCCGTAGAGCGGCTTTCCGGCTACGGATGCGGCCTGGTCTGCGCCGTACACCGCGGCTTCCACTCCTACGGTGAGAGCATCTACCGCAACTCTCCGTTCTGGCAGATACCGGTGGAGCTGCACAGACGGATGCCCGAAATACCCGTACTCTGCGACCCCAGCCATATCGGAGGGCGGCGCGACCTGGTCAGAAGTCTGTCGCAGCAGGCCATGGCCTTGGGATTCGACGGCCTGATGATAGAGGTACACCCGGACCCGGACAAGGCCCTGAGCGATGCCGCGCAGCAGATAACTCCTGCTGAACTGGCACAGCTTCTGAGCTCGTTGAAGATGCGCGGCAACTCCGCTCCGGGAGCGGAAGCCGCAGCGGCCCTGGACAGCCTGCGCAGCGATATCGACAGGATAGACTCCTCGCTGATAGATCTGCTGGCCGAGCGGATGAAGATATCCGAAGCCATCGGCGAGGTCAAGGAGAAGAGCGGACTGACCGTCCTGCAGACCGGCCGCTGGAACTCAGTGCTGGCCAAAGTACGCGCCCTGGCACAAGAAAAAGACCTCGACGAGTCTTTCATCACCGAGGTCTTCAATCTGATTCACCGCGCCTCCATGGAGCGGCAGATCAATAAGTAACTATCTGGCCGAATAAGTCAGCACGATGTAGGCGCAGTTGCTGTCCGGAGCCGCTTCCGTGGTAAACACCACATCGGTAGTGGCCGAGCGCATAGTGGCCTCTATCCTGACCAGTCCCTTGACCATACCCTCGCCCAGACAAGCCAGTTCCTCATCTGTGAGCGTACCGGCTCCGGCAAATTTGTTGGCCGCATTGAGGTACTGCTGGTCATCCGTGCTGGCGATGACTTTCCTGCTGCTTGTCCCGACATATTCGGTCTCAAGCGTCTTGAGTGCAAACTCAAACAGAGAAGCCACATACTTATATCCGTCAGTACGGTCTGCTGACGCCGCGAAACTCTCGGATATCCTCATCAGGGAATCAGCCTGTGACTCGAAAGTATAGACCAGATTGACCGACGGCACGATGGACGACACCCCCAGTATCGAGCTGTAGCCCGTTCCGATATACACTCCCTCTGTCCCGCTGGCGACCAGACCTGGCTCGCGGTGCATAGTCACGGCTACCGAATCTCCCCAGAAAGAGGTGCGTGCATCGCATTTGACTACCTCAAGCCTCCTTTCGGCCGATACGGTCTGCTCGGCCTCTCCGGCAGGAGCGTCATTGAATATCATATACACCTCCAGCCTGACATCCATACTGCCCACTGCCGAAGGGGTATAATAGCACATATACGAGCCGCGTCCGTTCACGAAATCGTAATGCGTGAAGTCCTCCAGCACTTGATTGCCGTTGACGGTCCATCTAGGCTGTATCAGATACAGGCTGCCGTGCATCGCGACCGTATCCTCCACCGTAAAGACCACCTGCTGTCCGAGACCTATCTTATCCTGATTGACATGAATCGTACTGAGCTGAGGAGCCGAAGGGCCTGGATCGCCCTTTTCACAGCTCTGCACAGCCAGAAACGCCAGCACCGCACAGCCTGCAACTATCAACATTCTCCTCATAACCGTACCGTTTACACTGTCATTATCTCTTTCTCCTTGTTGGCCAGGATGGTGTCGATCTTCTTGTTGTAGTTGTCAACCTCCTTCTGCACGTCGTTCTCGGCGTCCTTGGCCATATCTTCCGCCAGACCGTCCTTCTGGGCCTTCTTCAACAGGTCGTTGGCCTCCTTGCGGGCGTTGCGGATGGAAATCTTGGCCGACTCGCCGGCTGCCTTGGACTTCTTCACCAGCTCCTTGCGGCGGTCTTCAGTGAGGGGCGGGACGTTTATGCGGATGTGCTCGCCGTTGTTCTGGGGAGTGAATCCGAGATTGGCGTCCATGATGGCCTTCTCAATCTTCGGTATCATGTTCTTCTCCCAGGGCTGGATCAGCATCGTGCGGGCATCGGGCACAGTGATGCTGGCCACCTGGGGCACGGGAGTAGGATTGCCGTAGTAATCCACCATGACGCTGTTGAACACAGCCGGGTTGGCCTTGCCGGCCCTGTAGGTCTTGAGGTCCTCTTCCAGATAGTTGACGGCCTCGCTCATTTTTTTCACTGCTGAGGCAATGATGTCTTTTGCATTGTCTGCCATAATATTTTATGTTTTAGTTGTTATTTCATTTTATCCAATGTCAGGTTACTTATGTACCAGCGTGCCGACTTTTCCGCCGTCAAGCAGCTGCTGCAGATTGCCCTCGCGGTTCATGTCGAAGACCACGATGGGCATGTCGTTGTCCTTGCACAGGGCAAATGCGGTGCTGTCCATGACCTTCAGCCCGTCCGAGAGGGCCTTGTCAAATGTCAGCTCGTCGTACCTTGTGGCATTCGGGTCCTTCTCAGGGTCGGCGGTATAGACCCCGTCCACGCGGGTGCCCTTGAGCAGTGCCCCGGCTCCTATCTCGCAGGCTCTCAGGGCCGCCGCGGAGTCAGTGGTGAAGAACGGATTGCCGGTGCCTCCGGCGATCAGGGCCACCGCGCCGCGCTCCATGGCCGCTACGGCATTGTCCCTGGTGTAATATTCGGCGATGGGCTTCATCGGGGTCGAGGTAAATACCTCCGCATCCACTCCGGCACTGCGGATGGCCATTGCCAGGCCGAGGCTGTTGATCACCGTCGCAAGCATACCCATGCGGTCGCCGCCCACGCGGTCAAAACCCTTGCCCGCACCTGAAAGTCCTCTGAAAATGTTGCCGCCGCCCACTACGATGGCGACCTGCACTCCGCTCCTTACGGCCTGAGCCACCTCCGCGGCATAGCGGGCCAGCATCCCTTCATCAATGCCGCGTCCCTCATTGCCCCCGAGGCTCTCTCCGCTGAGCTTGAGCAATACCCTTTTATACTTCATATTTTCCGTAAATTCTATTTTAAATTTTTAATAGTTTGACATAATCGTTTAAAAAATAAACATTTAACAGAGTATTTGGTTAACAGCGGTAACGATTTGGTTATCGTGCGATTTTCAGTGTTTTGCGGTGCTATACTGTCAAATAACTCAATTGCAAAAGTAGTCAAAATCCTTGAGCAGGCAAAAAGATTGACTACTAAGTCTAATATTAGTTAGAAATTATTATTTTTTTTTAATTGTGCTGTTAAGAATGAGGTAGTTTTTTTTATCATATCATCATTCTTTTCAAAAAGATACTCTACAATCATTTCGATTAACTCATTTCTATCTTTTCTTCTTTCTCTCAACTCAGTATCAATAAGTTTATAAAATCTCTTACCATTATTATCATTATCAGCATTATTGTTCTGAGTGTAATCATTAACAATCTCTGTTAAACTTTTTTGTTGAAAGATGTAGTCGTTTAAACGTCTAAATAGAGCGTGATCTACATTCTTGACTAATTTATTTCTTAAATATTTTTCCAAACTTTCTATTGGTAAATAATTAAGAGGTATGTTATTAGCAATGTTATTATGAACTATATAGTTTTCTGCGTTAGTTTTGATGTCTAAATCTAAGATAATACAAATTGAAGCTTTTTTGCCTAATAAGTTATTTCTAACAACATCGTCAGCCAAATCAATTACGTTTGAATACCCACCACATGGTAAAACATGTACTAAACGATTATTTAATAACAATACTTCGGTAAATTTTTACCGAAAAATTTAAAATTTAACAATCGAGTCGGATAAGGCCGGCTCAAACCCT
>CALVDG010000022.1 GCA_944326255.1 uncultured Bacteroidales bacterium
TGCTTATGAAACGGCATCAACGTATCGCTCCATTGTTTGCTGATGAATTTTGGGGTACGCATTGACGAAGTCAGGAGGGCATCGTAGATGTATTTCAGCGCATTGTGGTACAGGCCCTTTTTGTAGTAAAGTCTGGCCAGGCAGTACTTCGTGTCGGCAATCTTGTCCAGACTGTCCAGTGCGGTGTATATTCTGAGGGACTGTTCGCGGTACTGTATAGCCTTGGAAAACAGAAACTTCTCGTTCTCATACCAGTCAGCCAGCTCCGTGTTCATCACGGCCAGGGCAGTGTTTGCGGCAGCAGAATCAAGCCCCGAGAGGAATATCCCGGCGCATCTCATCTTCTTACTGTAGTCATCCTCATTGCAGTACAGGGAATAGATTGTCATATCGGCCCCCTTGATTGCGGACAACTGCTCCCGTATGCCGTCTTCCCCCTCTTCCTTAGAAACTGCGGACGGTGCTGCCACGGTCTCCAGCAGGACCAGCAGGGCTGTAATCAGGATATATCGGTGCAACTTCATGGTCATATCATAAGTGTCCGGCATTTGCATTTCTCCAGAGCCGCAAAGTTATAATAAAATACATTTGCCGAAACAAAAAGGGCGGACCCGCCGAAACGGTTCCGCCCTATCCTGTCTCCTTATGTGTCAAAACGTCATTCGTACTGGGCGAGGATACCCTTGATCTGCTTGGGCTCCAGACGGCCGTAGACCTTCTCGTCCACCAGCATCACGGGTGCCAGACCACAGGCGCCCACGCAGCGCAGGCACTCCAGGGAGAACTTCCCGTCGGGGGTGACTCCGCCCACGTCGATCTTGAGCTCTTTCTTGAGCTCTTCCAGTACGCCCTCGGCTCCACGCACATAGCAGGCCGTACCCATACACACAGATATGGAGTGGCGGCCCTTGGGCTGCATGGTGAAGAAGGAGTAGAATGTAACGACTCCATAGACCTTGGCCACAGGAATGTGCAGATTGCGGGCAATCTCGCGCTGCACCTCCTCCGGCAGATAGCCGAAGTGACCCTGGCACTTATGCAGGACGTTGATCAGCTCACCGGGAGCGTTGCCGAACTCCGCGCAGATCTCGGCGATCTTGTCCTTCTGACATTTGTTCAATTCTATCTTATCCATATATTGCTCTCCTTCTTGTTAATCGTGTTTGTCGAAATAATGTGTATGCAGCAGATGATGCGCTTTCTCGCTCATAGGATGACCGAGGAACTCCTCGTACAGCTTGATGATGTAGGGGTTCTCGTGCGACTTGCGGATCTTCTTGCCGGCATCCTCGCGGTAGATGGCGTCCATACGGGCCTTGATGACACTGCTGTCCCCGTGATGGAAAGGCTGGCCGGCACCGCCTATGCAGCCGCCGGGACAGGCCATGATCTCGATAGCATGGAAGTTGTACATGCCGGCACGCATACCGTCAAGCAGCTTGCGGGCATTGCCGAGAGTGTGCGCGATACCGATGTTGATGGGAGTACCGTTGAAGTCTATCGTGGCATGACGGATGCCGTCAAGTCCTCTGAGTTCCTTGAAATCGATACGGTCCAGCTTCTTGCCGGTGTATATCTCGTATGCTGTACGGACTGCGGCCTCGATCACACCTCCGGTCGCGCCGAAGATGACAGCGGCTCCGGTGGACTCGCCCAGCGGAGCGTCAAACTCCTCGTCGGGCAGCGACAGGAAGTCAATGTTGGCCGACTTGATCAGCGAGGCCAGCTCGCGGGTGGAGATGGAGAAATCCACGTCCGGATTGCCGTCCACCTTGAACTCGTCTCTCTGGCACTCGTATTTCTTGGCCAGACAGGGCATTACGGACACTACCACGAGATCCTTGCGGTCCACCCCTATCTTCTCGGCGAAATATGTCTTGGCTATGGCTCCGAACATCTGCTGAGGAGACTTGGCGGACGAAGGCACGTCCAGCATATCGGGATAGTTGTGCTCGAAGAAATTGACCCATGCAGGGCAGCACGAAGTCAGGATGGGCAGCTTGACTGTCTTGTCGCCTCCGAGGAAACGTCCCAGACGGTCCAGCAGCTCGGTACCCTCCTCCATGATGGTGAGGTCGGCGGCGAAGTCAGTGTCGAAGACCTCGTCAAAGCCCAGTCTGCGCAGGGCGGCCACCATCTTACCTGTCACTAAAGTTCCGGGTTCCATGCCGAACTCCTCACCGAGGGCGGCACGGACAGCCGGCGCTGTCTGTACGACCACTTTCTTGGTGGGATCCATCAAGGCCTGTATGATCCTGCCAGTGTGATCCACCTCAGTCAGGGCACCGGTAGGACATACCGCTACGCACTGACCGCAGAATGTACAGTTGCTGTCCACCAGCCTCTGCTCGAAGGCAGGAGCGACCACCGCCATGAATCCGCGGTTTACGGCACTCAGGGCACCCACGCTCTGCACGTCGTTGCACATGGTCTCGCAGCGGCGGCACATGACGCATTTGTCCATATCTCTTTTCAGGGAAGGCGATGTGTCTTTCTTGTATGTGGAGACCGCCGCATTCTCTACAGAATGTATCTCCCTGATACCCAGACGGGCTGCAAGGTCCTGAAGCTCGCACCTGCCGTTCTTGGGACAGACGAGGCAGTCCTTGGGATGATCCGAAAGGATCAGTTCCAGCACTGTCCTGCGCGCGTTGATGACTCTCATGGTGTGAGTATGCACCACCATGCCGGGGGTACATACCGTAGAGCAGGAAGGAGCCAGGTTCCTGCGTCCCTCTACCTCCACCACGCAGATGCGGCAGCCGCCGGGACGGTTCTCTACTCCGAGGTTGTCCAGTTTCATATAGCAGAGAGCCGGAATATCTATCCCCATCTGCTTGGCAGCCTGGAAGATAGTCGTTCCCTTCTCAACCTCGATCTCTCTATTGTCTATTGTAAGTTTAATTGTATCCATCTCAGTTACGATTATTGAACGATTACCGCATTGAATTTACATTTGTCGAAGCATGCGCCGCAGCGTATACACTTCTCCGTGTCGATGACATGGGCCTGCTTGACCTCACCCTTGATCGCTCCGGCGGGACATGCCCTCGCACAGGCGGTACAGCCCTTGCAGCGGTCAGGATCGATAGCGTACACTCTCAGGGCACGGCACTTATGGGCCGGACATCTCTTGTCCACGATGTGGGCCACATACTCATCGTAGAAGTTGTCGAGAGTGGATAGCACGGGATTGGGCGAGGTCTGTCCGAGACCGCAGAGAGCGGTGTCCTTGATGACCTTGCTGAGGTTCTTGAGGTAATCCAGATCCTCCATCGTACCCTTGCCTTTGGTAATCTTGTCGAGAATCTCCTCCAGACGCTTGTTGCCGATACGGCAGGGAGCGCACTTTCCGCAGGACTCATCGACGGTGAACTGAAGATAGAACTTGGCCACGGAGACCATGCAGTCATCCTCGTCCATGACGATCATACCTCCCGAGCCCATCATCGAGCCGGCGGCGGTAAGATTGTCGTAATCTATAGGTGTGTCGAGATGTTTCTTGGTCAGACAGCCGCCCGAGGGGCCTCCTGTCTGGACGGCCTTGAACTCCTTGCCGCCCTTGATGCCGCCTCCGATGTCGTAGATGACCTCGCGCAGGGTCGTCCCCATAGGCACCTCGATAAGACCCACGTTGTTGATCTTGCCGGCCAGGGCAAATACCTTGGTACCCTTTGACTTCTCGGTACCGATGGACGCAAACCACTCGGGTCCCTTGAGGAAGATCACGGGGATGTTGGCGAAGGTCTCGACGTTGTTGACATTGGTAGGCTTGCCGAGATAACCGCTCTCCGCCGGGAAAGGAGGCTTCACTGTAGGCTCGCCCCTCTTGCCCTCCATGGAGTGAATCAGGGCTGTCTCCTCACCGCAGACGAACGCACCGGCCCCATAGCGTATCTCGATGTCGAAATTGAATCCCGAGCCGAGGATGTCGTCTCCGAGCAGACCGTAGTCGCGGGCCTGCCTCATGGCTATCTGGAGACGCTTCACCGCCAGAGGGTACTCGGCGCGGATATACACCAGACCCTTGGATGCACCGATACAGTAACCGCAGATGGCCATGGCCTCTATCACCGAGTTGGGGTCACTCTCCAGGATGGAGCGGTCCATGAATGCTCCGGGGTCACCCTCGTCGGCGTTGCAGACCACGTATTTCTCCGGGCCGGGACTCTTGGAGGCGATCTCCCACTTCAGACCGGTGGGGAATCCTCCGCCGCCGCGTCCTCTCAGACCGGACTTCTTGACTGTCTCTATGGCCTCCTGGGGAGTACCCTGAAGCACCTTTGCCAGAGCCTCGTATCCGTCACGGGCTATGTATTCGTCTATGTTCTCGGGATTGATGAATCCGCAGTTACGCAAAGCGATACGGAGCTGCTTCTGATAGAAGCCCATATGCTTCGAGTCGCTGATATGCTTTTTGGTGTCGGGATCCTCGTAGAGCAGGCGGGTCACCTTACGGCCCTTTACCACATGCTCCTTGACGATCTCCTCGGCATCCTCAGGCTTCACATTGGTGTAGAATGTATTGTCAGGTATGACCTTGACGATGGGACCCTGCTCGCAGAAACCGAAACAGCCGGTCACCACCACCTGGACATCGTTGTCCATACCGGCGGCGGCTATCTCCTCTCTCAGTCTCTCCACGATCCTCACGCTCTCGGACGCACGGCAGCCCGTACCTCCGCAGCACAGTAAACTCATCTTGTAGTTCGGCATGGCAGACTAGATTTTTTCCTGGATTGTTTGATAATTGACCGGAAGGATACCGTCGACAAGCTCGCCGTGAAGCACATACTTGTCAATGATCTCCATGGCCTTGTCGGCATTGACATGGCCGAATACGACCGGATCCTCTCCGGGACGCTTTACCTCGATAGTCGGCTCGGCATAGCAGTAACCCATGCATCCGCCCTGTGTTACGATTACGGGTAGTTTTTCTCTCTCAACCCGATCTATGATGGAATTCATCACGGCACGCGCTCCTGCGGCGATACCGCATGTGGCCATGGCTACGCGGATCTGGACCAGTTTGTCGGGATTGTTGCTCTTCTCCCGGATGTCCATCTCGCTCTCGAGTCTGGCCTTCATTTGACGAAGTTCGTCAAGAGACTTAATCTTACTCATAAGGTTCGGTTAATATTATAATGTAGTGTTGATTATGCAAATTTTATGAAAATATTTAACAATTCCTAATCTCCCGCATATTATCTTTAATCATTTCTTCCAAATTTCTAATAATTGTTAAATCTTTCAAAGCATCGTCGCCGAGGATTTCCCTGACATCCACCGTGTCGAAGAGATACTCATCCCCGTTGTAGCGGTATGTAAATAGAAAATCCAGAGCCGGGTTGGAGGAGACCAGCAGCATCAGGGCGTTGGCCACATCCCCGAGAGGAGGCCGGTCTATGTTGGAATATCCGAATACGGCCGTCACCTCCGTGCCCTTTCCCGGCTCCGACTCTATCCGCACGTCTCCCCCGCTCTGCCTGGCGGAGTCCATCAGCAGAGGTATGCCCATGCCGACTTTCCGGGTAGTGCGGGAAGTGAAGAATGGATCGGACAGACGGCTGACCTGCTCCGAAGTCATCCCCTTGCCGTTGTCGCCGATCACGATGGTCAGCAGGTCGGCCCCGGGAGCCTCGTCCACGGTCAGTGTCACCCGGGTCGCCCCGGCGCTTATCGAATTCTGGACTATATCCAGTATGTGCATTGACAGGTCGTTCATACAGGTGTCGGTTTATTGAAGTGAGACGCTCCGGCCATCCTCCCCGTGAAGAGCCTTGCGGATCTCAGCGAAGGAACGGCAGGGCATATTGAAATATGTGACGGCACGGCAGTAATCTTCGGGGTAATGGGCATCCGACGAGCGGATAAATGACGGACCGAGCTTCCGCAGGTAGCGGTTGCGCTCCAGCAGCTGCTCCAGGTCGCAGCGGACAGAAATCTCCAGGGCATCGTACTGCAGGTCCGGAGGAATGAAGCCCAGCTGCGAGATGACCGAGTTCTGCGGCTTGTCAATATGGGCCGGGATAAACAATCCCCCTATGGACGAGACAAATGCCGCCACCTCGTCTATGCCTTTGTCCAGAGCCGATATCAGAAGATACGGAGCTTCGTAGATTACCTCCTCGTCAGCATTGACAGCCAGCTGATACCCGAACATCTCCTCGTCGTTCGGCACCTGAGGCAGATTGTCGTCCAGGAACCGCTGCAGGGCGTCCAGGCTCTCCTCCGAATCAGCGAATGCCAGACAGTGCGCCTCCTCCCTGGTGGTTATCTCCGCACCGCAGAGGACATACGGCTCACCGTCTCCGACCATTCGGCGTATCTCCCTGGCCTGGACCGTAGTATTATGGTCGGTGACACCTATTATATCATAGCCTTTTCTCAGGGCCGTCTCCACTATGAACGAGGGCACCATCCCGATATCCCCGCAGGGAGACAGGAAGGTATGCGTGTGAAGATCAGCCCTGAACCGGTTCATCGGCTCAGTGGTTGAGAAGATTGTATATCCTGCCGGCCAGTTCGAAAGTCTGCTCGCCGGAGCCTAGAATCGGGATGCCTTCCTCGTCGGACACCTCCTTCGCATCGTCCTCGGGCTCAAATCCCTTGACGATAATCACCGCCGCCAGTTCCTTGAGTGTGGCGATGGCCATCACGTTCTTGTGAGTCTGGAGAGTCACCCATACGGAGCCATCCTTGGCGAAGCCCATCACGTCCGACAGCAGATCGGACACATATCCCCCGGACACCTCCCTGTCCAGGCCTTCCGCCCCGGAAAACACCCTGAGATTCAATTTTTCAGCTATTTCTCTTACTGTCATGATTGTATACTGTTAATTATCTTTTTCCTTATTGATAAACCGGTCTTTTCCCCACACTTTCTCCATCAGATCTATGGCCTCGCCCACCAGCAGCGAGCCCTCCTTCTCAAAGCGGGCCTGCATGAAGATGCAGTTGTTGAGCGATGCGTCGTCCCGCACGATGTCAGCTGCCAGAGCCTCGCAGCTGGGGGCCCCGCAGGCCCCGCAGTCTATGTCCGGCAGTATCTTTCTCAGCATCCGGGCCGCCTCCATCTTCTTGATGGCCACATTGATGTCCTTATCGTACTTGACCATGGAGCGGGGCTCAACCGCATCCATCTTAATAGAAGCGGAGCAGAACTGCTTGTACTGTCCGGTAAGCGGGTGCGTGTCTTTTGCCGCCGCAGCCTCCGCCCTGAGATTGTCGGCCACCAGGAAGCGGTTGCCCTGCACCAGTATGCCGCCAGCGCAAGACTCATCGCAGCCACGGAGCTCCAGATAGTCTATCGGCTCCTCTATCTCCTCATCCTCCAGCTTCTCCAGAAAATCCATCACATTGGTCATCCCGTCTATCGCCAGAGCGCGGCCCTCTACCTGCGATGCCTCGCCCCCGGTCAGCGGCCAGCGCAGTCCCCTGGACGAGATGGCGTCATTGACTGCCTCCGTACCCTTGCCCTGCTCGGGATATTTCTTGTTCTTGAAGGCATGCAGTACCCGGTTGTAGACATAATCCATATTGATCACACCGTTGATGGGCGATTCGTATCCGCCCACGGGAGACTTCACAGCAGCTATCTTGGCGATGCACGGAGTCAGATAGAACACCCCCAGTTCCGACGGGTCTCCACCGCTGTTCTGCCATTTCTTGACATAATACTGGGCCGTAACCTCTATCGGCGGCAGAAGCAGCATGATGTGGTCGATAAGCGACGGGAAACGTACCTGTATAAGCCGGATGACTGCCGGACAGAACGACGATATCACCGGCTTGGCCGGAGCTCTCCGGACATAGGCGTTGATCTCCTCAACCAGCGTGTCGGCACTCTGTTCCACGGTGCATATCTCCGAGAAACCCATATCGCCCAGGATGTCGTTTATGACCCCGGGCGGGACTTTCTTCTCGAACTGGGCGTAAAATACGGCCGGGACTAGCAGCACCCGGTATTTATAGGAGAGGATATCGTCCAGGTCGTCATCCACTACCCTGATCGCCCTGCTGGGGCAGACTCTGAAACACCTGCCGCAGTCGATACACCATTCGGCGTACAGGAGCGCCTTGCCGCCGGAGACTCTCAGCGCCTCGGTCGGACACACCTTTATACAATGCGAGCAGCCGATACAGAAATCATCCTGTATCTCCAGGGCCTTATGAAAAGTATCGTGTTCCATATCCGGGATGTTAAAACTTTATGTAAATATAGAGCGTGGTGCCCTTCCCGACTTCCGTCTCTATCCTCAGGCTGTCCGCATTCTCCTTTATGTTCGGCAGTCCCATGCCGGCCCCGAACCCCATCTCCCGGACTTCCTTCGAAGCCGTCGAGAATCCTTTCTGCATAGCCTTCTCCACATCAGGTATACCCGGTCCAGTATCGGCCAGAACCACATTGATGCCGTCCGGTTCTATGTCCGCCGTTATCCTGCCGCCGTTGGCATGGGCCACTATATTGACCTCGGCCTCGTAGACGGCTATCACCACCCGTTTTACCACGGCCGGAGAGACACCCAGCTGCTTGAGCGCCTTCTTTATCGATGATGAGGCAAAGCCGGCCCGGGTAAAGTCCCCGGCAGCCACGTCGTATTCCAGTCTCATATCAATAAACGGGTTTCAGGCCGGCACTGTAAAGTATGCCGGAGGTTTTGAACATCGAATAATCCGTGCGGATCACCACCATGCCGTTCTCGTCGGCCAGGTCTATCATCTCGTCCGTCACGGCCTTGCCGCGCACGAAGATGATGTACCTCACGTCGGACATCTCCGCCGTACGGATGGACTGGACATTGGCCAGTCCTGTAACCAGCAGGAAATTATCTGTCTTTATGGTAAGTACGTCGCTCATGAGGTCGGACGCGAATGCGTATTCCACAACCTCAAACATACGGTCTTCACCGCACATTACCTCGCCTTGAACAGCGTCTACTATTTCACCTATAGTCATAGTTATCTCATTTGTTAAATCATGGTCAATAAAAACTCCGGCAAGTTAAGAAAAATTTCCCACATACCGATATATTCAAGCCGGAGAGTGTACCATTTCCGTACGACATCGGTACACCCTTGCTGGAAAGTGAAGAGTCAAGACCGATGAGAATGTGCTGTGGATGCAGTGTGGCCAGACACCTGCGTGGAGAGTGTACGGAAAATCAGCGGAAACGGTACACTCTCCCGAGAGAAGTGCGGGCCGAGGGTTCTTTGCAGGTATGGAATTATTATTTGCCGCAGAGGTGGCGGACGGCAGCCTGGGCACAGATACAGCCGAAGACAGCGGGCAGATAAGAGACTGTGCCTACCTGTGACTTCTTGTTGCGCTCGCCCTCCGTGGGGACTATGGCCTCACGCTCCGGCAGCTCCTCGGAGAACACGGCCTGGAAGCCCTTGCTGATGCCGATCTTGCGCAGACGCTTGCGCAGGATGAATGCCAGCGGACAGTTGTACGACTTGGAGATGTCCGCCAGACGGACTTTCGTGGCGTCCAGCTTCGCTCCCGAGCCCATAGAGGACACCAGGGGGATGCCGTTGTGGACGCAGTGGGCGATAAGGGCTATCTTGGGCGAAAGCGTATCTATGGCATCTATAACGAAATCGGGTCTGAGGGCTGTTCCGGCGGAATCCCGGTTCAGTAAACCGTTACAGACTTCCACCTGCTCCATATCATCGCCGTTCGGCACAACTCCTGCTACGGAAAACATCTCCTTCATAGCGCGGTCAAGCACGTCCGCGACATTGTCCTCCGTCAGATACTCAGGCACTTTCACAATACGCAGATCCGGATTGATATCCAGCAGACGCGCGGCCATGACATCCGTTTTGGACTGCCCGACGGTGGAGTCCAGAGCCAGCAGCTGCCGGTTCTTATTGCTCTCGCTGACCCGGTCCGAGTCGATGATGATCATCCGCCCGACTCCGGCACGGGCCGTCATCTCTGCGGCGTATGCTCCCACTCCGCCCAGGCCTGCCACCACAACTGTAGACGAGCGGAGTCTGCCCAGAGCCTCATCTCCCAACAGCAGGGCTGTCCTCTCCTGCCACAAAGGGCGGTACGGTTCCTGCCGGGCATCCGCCACTGCCGTTGCACCACGACCGTCCTTGATATCCATGTCCAATTCCATTGCCGGCTGCCTCCTGTCTTATCTATTACTTTTCCAGGGACTCACCATCCCGCTCCAGAGCCTTGGCCTCGTCCCAGATGGCATCCATCTCGGCCAGAGTCATGTCCTTGAGCGAACGGCCCTGACGGATGGTGTGCTCCTCCAGGTAAGTGAAGCGGCGGCGGAACTTGGCGCAGGTCATCTCCAGTGCCGTATCAGGATTCAGGTCATACAGACGGGCGGCATTGACGACAGAGAACAGAAAGTCTCCGAGCTCGCCCTCGGCCCTCTTGACCGACCCGGGATCAGCCTTGTCCATCCGGTCCAGCTCCGTGCGGAACTCCCCGAGTTCCTCGGCCACCTTGTCCCAGACCTGAGAGCGTTCCTCCCAGTCGAATCCCACGGCCCTGGCCTTGTCCTGCATCCGGTAGGCCTTCAGCAGCGGCGGCAGCGACACCGGCACTCCCGAGAGCACCCGCTTGTTGCCGTCCTTCTCCTTGGTCTTGAGCTCCTCCCAGTTCTGCACCACCTGGTCCGCCCCGTCCACATGGACCTCGCCGAAAACGTGGGGATGACGGTAGATCAACTTGTCGCACAGGCGGTTGATTACATCCACGATATCAAATTCGCCCTTTTCCGAACCTATCTTAGCATAGAATACTATGTGCAGAAGCACATCCCCCAGCTCTTTGGAGATTTCCTTGTCGTCTCCGCGCAGGATGGCGTCGCTCAACTCATAGGTCTCCTCTATCGTCTGGGGGCGCAGGGACTCAGTGGTCTGCTTGTGATCCCAGGGACATTTCTCCCTGAGCTCGTCCATAATATCCAGAAGGCGGCCGAAAGCCTCCAGCTTGGCCTGCCTGGAACTCATCTCGTTACTGCTCATCTTTCTTGAAATTTGAGCCGTAAAGATAGGGATTTTAAAGAAAATATATCCTGTCAGAAGCCGATTTTCCGCTTCGGGGACACGTCTGTCCCGGAAGAAAGCCGCTCCTGGTCGCAGAACTCCCTCAACCGCCCGGCAGAGACAGTGCCGTAAAGCACCTCCGACACAGAGACCTTTCGGGCGATATTCTCTATCTGGCCGCCGCTCAGGTCGTAGTCTTCCGCCAGAACCATAGCCGTCGCCTCATCCAGCGACGGCAGCATGGACTGCCAGATCCGGGCCCTGACCTCGGAAGACGGTCTCTCAAACTCTATCTTGTAGAGGAAACGCCGCTCGAACGCGCTGTCCATATTACCGGTCAGGTTGGTGGTGGCGATCATGATTCCCTCCAAGGACTCCATCTCCTGCAGGATAATGTTCTGGAGGGCGTTCTCCATCTTGTCCACCCCGCCCTCGGCCCCCTGCTTACGCTTATTGAGGATGGCGTCGGCCTCATTGAAGAGCAATATGGGAGCGGGACCGTCCTGTCCGACCATACTGCGGTAGCACTCGAACAGTCCCTTAACATTCTTCTCGCTCTCCCCGACCCATTTGCTGCGGAGCTGAGAGACATCCACCTGGAATATGTCCCTGCCGGTAGCCTTCGCTATCTGGAGAGCCGTCTCGGTCTTGCCCGTACCGGGAGAGCCATAGAACAGACAGGGAAAGCCCCTGCGCATACCCTTCGCGGCCAGCCTGCCGCAGACCTTGTCAAAAGACTCGGGCATAAGCAACCCCGTCAGTTCCTCAATCTGACGGGACACCGCTTTCGGATAATACAGATGCCTGCCTGTGATCCTGTCGTGCCGGAGCAGATTCTTGTCCTTCCTAATCCTGGCTGTAGAAGAGACCAGACCACCGAGCAGCCAGTTCCTAGCCTTGTCCGTCAGGGTCACACAGGTATTGTCCACTACCCCGTCCTCGGTGCAGTGCTCTATAAGCCCCTGTATGAACAGGTTATTGCTTCCGTCCCGGAGCGTATTCTTCATATAGGAGGCAAGATGCTTGTCCTTGAACACATTGCGGTAATCATACCATGAGATGCTGTAATCATCCTCATTGACAGCCCTGTGGCAGATAAACAGCAGCATCACCAGATCATCCTCGTCCAGACCGTACCCCCTGACTGCGCCGACAAAATCCAGCTGAGGATTGTCGTCGAATATCACCGACAGTTCCTGCTTGAAAGTCCCGTACTTTATCTCGTCATCATCCAGACTCTCGAACATATCGTCCAGCACACCGAAGAAATAATCGGCGGTGATGCCCTTAAGGCTTTTAGGCACATAGGGAATATCCTCCTTCAGCGCGTCCACCACCTCCATAGGAACACGGTATGTACGGTGGTCTCTGGAACTGCTGCATCTGATGTACTTTCTCTCCTCCAGCACATCGATATCCTTCATGTACTTAATGATACGCAGAGTGCTGCAGCCGAAATAATCGGCGAAATCACTCACCCGTATCGAATTGTCCGCTGACGAGTTCATGAAGGCGGAGAGAAGCACGCTCTGCACCGGAGTCAGCGCCAGTCTCTGCGAGACTACCTTTATCCAGGTATCCGCATTCCGGAAGAACTCCTCAGACAGGCCCGAGCCCCGCCCCGTCTCCATAATCCGCTCCATGGCATCCAATACCGTCATGATGCCGTTGTCATTGTCCTTTTCCATATTCATTACTTTTTTCACGATGCAAAAATATTCCGAGCATATGCCATATTACTGCACAAGTTTTTATTATTTTTGTAAAAAATTTCAAAAGCCATGACAAAGGACATTCTGGACAAGTACATCTGGCTGGTGGACACCATTCACCAGGCCGGCCGCATCACCCTGGCCGAGATCAACGAGAAGTGGCTCAGATCCCATATCAGCGACGGCCGCGACATTCCCCTCAGGACATTCCACAACTGGAAGAACGCGATTCAGGAGACATTCGACATCAACATAGAGTGCGACCGCCGCGACGGATACCGCTACTACATAGAGCACCCCGAGGACATGACCAACGGAGCCATGCGCACCTGGCTACTCAACACATTCACGGTGAACAACGTCATCAACGAGAGCCGCAGCCTCAGCAAGCGCATCCTCTTCGAGAACGTCCCCTCCGGGCAGAAACACCTGACCTCCATCATCGAGGCCATGCAGAAGAACCTGGAGATCCGGCTGGTACACGGAAGCTACTGGCATGACGGCCCATCCGCCTATACCGTACAGCCCTGGTGCCTGAAGATATTCAACCAGAGATGGTACGTCTCCGGATACTGCCACGAGAGAAATGCCTTCAGGACATTCTCACTCGACAGGATACAGGAACTCACAGTGCTCGACACCACCTTTGAATATCCCAAAGACTTCAACCCAGAAGAATATTTCGCCGACTTTTTCGGTATCATCACCTCGTCGGA
Source organism: uncultured Bacteroidales bacterium (assembly GCA_944326255.1). Taxonomy (GTDB): domain Bacteria; phylum Bacteroidota; class Bacteroidia; order Bacteroidales; family UBA932; genus Coprenecus. The sequence continues at coordinate 13,445 of CALVDG010000022.1, forward strand.
AATCAGCAAGGAGACCATACGCATAAAAGCCTACGGCCTGCAGGTCAACTACCTGCGCTCACTGCCGCTGCATCACAGCCAGAAGGAAGTGGAAAAAGACCCCGCCGCAGAATGGGCCGTATTCGAATACCGCCTCCGCCCGGCCACCGATTTTGTATTCGAACTCCTCAAACACGGAAACCAGCTGGAAGTCCTCTCGCCGCAATGGCTGCGTGAGGGCATAGCCCGCGACATCCAGGAGATGGCCGCCCGGTATAAATAATTTATTTCCTTGGATTTTTTCCTTTTTCAGCGATTTATTTGTTTGGATAATTTCATTTTGCTATTTTTACACACCGAAACAAAACGCTTTTATATGTATTGCAAAAGGCTTATCGACAAATATCTATCGGAATGGGCATCAAGAGATATCCACAAGCCATTGTTGCTTAGAGGCGCCAGACAGGTAGGAAAATCCACGGCCGTTCAGGAACTATCTAAAAAGTTTGAAAATTTTGTCGAGATAAACTTTGAGAAGCAGCCTAAATACAAAGCCCTGTTCAAAGATGACTTGGATGTCAAGCGCATTGTACCACAAATATCCGCCATGCACGGAACATCTATTGAACCAGGTAAAACGCTTTTATTCCTTGATGAGGTTCAGGAATGCCCGCAGGCCATTATGGCTTTACGCTTTTTCAAGGAGGATATGCCTGATCTTCATGTTATTGCTGCCGGTTCTCTCCTTGAGTTTGCATTAAAAGAACTTCCTACATTCGGAGTCGGAAGAATACATTCAATGTTCATGTATCCAATGACTTTTGATGAATTTCTTGAAGCAAATGGCCAGCAGCTGCTCATTGAAGCCCGCAATCAAGCCTCTATAGACAATCCTCTCCCTGAGCCTTTGCATGACAAATTGATAGAATTTCTCCGTACATACATGCTTGTCGGAGGAATGCCTGAATCCGTCAAGACTTGGGTTGAGTATCACGATTATATAAGATGTCAGGAAGTGCAGGATGACATTGTCGTCACATATGAGGATGATTTCCCTAAGTACAAGAAAAGTGCAGATCCGGTATTGCTGCGCCAGACATTGCGGAGTGCGGCAGTTCAGGCTACTAAAAAGTTCATATACTCAAAAGTCGGTCCCGGTTATAAGACTGTAGAAGTGAAGAAAGCAGTAGAGCTGCTGGCTCTTGCAGGAATCCTGCATCCCGTAACGCATACAGACGCCAATGGTCTGCCTTTGGGCAGCGAGGAGGATAAGTCGTATCAAAAGATGCTGTTACTTGACACAGGACTATTGCTTCGCCTATTGAACATGTCGTTAGGCGATATATCTGAACTGACAACACAGATTCTGACAGCGAGTGCTGCTGATTTAGTAAATAAAGGGCCGATGGCAGAACTGGTAACAGGACTTGAATTGCTGCATAATATGAGTCCGAATATCCGTCACGATCTATACTATTGGGTAAGACATGCAAAAAATTCCCAAGCAGAGGTAGACTATATATCCAGTTATTTGCAGGTAGTTGTTCCTATCGAGGTCAAAGCTGACACACAAGGCGGGATGAAGAGCCTGTGGTCGTTTATGCGTGATAAGAAACTTCATTATGCCATTCGATGCTCAATGGAGAATTTTGGGAAATTCGACTATGTGGACAACGAGGACAATGCCGAAGTGAGACATGTCCGAATCTGTCCAATGTATGCTGTTTCCAAAATAGAAGATATAAAACAAGGTACTGAAAAATAATATATTCAATTAAAAGACTATGCTTCAGAAAGGAGACAAAGCCCCGTACTTCGAGGGCACGGACCAGGACGGCAACATCATCCGCCTGAATGATTTTGCAGGACGCAGACTCGTCCTCTACTTCTATCCCAAGGACAGCACTCCCGGCTGTACCGCAGAGGCCTGTGACCTCAGGGACAATTATGAAAGATTCCTCAGCCAGGGCTACGCCGTGGTGGGAGTCAGCAAGGACAGCGCGGCCTCGCACCGGAAATTCATAGAAAAATACTCCCTGCCTTTCCCCCTGATATCCGACCCTGACACGGTCATCCTGCAGGCCTACGAGGCCTGGGGCGAGAAGAAGAACTACGGCAAGGTCAGCATGGGCACCCTGCGCAAGACCTACATCATAGATGAGCAGGGCACCATCACCGACATCATCTCCAAGGTGGACACCAAGAACCACACTGCCCAGATCCTCAAATAACCCCAGCCGCCCCGAAACAATAAAACAGTTCACAATTTTCACTACATTTGTCGGCAAAACAATGCTTTATGGAAAAAACATTCGTATTTGGAGTATCTGTAAAAGGTGACAATTTTACCGACAGAACACAGGAGACCAAAAGAATCAGGTCTAACTTTGAGAACGGAGTAAATACGATTCTTATATCTCCAAGGCGCATAGGGAAAACGTCCTTGGTCAAAAAAGTATGTTCCTCGATTACAGAGCCCAGCATAAAAACCATTTACATGGACATCTACGACTGCAGGAACGAATACGATTTCTATACCCGCTTCGCCACCTCTGTACTACAAGGAACCTCGTCAAGAATCGAGCATGCACTGGAGTCTGCCAAGGAATTCTCAATATCCTTTGGAATAAAGCCAAAGGACATCGAGCCGGAAACTATATTGTCCCTTCCGGAAAAAATAGCCCGGAAAAAGCGAGCGCACATCGTCATCTGCATAGACGAATTCCAACAGATAGGAGAATTCCCAGATTCGCTCACCGTCCAGAAACGCCTGCGCGGCTCATGGCAGCACCAGCAGTCCACCTCATACTGCCTCTTCGGAAGCAAAAAGCATATGATGGAGAACATCTTTCAGAGCAGGCGCATGCCGTTTTACATGTTCGGAGACACATTCTACCTGAAGCCCATTCCGACCGGTGAATGGATTCCGTTCATACAGTCCAGATTCGCCTCAAAGGGGAAATTCATTGCAGCAGAACTTGCCGAAAAGATCTGCAGCACCGTAGACAATCACTCTTCCTACGTCCAGCAGCTCGCCTGGAACGTCCTGCTGCAGACTGAGAGCAATGCGACAGAACAAAATCTGAAAGATGCTGTCGAAGAACTCCTAAACCAGTGCTCCTCTCTATTCACCCAGCAGACAGAATCCCTTTCATCCTACCAAATGAATTTCCTCAAGGCAGTCTGCTCCGGCATCCATTCCGGCTTCTGGCACAAGGAAGTCACAGACCGTTTCGACCTCGGCTCCAAATCCAACATCGCCCGTATCCAGAAAAGCTTGACAGACAAAGAACTCATTGATAAAATAGACGGCCGTACCGTCATCGCCGACCCCGTGCTCCGTCTCTGGCTCACTACCCAATTCCTATAATGCTGAACTCACAGCATTTGTTAACTCTTCTATTTTGCCGCGAATCTCATAGGGATTAAAATCCTGCTGAGTTATATTCAGCAAATAAGATTCTTCAGAATCATCTTCGTTACGTTTAAAACCCTCAAGGTGTCTTGAATATTCTGACACGTCCTCACCATTCCTACTCTTAAACAAAATTTTACATGTTTTTTCCCTGTTATTATACCAAAGGTCAAATACTAAATGCAAATTACCATTCTCCACAGCTATACGGTCTCCATCCCACCACCAGACTTTCCAATCTCCATTAAGTTCTTTTCCATTTGCATAATTGTTATTAGAGCTATCAGCCTCAAAAGCCTTTAATATATAAAGATTGTGCACCGATACTGTTTTAGAATGTCTATTTCTTGAACCGCCCACACACAATTCCCAATCTTCAGTGTTCAAATTATAAAACATATCACAACAAGCATCTGCACGATGAGTAAAATCCAGCAAATACTTGTCCTTTGCGAACTCTGAATATTTTTTGTCTTCTTTGTAGTTGGTTTTGATATAATGCTCGAACCTTCCATCACCCACATCCTCCAAGAAATTCTTAAATTCATCAGGGCTATTGGAAATAAATTGCCACCAATCAGACCACTCCCACCCAAAAGAGCGATAACCTCCTTTGACGGGGACTGGCTCATAATCACCCATACCGACAATCCATGCCCTGCGGACTATGTCTATCTCATGACCGGCATCTCCAGGAAACAATTTTTCAATCAAGCCGATATAATGTCCGAATCGAGACAGATCAAAGCCTTTGTCTCCTATGCTCCATTCAATAAAAATTCTCAGATCTCCATTCCATATCCAATGACAATGGTAAACAGCACAATCACATGCACTCCAAAACGCCTTCTCTGTCTCTGTAAAATCACGGCATACACAATCAACGCCTAAAGATTTCTTCATTTCCTCTACCATCAACATTTCTGATTTATCAAAAGGGCATGAATATTCCTTTTCTTGCCATTTGCCACACATCGACTCCAACACTTCATAGAATGTCTTTTCTTTCGCACCACGATATTCGTAGAGGATTTTAAGAATCGGAACATGATTCAGAATTCTTCTCCTATGCTGCGCATTATATATTCTTTCATATACCCTCCTGAGTTCATAATCGGATCTATCCTTGAACTTATATACAACGCTTAACAATGCCTTTAGCATTATCATATCAGCATCATCATCTCCTTTTGCGTTCTTTTTACTGCCATACAGAATTTTTATCTCACCTTTGTATTCTTCATATTTACTTAACATCCGCAATGCCTCCACATATTCTTCAATTTTTGATAGATCCAAAACCTCAACTGCTTTCATCGGCTTCAATCTTCCGTTTTGACTGCGAGTTTCAAGATCCCAGATCAATAACAAGAAATTGCCCATCGCTTCATTTACACCGGATATATTTTGCCTATCATCCAGATTAGTAAAGAAAAACTCTTCCCATTCATCCCATTTTTTCCCCCACTCCTTATCTGTGATCCATCCGTTCTTTTCTTTTTCTTTCTCAAAGAGCAATGGTTTCAAACGTTCCGAATTGTCAAGCGCCTTGCCCCGGCTGTTCATCGTTATGTATAATTCCTCACCCATCGAAGTATCTTCAACAGGATAACACCAGAACTCCACATCAAGCAATTTGTTATACGTTAAAGACAAACTGCCGGATTGTTTTCTCTGATTAAGATAGTCCAACAAACCCAACATTGATTGTATGGATTTATCGGTATCATAATACGAGTGATACCACAAACTGTCCTTTATTTCTTCTTTTTCCCTCAATCCACTGACAAAAAGATCCTTCATAAACTGCTCAGTATTTGACCGCACACGATAGGAGAAAGATATGCCAGCCTTATCCAATTTCATTATTTCTTTAAAATCTTTTTTATCCTCATCCGACGCCAACGACAGGAAATACAGCATAAGTATGACGGTTGTAAAACGCTGCTGACCATCAATTATGTACGTTTCAGCATTTCTCTTGTAAGTATAGAGAAAACCGAGATTGACAGATTGAGATTGCTCTTTTCTCATCTCGAGCGAATCGATAAACTGATTGCGGATGCTTTCTTTTGCCCCCCAGACATACTCCCTCTGTATTTCCGGCACTACTATTGCCACGTCTTCGGACTTTAGCAAACCCTTTAATGTTACCCGTTCCATACTCTATTGCTTATTGAAAAATTCATCTATTTGTCTTGATATATCCTCACAATTTCTTTTAATATCGGCAAAAGTCCAATAACCATCTTTCTCCATTGAGAAGACATTCATTGTGTAAGGACGTATCTGCGTGATTTTTTTCTTTTTTTGTTCCGGGGTCGCGAAATAATTACGAAAAATTTCTGTCTTCTTATCTTTAAACAACGCATTTTTATACCCACGGTTTACGCTTTTATCCAATAATACAAGATTGCCGACAGAATTCAAGCCGAATGAATTCAAAAAGTCCACAATACCATCATACTCTTTATCGTCAAGACTCTTCAATTTATTCAATTGTTCTTCATTAATTATACTTTTTATTTCTTTATCATCAAGGTTTGCTCTTAGTTCACGAATGTACATTTTCCATTTCTCTTCATCCTTACGATCTTCTTCACTTGGAGTCTGGCAGGCAATATGTTCGACATCCTCATTCTTCCTCTGTGAGAAATCTTCCAACTGCATACGTCCCACTGATTTTGAGTTAAGACTGATTATAACATCCAATAGAATTAGAATTTTGATAAGCTGCCCCTTATATTCATACCAAGATTTCTGAACTGATTCAATATGCTCTTTAAGGACATCTATGCCTTCTTTTTCACCGGCATCACCCTTATATTCTTCAAGCACGACATCCTTTACCAATCCATGCAAATACTTACGGAACTTTGACTTAGTTTCACTCTTTGTGTATTCATTATACAAATTTCCGAAAGTCACCTTAATTTTATAGTTTGAGAAAAGATAAGAGGTATAATAAAATATTTCCTTATCCGAGTACCAGTCCCGTACCACATTGTACATCCGTTTAAATTGTTCATACATCTCCCAATTATCGTCCGCATAACCATTGTCTTTCAAATCAAGACCATATTCGAAATAACGGAATCCAAATTCTTCCTTTTTTCCCCTCCTCACTTCATACATCATACGGTAAATATAATTTACAGGATATTCATTGGGATTAAATATGGTATTCTTCAAAGCCTCGTTAGGAAGAAGAAGTTCCAAATATTTTTTAATCTCGTCCTGACTGCACCACGCATTTACAGCATCCAGTTCCATTCCCATCCTCACCCTGAACCCACTGACTGTCTGTTCCGTTTCTTCTTTATTGCTATTTGTCCCTCCATACTTTTCTTTTGAAGAACGCGTAATCATCACAGCCCTCATTAAATCCGCGCCGTCAAGTTCCGCTTTTGCTCCATTTATGTCTGAAAAAATCCGGTATTCGTCTCCTGCCACCACATTTAATATAAATCGCACGTCGTTCAACAACACATCCTTAAAGCCTTCTCGAGGCAGTTCCTCAGATGACACTCCGCAATCCCATTCTTTAACCGCATCTGCAACTTGCCGAATATAAAACTCATCTTTATGTTTCGCACCCTCCTCTATTCTCCCGTTCCAGTAGCATCCGGTATAAATCTGACTTTCAAGAAAACTCCCAGTCTGTTCCCTCACATCATACTTCAGTTTTCCCTTAAACAAGTCTCCATTATCATAATAAGAAAGAATTATCGCTATTGTAGTAAGACGCTGTTGACCATCCACCACATTAAAGTAAGCATTCCCATCCCTATCATACTTTTTAATCAACGTAATATGCTGAAGACAGTAAAATGTGTATTTATCACCATAACCTGCCTTTTTCTCACAATACTTTTTCAAATCTTCGAGCAACACTTTAGCATCTTCTTCTCCCCACTCATATCCTCTCTGATAACTTGGTATAACATAACATTGTGCATTCCCACTCTCCAAGTAGCTATGCATAATCTCATTGATATTGAATACGAGACCGTTTTCCCTTATATTATTTCCCATATGAATGTCTTTAAATTACTCATACTACAACTATACAAAGTTATTAAAACTCAACTATACATCCAAATAGAATCAATTGCCAAAACCGATCCGAGTCCGTTCCTTGCCGATCTTCTCCTCACCGCAAAGGCCAGCAATGGTCTCGATGGAGGGAGGGGTACCGTCCAGGACCTCCATCATAGTAGCCTTGCGGACGATGTTGTCTATCTCGCCGCCGCTGAAATCGTACTCAGATGCCAGACGGGCGGCATCGTCCGGACTCAAGCCCGGGAGTTTGTCGAGCCAGATGCTGCGCTTGACCTCTACTGACGGCTTCTCGAAGCGGATCTTGAAGAGGAAACGGCGTTCGAAGGCCCGGTCCAGATTGTCGGCCAGGTTCGTGGTCGCTATCAGTATTCCCTCCAGCTTCTCCATCTCCTCGAGAATAATGTTCTGAATAGTGTTCTCGGTCTGGTCTATGCTGCCGCCGCTGCCGACTGCCTTCCGTTTGGAAAATATGGCATCCGCCTCATTGAACAGCAATATCGGTTTGATCGGCGCGCGACGGCACAGCCGTTTATAGCGGGTGAATATATCCTTGACAATCTTCTCGCTCTCCCCGTACCACATGCTCTTCGCCGCACTGATATCTACGTGCACCACGTCCCGGCCGCTCTCCCGCGCCCACTGCAGCACCGATTCGGTCTTGCCGGTACCAGGAGCACCATAAAGCAGGACCGCGATACCTTTGGCCAGCCCTTTCTCCTCCAGCCGGGCCACCAGCGACTGATAATTCTGCTCCTGCAGAGTATCACCCACCAGACGCAGCTGCTCCTGCTCCTTCCCGGAGAAAAACAGTCGTTTTTCCTTGATACCCTTCGAAAGGATTAGTTCCTTCTTGTCGGGCTTCTCCATGAACAGTTCCGCATCTTCCTCAAAATACAGTTCCTTCCCTTTATCAGTCAGATTCAAGACTGTGTACTCTCCAAAGATGCTGCTCTCCGTCACTACCTCCACAAGGTCAAGCTTCTGCAGCTTGTGCTTTTCTTCCTTGAAGGCTTTCAGAGCCGCATTGCGTTCTTTTATTCGATACAAAGTGCTGAGTTCCCTAGTCAAACTTACCGAGCCACCCCCGGCACAAGCATTGCAGACGATATAGAACAGTGCGCGTATATCATCCTCCTCAACAAGCCCCCTTATTTTTGCCAGGCACTCAAAACTGCCGTTGGAATCCTCCATCAGCCGGATTTTCGCCGACAAATTTCTCATAACCATGGGATTTTTGAGATTATAGGCATCACTGTGAATATAATCACTGACCTCTTTGGCAAATGAGAACCTGTCCAGACCCGTGTACTGCTTTCCGAATATACCGAAATCCTCCCCCAGGAAAATCCGCTGTCCTTTCACCGTCAGCTCCATACCGTCCCTCTCTCCCGACACCTCCACCAGTCCGGCACGGACCAGCGGATGCGTTCCGTCCAGCAACGACTTCCGCTCGCGGAACCGCACCCCGTATGCCTCATACATATCCCGGAGCGTGGTCGTCAGGTCAGATCTGCCGTTCCCGTCACTGCTGAAAAAGTCGTAACTCATCTCGTAGAACAATGTTCTGGCCGGAAGCTCCTCCACGACCGCCACCAGTTCCCTGACCAGCGGCATCTCACTGTTCTCCCGCTCTATGGAATCGACAAACTGGAAGAGAGACTCCGACATCACGTCACTGTCCTGCACCTGCGAGTCCACCAGCCGGCAGAAATCGTAACGGTCGAACTCTTTCTCCAGAATCCGGGACTTGCGGAGCTCCGGCCTGCGGTTCTCCAGTACGCTGCCGATCACGTGATTGGCCACTAAGAAATTCTGATTGGTCAGACGGCACTCGCTCAAGTCGGTCTGCACCACAAGCCCTTTCTCCAACAATGACTTGACAAACGGCACATACTCCATAACCTCCAGCTGAGTGCAGCCGAAATAAGATGCCAGATCCTCCAGGTCACTGCACCTGCCCGCGCAACTCCTGTCAAAAAGGGCAGTGAACACCACCGCCTCACCCTTGTTATCCAGTCCCAGGCGCTGGGCCATCATATCCAGCTGAGCAGTTATCTCCTTACCGCCCAGTCGCTTCAACTTACTGTCACGCAGCTTTACCGCTGCCGCCTTGATCAATTGTATCAGTGTTCTCATATCCGTCCTCCTTTACTTTTACGCAGCAAAGGTCGCACGCACATGAGCAACATAATGGCACACTCATAAAAATTTTGAAAATTTTATAAAATCCTCAGGGCAATGGCAGCGCAGGCCTCGGCGTCGGCCAGGGCATGGTGGTGCTGCGTAAGGTCGTAGCCGCAGCGGGCAGCGACGGTCTGGAGCCTGTGGTTGGGCAGCTCCGCCCCGAAAACACGGCGGGAAGCCCTGCAGGTACAATGAAAAACATACTCCGGGTAATCCATGCGGTACACCTGGAACACAGCCCGCAGACATCCCTCGTCGAAAGGACTGTTGTGGGCCACTAACGGCAGCCCTTCTATCAGCGGAGCCACCTTCTCCCACACATAGGGAAATACCGGCGCATCGGCAGTATCCTCCAGGGTAAGGCCGTGTACCCGGGTATTCCAGTAACTGTAATACTCCGGTTCAGGCCGGATGAGGCTGTAAAAGCGGTCGGCTATCACCCCACCCCGCACGACCACTACTCCCACGCTGCACACACTGGTACGCTGTTCATTGGCTGTCTCGAAATCTATGGCTGCAAAATCTTTCATGGGCTCAAATATAAAGATAAAGACCGTTGCGTAGGCAGTCGCAGAACACGATCTTGCCGCCGCCCGGGCCGGTATGCTCGGTCACTTCCTCCACCCGGTTGTGCCCGACTATCTGGTTGAAGCCGTGCAGAGGCTCCTCCAGCTCGCTTTTATCTGCCCAGAATATGCCGCCGGTATCACCACGGCGGCCTCCACGGGCATAGCCGACACGAAGCAACGCCGGGACCTGGTCTGCCGCCGGATTGTTCAGCTGTTCCGCCACAGACCGAGAAGCATCACCGCAGAAATCATTATCGAACCACTCCTGCGACACCCCGGCATGAGTGAACAGATACTCCCCGTCCTGAAACGCATACTGAAACAAACCAATATTATTCAGAAACATCCATGAGGCCGCTTCCGCAATCCCCATATCGAAACGGGTACCGACACACGCATCCTCACAGAAATAGTGCAGGTCGTGATTGCCCAGCAGAAGTATCACATCCTCCGGTCTGTCCCGCTTCAACTGCATGATTGCCCGAAGATTGTCCAAAAGCTTACCCTTATGGACATACCCGTACGGATCCAGATAGTCACCGAGAAAGACCACCCTGCACTTCGGATGCGCCTCCACTACATCCCGCCACAGGTCCAGCCCGTGCACGTCGCCTATCGCTATAGTCGCCTTTTCCATATTTCAAAAATAGTAAATTCTTTACCATTCTGCACCATACCATGCAGTATTATAACTAAAACACTGGCAATGTGGCACTTAATGCTTAATAGCAAAAGTATCTATTTCTTAGGAAATGATTATCCGCATCCTCATCAGGCTCATCGCCCTCCTGGATCTTCACTACTGATTTGAGCCGGTCCTCTATCTGCATGATTCTTTTCTGCAAGTCCGCTCTGACGCATAATGCTTCCGCTAATTTCATTTTTTCAATTTTATTGATTCTGATGCAAAATCATCGACATCTTATGCCACAACACAGCACAAGGCTGTGATAACCAGATAATTTATTATGATGATTATCCGCAAAGATACCCCTACAGCCTTCACGTTGCTTTTTAGTTGAGTTGCATATGCTTGGATATAAGTACTTTACCCATCAGCCGATATTTTAAGTGGGGCGGATTCCACTCAGAATGAGCCTTTTTGCCGTCACTTAACTTTTTACGCAAAATGCAATAGCCGGTCAGTCAGGCGGTTGCGACACAACTAAAAAGCAACGTGAGGATGCCGGGAGAATTGGATTGATAGAACGGGACTGAGAGATGGGCCGGACGGTCGTTATTGGCTGCTGGACACCAAGCCCCGTATGTTGCGCCGGCGGGATTGCGACCTGACCATTGACCGCAAGCATCCAGCGGCTCTCAGCCTGATCCATAAGGCTCCTGTACCAATCATAACCAGCTGTCAATCAACAACTATTAAATATAACAGTTGCGGTATGTCATGTAAAAGTGCATAAGATACCGGCTACTTGAGGCTGTTCTTCTCCAGAAGAGCCAGTATCTCGGAACGGCTGATGGATTCCCGTTCAGACTTGTCGTAGATGGTCAGCAGATTTATCACGGCCTCCTCCACGGAGACTATCACGGTAAATGTAATGACACGGGCACCGCCCCTTTTCCCATGTCCTTTGGAAGTAATTGCCATGCGGATTTTCCGCAAGCCTCCGCCCAAATCAGCACCAAGATTCGGATTTGCCAATATATCCTCACACAATGAGGCCACATCTGATTTCATGGACGGATAACGCTTTCCCAAACGCTTGGCATCCTTCTCAAAGGTGTATTGAAATTTCAAACTATACCTCTTCATCCCAATCCCTCATAAATTCATCATACGTTTTAGACCTTCCTGCCTTCATGTCTTTCAGTCCTGCATCTATTTTCGCAAGAACTTCCTCTTTGCTGATATACTCCTCCTGCGGTTCTCCCAACGTATGCTGCGGATCAGGATTCTCTAGTAACTTTCCGGCCAACCACTGACGGTTGCGCTCGCTCAGTGAGAGTGACTCAATATAACGCCACAAACTCTCCATTGATGCTGATACTCTCATTGTCGTTCCTCCTATTTTATTTGAGTCCCGCAAATTTAGCAAAATTCCCATGTATGCGGCCGGATATTTGGAAAAATATCAGATATTCCCACTTGGTGTGCAGTGTTACCGCACATGTTCCGGCTATTTTTGTAAAAACGTAAAACTTTCTACTTTTGTAATGATAAAATGGAAACGACACCTACTACTAATGAAAAAATGACAGAGAGCATTCAGAAACGAATCAAGCAGCTTATACGTGCAATTGGAGAAGGCATATGGGAGAAGGAACGGATACTGGCGATGGGAGTGCTGTGCGGCATATCCGAGGAGAGCCTGTTCCTGCTGGGGCCTCCGGGCACAGGCAAGAGCATGGTTGCCAGAAGGCTGAAGGAGATATTCGCCGGAGGCACGTCGTTCGAGTACCTGATGTCCCGGTTCTCTACTCCCGATGAGATTTTCGGTCCGGTGTCCATCAGAAAACTCAAGGACGAGGACTGCTACGAGCGCAGCACGGAAGGGTATCTGCCGGCTGCTGATGTCGTTTTCCTGGACGAGATATGGAAGGCCGGCCCCGCGATTCAGAATGCCCTGCTGACCGCCATAAACGAGAGGATTTTCCAGAACGGAACCGTAACGATGAGGCTGCCGATGAAGGTCCTTATCGCCGCCTCCAACGAATTGCCGCGCGAGGACGAAGGACTGGAAGCATTGTGGGACCGTTTTCTGGTCCGCATGGTATCCAACGGCATTGAAAGCGAGGCCACGCTCTACAAGATGCTCAGACAACAGGAGACCCCGGTGCCGGACATCAGCCCTACGCTCAGAATCACAGATGAAGAGCTGTCCTCATGGCGGAAGGAGATACGGCGGACAGAACTGCCTGAGCAGATACTGAAAGTCATCACACGTGTCCGCAATGAACTGAAAGTACTTTCAAAAGGAGAGAATGTCGAGCCTCTGGACTACTACATCTCCGACAGGCGGTGGAAAAAGACAGCCGGACTGCTGCAGACCTCGGCCTTTCTGAACGGACGCAGCAGTGTGGACCACAGCGACCTGGTCCTGCTCCTGCACATCCTGTGGAACAAGACAGAGTGCATGGTGCCTGTAACGGAAGCCGTCATCAGATGCCTGTTCGCCGACATCCAGGCCGAAATCGACACCATGGTCAAAGAACTGGAGACAACAGACAAGGCCGATGACAGGCAACCGACCTCATTCAAGATATACAGCTACTTCTACGCCAAATTGCTGCCTCTGGACAAGGGACGGGAGAGCACGGCCATGTTCATCGTACTCAATGACTACGGACAACTTTCCCTGACTGTAGAGTCCAACGGCATACGCTATCACGACGCCAGCCTGGGCGGTGACATCATCCGCACATTCTCCTCCACTGCCACTCCTCCGGGGGAGATGACGAGGGTCAGGCTCAGGCGCGGAAAGGACAGCGTCTTCATCGACGGAAAGGAATATCTGCTTGAAAAATCCGGCGATACCGGCACCAGCATCAACAGCCTTATCAACAGACAGTGCCTGCCGGACCTTTCCAGACTTCACCTTGAGGACCGGGTATTCAGCATACGCAACAGTTTCAACAGCCGTAAGGAGATACTTGTGGACAACAACACCAATATCTTCGTATCCGGCACGGACATCAGACTGCTCCGAAAATACACCCTGAACATGGAAAAGACTGTCAATGCTCTGGAAGTCAGGGTAAGGAGCGCCAACCCGCATGGAATATAACTCAAACATAGACAAGCAGATAAACAGTTACTCCGAACTGTTTGACATCTATATGGACCGGGGCAAAGTGCCTGAACAGTACGTGGACGACCCTCTGTCACAGTACATGCAGAGCCAGGTGGAGGGCTACCGGGCGATGGTTGAGAAGGACGAGGACATCAGGGAACTCCTGCGGGAAAGACTGCTCGGCCTGTATGAGAAACTGCTGCCAGGCATCCTGGAGATTCAGGAAGGCCACAAGGACGAATTGGCACGAATAAGGAAGTTCTTCGGCGCAGGTGCCGAAGAAAAAAGACAGCAATGGCCCAGACTCAGGAGCTGGCTGACCTACAATTATCCCAAGGACGTGTTCAATGCGGAAGGATACGCCGGACTTTTTTCCGACAGCGGCATACCCGACAGCCGGCTGCTGGAGGCCATGAGGTACAATTGGGAGTCTGCTGCTGCACTCATGAAATGCCGCAGGCTGGAAAGTCTGACCCAGAGCCGTCTGAGAAAGAGGATGATAGGCATAGGACGGCAAGACTATGAAGACCGTCGTAAGTTGAGGGCCACGGCATTCCGATATCCCGAGCTGAAAGACATCCTCCAGCAGATAGGCCGTGAGAAAGAAGCCGGGAGCGAAGAGAAAGATATCACCGAGCTGGTCAATATTCCTATCCTGCTCAGACATTCCACAAGCAAGCAGGAGATAGATGGAGTCACCGTCGGCAACAACCTCACGAACCTCCTGCCTTCCGAATACGCCCTTATAGACGAGCCGGTATTTTTCAAGAAATACGTGGACCATCAGCTGCAGCAGTTCAAGTCCAAGCCCCCTACCGTCTTCAGACAGAAAACCGAAAAGCACCGCAGACCGGAGCCGCGGCTGGAATCCGGTCCTATAATCCTGGCCATAGACACCAGTCTGTCAATGGCAGGGAAACCGCTGGATATCAGCCACGCACTGCTCACACAGATTATCTACCTAGCCCGCAGACAGAGACGGAAATGCTTCCTGATAACCTTCTCTGTCCGCGCCCGCTACATGGAAGTATCCAGGCCCGGACAATACACCAAAGTGGAGGAGTTCTTCTCAAGGCGGCTGACCGGCGGGACTGACGGAGAAGAGATGCTGGGTGCCTCGTTCAAAGCCCTTCAGAAAGGCAACTTCTCCATGGCCGACATACTGATCATCAGCGACTTCATCTTTCCGATGCCCAAGAAAGCCACCGCTGCGAAGATTCAGGAAGAGAAACTGCGCGGTACCCGTTTTTACGGTCTGTACATCGGTTCAAGCAACTCCGGCCCGGGAGGATATGATAAGATTCTGGACAAATATTGGAAGATATCCGTATGACATTCAAGGATCTGCCGTTTCTCATCAATCCCCGTCTGCGTCTGAGCAGTCCCTATCTGAGAGTAGAGTGGATTGCCATAGACCTGTCGCTGCTGGAGCACGAGGCCGGCTTCCCATCCCCGAACAGGGAAGTATATCTTTTCCAAAAACGGCCCGGCATCCTGCGGGAGACCGGTCCAGACACACTGCGTTTCTACTATTCCGACAGCACGGACTTCAACCGTCTCGGCATACAGCAGTGGCTGCGCGGGCAGATCAAGAAGTTCGTGGAACAGGTGGCCTCGGCTGTCCTGCCTGTGCGCCTGCACGAGCTGGAGCGCGAAAAAAAACTGCACTGCAGGAATGTCTGCGTGGAGACGCTTCCTAAAGACATTCTCGGACAGTGCAGTTCTCTAAAAGACATCACTTTGTCGCCTAAGCTGGCGCTTTTCCCAAAGAGGATGTCAGATGCCGTCATGCTGCATGAACTGGCTCACCTCAGGCACCTCAACCACCGCAAGGGGTTCTGGGCCTACCTGTCAGTCCTGCTCGGGGAAGATGCCAACGAGGAAAAGTTCAAAAGTGACATCGCCTACTGCGAACACCGCGACATGATCGACTTCCTCCTGAAATAGGTCATTCGGTTGCGAAAGGATACTTGCCGAGCGTTACATATCCTGTCCACTCTCCGTCCCAGGTATGTCCCATATCATCGAGGAAACTGAACTCAAATGTATATGTTCCGTCATCGTTATGGGTTATTATCAAGTCCCCCTCAGTCGCCGGAGCCATCTCTCCCGGATTTCTCATACCGTCAAGATCTCCCACATACACTGTTCCCTGAGGTTTTCCAGTGTAACTGAGGAATCCTCTGCGGTATTCTCCGACTTCAGGATAAGCGGGATCCGGAAAATCATCCGCTCCTGCCTTATAAGTACCTGCAGGGATACCGGCATCATACCCAAGTTTCTCGGTATTGACATCTATGATCACACCGTCTCCACCAGTCGTTCCCAGCGGAGGATACATCGTAATCTGCCAGTCCCCGCCTCCGTTCACATACCAGTCTCCGTAATATGTGGCACTGACCTCTACGTTGGACAAGTCAAGTGTATAATCCGACTCCAAGGTGGAGAACTCACTCGGCATCTCAGTCGGAAGGTTGCCCGTCCATGAACCGGTAATACTATATCCCTCAGCGGTCGTAAAATTCCATTCTATAGTATACCATCCGTATCCGGGGCCCGAGACTGTCATTGTGCCTGCAGATATAGCTCCGTAATAAGGATATCCTGTCTCATCAATATACTCCACATATGTTCCCAATGGTGCTGGTGTTCCGAAAAAATCCTCCACTGAACCCGGTATCAGAATAAAGGTCCGGTTTCCTTCAAGAATCTCGTAATCCCCATGTGCTATATATCCGTTCTCATCATAAGGCATAAATGCTTCCATTGTCAGAATGCTTCCCGGAGGAGTCACATTACCGTCAGCATCCACAGGCATATCAGTAAATTCAAACAGGACAGTCATTATTTCTTTTGAACCGGTAGCTGCTATAAACTCGGATGTGGCTGTCGTAGGCACCATATTCAAGTCCTTGTCCAAGGTTCCGTAAGGAGGGAGTTCAGGAGCAGAATCGTCTTTCCACGTTCCTTCATCTCCGATATAGGTGATGTGATGAGTGTCACCATTATTGTCCACAAACTCCGCATCTATCACATAATTGCCGCTTTCATCCTTACCGACCTCTATAGTACCTTCTGTAAAGGTCACATTCATTGTACGGGATTCTCCGTCCTCCGCTATTGTTGCTGCAAATGAGATATCAGGTGTAAATGTAAACTCGGCAGTGGCACCTGGCTCTCCGAGCGTATACGTTCCTACAGGACACATGAAACTGCCGCTTTCAGGAGCCGGACCGAACACATCCAATATATAATAGGTACCGCCGGGCTGACTGTACCCGTCCGAGCCGTAAGGCAGATCGGACAGCGTAATGAAATAACTGTATTCTCCGTTCAGTCCGTACTGCGTACCATAATAAACCCCATACAGTTCTTTCATCTCGAACTCGTAATTATACTCAGGCTCGCTTACGGATGTCGCAGACTGCGTGATGTTGACTGAATCCCTTACCGCCAGGCCTTCTCCATAAGTGTACGTAACTATGAGTTTTGAAGAACGGTCCGACTCCGTATCATTGGGAAGGACTGTAAAAGTCACGACACCTTCGGCATCGTCATTCACATCCCCGATCCAGTCAGCCGGACTCTGTGCAGACACTGTTCCGCCCTCAACTCCATTGGTAAGGGTATAGGATACAGAGCACTCTTTCCCTGAAGGGTCAACAGTAATGTCTTCTGTCGTGATTTCCAATACAGGATCCTCTACAGGCGGTTGCTCAGGTGTCTCCTTTTTACAAGCCTGGAGACAAAGCAGGCACAGCAGTGCCGGAATTGCAAAATTTAATGATCTCATCTCGTTAAGTTTTAATTATTGAATTGCTGTGAATTTCTCAAACTGATTTCACAATTCAATATTATATTGTTTATACGAGAATACAAATTATTACTTTTTACAATCCGCCAAATTGGCGTTTTGTATAACTGTTTCGCGGTATTTTGACGGCGGCATACCCTTAGCAGCCTCGAAAAGACGGTAGAAAGTCGTAAGATTATTGTATCCCAGATTGCCAGCTATGGCCTTAATCGGAGTGTTGTCCTCTGGATTGGACAGAATCCTGACGGCCTCGTTTATGCGGAAAGAATTCACGTAATACGGAAAGGTCATACCGGTGAACGACTTGATTACGGAACACAGATAGGTTCTGTTCGTGGACAGCATCTGCGCGACCTTGTCCCTCGACAGATCGCTCTGGCGGTACAGCTCCTGCTCGTACATAAGTTTCTCCAGCCTGTCATACATTTCCTTCATCTTGTCCTGAGGCATCGGCACAGCTGCTGTTTGAGCCGGGCGCGTCTCCTGACGCTCCAATATGGTCTGATGCTGCTTCAATAACTGACGGTAATTTTTCACCTTACTGCGATACAGCAGGTACAACCCAACAAACACACACACTGCAAAGACAAAAGCCATCACCGCAAGGTTGTACTTATTGCGCCACTCCAGCAGCTCCACCTCATGCTTCTGCTTGTCATACTCCCTGCGTATACTGCTGATTTTCCTCTCTATTTCCAGATTAAGCTGTCTGTTGGCCTCCTCATTATACTGCTTGTAATATGTCAGTGCAGTACCAGGATCACCCATATCCTCGTATATTCCCGACAGACTCAGGTACATCATGGGCTTTTTTGCAGGAGATCTTACAGAATCCATCATATGCAGGCCATCCATCAAAACACGGACCGCATCATCATACCTTCTGTCTTCTTTCAAAAACTCGGCATATCCCAAATACAGATCAGCCTTTGAGTATATGCCCGATCCGGACTGTTCCTGAAACGCTTTTCTATAATATATGACAGAACTGTCCTTTTTTCCAATATCACGGAGAATATCCGCATACAGCACATAGACTTCACGAGACTGGTCATACATCTCCACATAAGGAAGCGCCTCTTTTACATACCGCAGAGCATTCGCTGTATCACGCATCATCCAATACAGGTTAGCTGATATCATCGCTCCTTGAAATATTCTGTAGATATTGTTATTATCCACACCGTTCCGATAGACATCCTGTGCATAAATCAGACCTGTTGAATCATTTATAAAACAATATGCCATCGCAAGATTGTTCTTGACCAGCATCAGCCTGGAGGTATCCCGTATATTCTCAGCATACCGCAATGCTTCTATAAGATAGGCAATCCCTTGAGAATAGTCTCCTTCTCCGAAAGCCGTATTGCCTCCCAGCGAATTGTAAATTGTGGCCAGAGCCCAGTAATCTTTTTCCCTCTCAGCCATCGGCAATGCCTTGCCAAAGTACAGAGACATTGAATCAACCATGTTGATCCCCCCGTAGCACTGTGCGATATACACGTAGCCGTAAAGCAGGGCTCTCCCGTCATGCTCGCTTTCGCCTTTATTCCTGAGCTGATATGACAGTTTCAATGCCGCATCAAAGTCCTGTCGTGAGAAACAGTCCTGAATCTGTGCAAGATACACGTCCAGACTGTCATCCGACAGTGCCTCTGAACGCGGAGCATCAGAACGGGAGCAGCGGCACAGCAAAGGCAGCAGGAGAAGAAAACATATAAGGTACTTTCGCATAAGACAGGTTCACTGAAATAATGCGCAAAAATAGCAATACCCGCCGACTTGCCAAAAACGTAACTTGCCGATTATTTTACGGACTGCCTTAGGCCAAGGGCCGCCCTGGAGTACATGTATTCGTCCGCAAACAGCATCCCGCCCTCATACACAAACGATACAGTGTTTCCGTATCCATCCAGCAGATCTCCCTCAAACACCCATGTGTCACCGTCCACGGCCACATTCACCGTACCGTCTACAAATCTTGCCTCGACCTGCTCCTGAAGGTGGAAATACCAGCAGCCCATGTATGTACCGTACTCATAGATTCCGCTCAGGCCGGTCCATGCCGGAAGCGACACAG
This sequence comes from uncultured Bacteroidales bacterium, assembly GCA_944326255.1. Taxonomy (GTDB): domain Bacteria; phylum Bacteroidota; class Bacteroidia; order Bacteroidales; family UBA932; genus Coprenecus. The sequence goes on from CALVDG010000022.1 coordinate 33,297, forward strand.
CCGTATAGGCATCCAGCAGTCCCTCATAAGTTCCCGCAGGGACTCCTTCGGAAGAGCCGTTGGGGACATTGAGATACAGGATTATTGACTGCCCCAGTCCGAAATTGGTATTGAGGTCATAGTCATCATCCGCCAGCACTACCATGTACATCTCTGATTCTCCGGTCTCAAACAGATCACCGAGATAAGTCTGACTGCCCTGGGTAAACTCCGCTACCTCGCAATCCCCTGTCAGATTGCTCATCTCGCCCTCTCCCGAATGGTTGATAAAAGAGACCTTGCCCCTGTACTCAAACTCAAAATCCCCCTCTTCCGTACTCAGCTCACAGACGATCCTGTACCCGTCCTCTCCAAAAGAAGAGACTGTGACTGTGCCGCCGGTAATCTCACCGTTTCCGGAATACCCGCTTCCGGCACTTATGACGTATGAGCTTCCGTCAGCATTCCATGTATAAGGAGCTCCGTCCCCCGAACCCATCTCATAGATTCCCTCCGGCAATCCGGCAAAATCAGGATTGTCCGGAAGATCAAAATTGAGGTCCAGGCATACGATCCGTCCCTCTCCCACAGCATCACCCCAGTCCTCGACCTCTATATCGCCCTCTATGAAGTTTATCCAGCCGTTTCCCGTGCCTGCCTCATAGTAATCCCCGGCATAATAAGCCTCAGCCCTGATATTCTCCGTCGGCTGTTCTTCCGGTTTGTCAGGATCTTCCCCCGCTTTCAGATCGACCTCTTTCTCCGCATATTCGGAATCAATAAAACCAGCATTGTCACCCGCGTTGGCACGGACACGGATCTTATACGTGCCGGGAGCGAGATTGTCGAAGACCTTGCACGTATCGGAAGTCTCCTCCACCGTTCCGTCAAGATCATACGTATAGGATGCAGCATGTTCCACAGGGCTCCACGAGACCGTGAATCCACTGGCCGTAACATCACTGACAGTCAGCACAGGTGTATCGATAAGTATCGGAGGTGCACCGTTGTTCTTGTCGCACGATGTGACAACCGACAGGCTCACATATGCGGCGACAGCGCACATAGTCATAATCAGGAATCTTTTCATAGATATAAGGTCAATAAGTTTTTTCTTCCTGCAAATATACTGAAATATTCTGTGAATCCCCAAAAAATCACAACAATAAGGAAAAATGTATAACTTTGCGGAAAGCAAATTATCAACAATCTACCATATGCATAAAGATATCCATTTTGTAAGTGCGGACGAGGCCGTCAAGGTCGTGAAGTCCGGTGACCATATTCATTTCAGCAGTGTGGCCGCAGCCCCCAAGGTGCTCATCGACGCTCTCTGCCGCAGAGGCGATGCAGGCGAACTCAGGGACGTGAGGATTCACCACCTCCACACCGAGGGCCCCGCTCCCTACACCGACGCCAAGTATGAGGGAATCTTCTTCCATCAGGCATTCTTCGTAGGCGGCAATGTGCGCAAGAGCGTACAGGCCGGCTATGCCGACTACATCCCCATCTTCCTGAGCGAGACCCAGAGACTCTACCGCAGCGGCGTACTGCCCTGCGACGTGGCCATGATCCAGGTATCCCTCCCCGACAAGCACGGTTACGTATCCATGGGTACCTCCGTGGACGCCTCCCTGGCCGCCGTCGAATGCGCAAAGCACGTCATAGCAGTGGTCAACAAGCACGTACCCCGCGCATGGGGTGACGCCATCATCCCCCTGTCGATGATTGATACCTTCGTGGAGTGCGACTCCGAACTGGAGCCCGCACACTTCTCCGAGCCCTCTCCCATCGAGACAGCCATCGGACGCAACTGCGCCGCCCTGATCGAGGACGGAGCCACCCTGCAGATGGGTATCGGCGCCATTCCCAACGCCGTACTGGCCCAGCTCGGCGACCACAAGAACCTCGGTATCCACACCGAGATGTTCGCCGACGGCGTACTGCCACTCGTCAGAAAAGGCGTGATCAATGGAGCAGAGAAGTGCATTGACCGCGGCAAGATGGTATCCACCTTCCTCATGGGTTCGCAGGAGGTCTATGACTTCATCGACGACAACCCCATGGTGGCCATGATGGACGTAGGCTATACCAACGACCCCTACGTCATCGCCAAGAACCCCAAGGTAACAGCCATCAACTCCGCCCTTCAGGTAGACCTCACCGGTCAGGTATGCGCTGACTCCCTCGGCACCAAGTTCTACTCGGGTGTAGGCGGCCAGATCGACTTCGTCTACGGAGCCTCCATGTCCAAGGGCGGCAAGGCCATCATCGCCATGCCCTCAGTGACCAACAAGGGCGTCAGCAAGATTGCTCCCGTCCTCACCTCCGGCGCCGGCGTCGTGACCACCCGCAACCACATCCACTGGTTCGTAACCGAATACGGTGCGGTGGACCTCTACGGCAAGTCCCTCCAGGAGAGAGCCAAGGCCATCATCAGCGTCGCTCATCCCGACCATCAGGAGGAGCTCGACCGCGCCGCCTTCGAGCGTTTCGGACCACACTACCACTTCGTCGGCTAAGACCCATACGGCCGACAGCAGGACAAAGGCAGTCTCCCGCTATCTGGGACGGCTGCCTTTTTTATTCCGGATTTTTCCTTATTTTTGCGCACCATGAGGAAATTCATAAGAAGACATACCGCCGTCAAGCTGCTGCTTCCCATGCTCTTTCTCGCATACATGGGCAGCATCTCGCTGTTTCCTCATGCCCACATCATAGACGGATGCAAGATCGTACACTCCCATCCTTTCGCCGATGACGGACACAGCCACGACGGGGATTCGGCCCGCACGATACTGATCCTCTCGACATTCAGCGTTGACGGCAACATCCTGCAGGGCCATCTGCCCTCAGTCTTCCTGCCCCTGTGCGGAGACCTGTCCGTACCCTCAGTGCAGGACGGAGCGGCCCAGTGCCATATTCAAACGGAAAACAGGAGAGGCCCTCCTGCGACAGCCTGACATCTGCCCGGCCATCCACCGGCTGCGGCACAGACCACGGACGCACCGCAAGGCACCGCGTTCATGGCAGCGGCATACGCATACCTGTATCCGGCCGCTGCCCGCAACACAAACGTTTGAATAACACACATATGAACAAGCACATAACAACACTCGCATTATTTATCACCATACTTCTGACAGTATTCCCCGTCAAAGCATCAAGCACCGACAATGACCCTGACCGCTCAGACGCCAATATCATAGGCCATGTCACGGATAAGAACACCGGAGAGCATCTGCCATACATCAACGTCACGCTCAAAGGCACCATGCTGTACACTGCCACCGACGCCACCGGACACTATTTTCTCAAAGACCTCCCCGAAGGCGACTTCACAGTCGAAGTGACCTGCATGGGGTACAAGTCCCAGAGCAGGGAAGTCAGCCTCAAAAAAGGCGTGACTCTTGAGCTCAACTTCGAGATCGAGGAGGACATCTCCATGCTGGACGGAGTCGTCGTATCGGCCAACAGGAGCGTTACCACCAGACAGATGGCCCCCACCATAGTCAACGTCATGACTCCATTGCAGTTTGACAACCTCAACGCATCCACGGTATCTTCAGTCATAGCTTTCCAACCGGGCGTAAGGGTCGAGAACAGCTGCCAGAACTGCGGATTCCAGCAGGTGCGCATCAACGGACTTGACGGCCCGTACACCCAGATACTCATAGACTCCAGGCCTGTATTCAGTGCCCTGTCCAACGTCTACGGCATCGAGCAGCTGCCCGTGAGCATGGTTGACAGGGTGGAAGTCATGCGCGGAGGCGGCTCGGCCCTGTTCGGATCATCGGCCATCGCCGGTACCATCAACATCATCACCAAGGAACCGCTGTACAACAGTGCCCAGCTCTCGCACACCTACACCAATATCGGCGGCACTTCCGCAGGCGAGAACAACACCTCCCTCAACGCCTCCCTTGTTTCCGACGACTACAAGCTCGGAATCGCTGTATTCGGACAGAACCGCCAGAGAGATGCCTATGACGCTGACGGTGACGGATATACCGAGCTGCCCATGATCAACGCGCAGACCCTGGGAACCCGCTCGTACCTCAAGACCGGACTTCATTCCAGGCTCACGGCCGAATACCACCACCTGAGCGAGAAGCGACGCGGAGGCAACAGCCTGGATCTGCCCCCGCACGAGGCCGACATCGCCGAGCAGGTACAGCACAGCATCAACACCGGAGGACTCAAGTTCGACTATTTCTCCCCTGACGGTAGACACAAGGTAAGTGCCTTCGCCTCAGCCCAGCACATCAACAGGGAGAGTTACTACGGAGCCGGCAAGGACCCCAACGCCTACGGAGAGACCACCGACCTCACCTGGGTCGCCGGAGCTCAGTACGACTACAGCTTCTACAAGTGCATCTTCATGCCCGCAGACCTTACCATCGGTGCGGAATTCAACCAGGACCTGCTCCACGACATGATGACAGGCTACGGCAGGGACATGCGTCAGGACACCTGGACCGCCAGCGTATTTGCACAGAATGAGTGGAAGAACGACAAATTCGGCATCCTCATCGGAGGAAGACTCGACAAGCACAACCTCATCGACGCCCCGGTATTCAGCCCCCGCGCCACCCTGCGCTACAACCCCACCGGCGACATCAACCTCCGCGCAAGCTATTCCTCCGGATTCAGGGCTCCCCAGGCATTTGACGAGGACCTGCATATCGACAATGTGGGCGGCACCGTATCCATGATACGCCTGGCCGACGGCCTGAAAGTGGAGAAATCGCACAGCGTCAGCGTCTCGGCCGACATGTACATGCGGAAAGGCAACTGGCAGGGCAACCTGCTGGTGGAAGGATTCTTCACCAGTCTCAACAATGTATTCGCACTAAGGGACATAGGCTTTGAGAACGGCATCCTTATAAAGGAACGGTACAATGAATCGGGTGCCAGGGTATACGGAGGCACCATAGAAGGCAAACTTGCATGGAAAAATATCTGGCAGATTCAGGCCGGCTTCACCCTGCAGCAGGCGGAGTACAAGGAGGCCAGGGTATGGAGCGAGGAGGGAGACGTACAGCCGGAGAAGCGCATGTTCCGGACACCCGAGGCCTACGGATACTTCACGACATCAGTTAATCCGGTTGACGGTCTGTCCTTAATACTGAGCGGGACATACACCGGCCGTATGCTGGTGGAGCACCATCGGGGATATATCGCGGAAAACAGGACTGAAGTCACCCCCAGGTTCTTCGAGCTGAACTTCAAGGTCACATACGACTTCAAGATATACAAGTCCATAACACTTCAGGTCAATGCCGGAGTCGGCAATATCCTCAACTCCTACCAGAGAGACTTCGACCAGGGCCCCGACCGGGACTCCGGCTACATCTACGGCCCCGGTATGCCCCGCACCTACTTCGCCGGCATCAAGCTCTCCTACTGACAGTCCGTTACAACGACACATACGATAGAAGCCGACTCCAATTCAGAGCCGGCTTCTATGCTCATAAACAGCACCGTATTATCTGATGCGCTTGTAGCCGTAGACTGCGAGGTCGCCCAGCTGCTCTTCGATGCGGAGGAGCTGGTTGTACTTGGCCATACGGTCGGAGCGGGACAGGGAGCCGGTCTTGATCTGGCCGCTGTTGGTAGCCACTGCGATGTCGGCGATGGTGGCGTCCTCGGTCTCGCCTGAGCGGTGCGAGGTGACGGTGGTGTAGCCGTGACGGTGAGCCATCTCGATAGCGTCGAGAGTCTCGCTGAGGGAACCGATCTGGTTGACCTTGATCAGGATGGAGTTGGCGCAGCCCTTCTCGATACCCTTGGCCAGGAACTCTACGTTGGTCACGAAGAGGTCGTCACCTACGAGCTGGCAGCGGGAGCCGATGCGGTCGGTCAGCTTCTTCCAGCCTTCCCAGTCGTTCTCGCTCATACCGTCCTCGATAGAGTCGATAGGGTACTTGTTGATCAGGCTCTCCAGATAGTCAACCTGCTCGTCGGATGTTCTCTTGACACCCTTATCGCCCTCGAAGATGGTGTAGTCGTATACACCGTCCTTGTAGAACTCGGAGGAAGCGCAGTCCATACCGATCTTAACGTCCTTGCCTGGCTCGTAGCCTGCAGCCTTGATGGCTGCGAGGATGGACTCGATAGCGTCCTCGGTACCGTTGAGTGCGGGAGCGAAACCGCCCTCGTCACCTACTGCGGTGCTCAGTCCACGGTCGTGGAGCACTTTCTTCAGAGCGTGGAAGACCTCGGCGCCCATGCGCAGACCCTCACGGAAAGAGGGAGCGCCTACAGGACGGATCATGAACTCCTGGAAAGCGATGGGAGAGTCAGAGTGAGAGCCGCCGTTGATGATATTCATCATCGGGACGGGCATGGTGTATGTGTTGGTGCCGCCGATATAGCGGTAAAGAGGCATATGCAGGTAGTTGGCAGCCGCATGAGCCACTGCGAGGGATACGCCGAGGATGGCGTTGGCGCCGAGGTTGGACTTGGTCTTGGTGCCGTCCAGAGCCAGCATCTTGTGGTCTATGGCACGCTGCTCGAGCACTGACCATCCGATGAGAGCGGGGGCGATGATATTGTTGATGTTCTCAACTGCCTTCTGAACGCCCTTGCCGCCGTAACGCTTCTTGTCACCGTCACGGAGCTCGAGAGCCTCATGCTCGCCTGTAGAGGCTCCGGAGGGGACAGACGCGCGTCCGCAGATACCGGACTCAAGAACCACTTCTACTTCTACTGTAGGATTGCCGCGTGAATCCAGAATCTCGCGGCCGTGAATACTTTTAATCTTCATAATCGCTTTATTATTAATTCCATCAAAAAATCCGGCGCAAAAATACTCATTTGCCCGGATTTTCGCAATTTTTCCTGAGAATTAATCTACAAGCTCGAAGTCTTCCTTGCCCACTCCGCAGAGAGGACAGGTCCAGTCTGCCGGAAGGTCCTCGAAAGCCGTTCCAGGGGCTATCCCGTTATCCGGGTCTCCCGCTGCTGGATCATAGACCCATCCGCATACCGTGCATCTGTACTTTTTCATAACACTGATATTTATTACACGGCACTAATATAGGCATTTATTCTTAATTTTGCGGTATGAAAATCATTTTCTTCAACCAGCGCGCCCTGATTCTCTGCCGGGAAGGAGAGCAGGCGGAAAAAGACCCCGAAGCAGTCATCGTCATTGACCACGGCTGCGACACCGTCCTTGAGGATGCGGTCAGTACTATGGACTCCGGCTCCGGAATCTCCAGACTCTATATCCTTTGCGACAACCCCGAGTCCACATACGACAGGCTCAGGAAACTCTTTACGGAAGTAGATGCGGCCGGAGGACTTGTCGGCAATGACAGAGGGCAGTATCTGCTGATATTCCGAAACGGCCTGTGGGACCTGCCCAAAGGAAAACGGGAGAAAGGCGAGAGCACAGCCGAGAATGCTGTCAGAGAGGTCATGGAGGAATGCGGAATCCCTGCCCCGGAACTTGGAGAACTGATATGCGTTACAGACCACACATATCACCGGGACGGACAGTTCGTACTCAAGCACACCTACTGGTACTCAATGAGCGTCAGCAGCAGTGCGCCCACCAGGCCTCAGACCGAAGAGGGTATCACACAGACCGCATGGGTGCCGGCCGGGGAGATCAGACAATACGCCGGACAGACCTATCCGTCCATAAATGAAGTCTTTGAGAAGGCCGGGCTGCTGTAGCCGCTAGCGCATATCGGTAATATAGATATCCGGATCGTCCATCAGCTCCTTTGACGGAACGAAGTATTCCGACGGTCTTGCCTCCACAGAGCTGACGGAGACTATCTGAAGTTCATATCTGTCCCCTGTGCGGCTCGCATATGTTACGGCACAGGGCAGGAATGTATCTGCGGTAACTGTTATCCTAAGGGACGTGAATGACAGTCCTTTGTCCTTCGGCACCATATTGATGACATACTGTACGGAACCGTCCCCGGCCTTGTCCGTATCAGTTCCCCCTTTGAAACTGTACATGGAAGCGTCCGCCTTGCTCAGCACCGCAAACGGATTCTCCGCCGGATCCACCGAGGCCACATCGTGCGGAAATATAGTCACTTCCTCATTCACCGTATCATAGATCCACTTGACCTGCCCGTCACAGAAGACCGTCATCACATCCGTGCTGAGCTTGAAAGCCTCTCCCTGAGCCACAAAATGACCGCTTT
>CALVDG010000023.1 GCA_944326255.1 uncultured Bacteroidales bacterium
CTGCCCCTCGACTTGCATGTGTTAAGCCTGCCGCTAGCGTTCATCCTGAGCCAGGATCAAACTCTTCATTGTATATTTCATAATTCCAGCTTGTCCTGACATTGCTCTAATTTCAAAGAAATTAACGCTACTCTTTTCTTGGTACTTGTTGTACTTGTTCTTCAATATTTCAATCAACTTTAAGGTCTCTCGGAACTCCCTTCGCTTTGTCATCATCACCGTTCCTTTCCGAAAGCGGGTGCAAAGATATGGCGACTTTTTTTATCCACCAAATTTTTTTGCAACTTTTTTGAAAAATTTTTTTAACTAAATTTTAAAGCCTCTGACTATCAAGACAATTTATCTCCATTTTTTTTCGCCCACACAAAGTCAAGTATGGCCATGTCCTCGGAAGCCGATATCGAGATAGCCACTCCGTACTTCTTACGCCACTTCTTGATTATAGAACTGAACATCCCCTTTGTCAGATATGCCTCCACAAGAGGATTTACGGTAAGGTGGAATGACTTCTCTCCCTTTTCCTTCACATAATAGGCCAGCTGCCTCTCTATATTCTCATCAATAAGTATGCTGGAGGATATCTTGCCGGTACCGTTGCAGGCAGGGCAGGTCTCCATCGTCTCAATCTCGGTGGCAGGACGGACACGCTGGCGGGTTATCTGCATGAGTCCGAACTTAGTCAGGGGAAGAATATTGTGCTTCGCCCTGTCATTCTCCATAAGCTCCTGCATCTTTTTGTGCAGGGCGTTCTTATGCTCGTTGGTGTCCATATCTATGAAGTCCACGATGATGATGCCGCCCATATCCCTGAGCTTCAGCTGTCGGGATATTTCCTCCGCCGCCACGCAGTTTACATCATAGGCGTTCTGCTCCTGGTCCTTCCCCGTCTTGACGCGGGTTCCGCTGTTGACATCCACCACGTGCATGGCCTCGGTATGCTCGATGACCAGATATGCTCCCTGCCGCATGGGCACAACCTTCCCGAAAGAGGACTTTATCTGCCTGGTCACATCAAAGTGATCCAGAATAGGCTCATGCCCCTTATACAGCTTGACTATCTTCTCGTGATCGGGCAGTATAGTGGAAATATACTCGCGTACCTCGTGGTACACGGACTCGTCATTGACGTAAATATTGGTAAATGTATCGTTCAACAGATCCCTGAGGATCGTAGTGGTCTTGCTGTTTTCCTTAAAAAGGAGCTGCGGCATCTTACGTGATGCCATCTTGGGCCAGGACTCTTCCCATTTTCTGACAAGCAGGCGCAGTTCCGCATCCAGCACAGCGGCATTCTTCCCTTCCGCCGCAGTGCGGATTATCGCCCCGTAATTGGCGGGCAGTATACTGTACATCAAACGTTCCAGACGCTTCTTCTCCTCCTTGGAGGATATCTTCTGCGACACGCTTATCTTATCCCCGAACGGAAGCAGGACCAGATTGCGCCCGGCGATGGAAATCTCTCCGGTCAACCTGGAGCCCTTCGTCGATATAGGCTCCTTTACAATCTGCACAATTATCGGCTGCCCCGGCTTGAGTACATTTTCTATCTTCCCCTCCTTCTCCAGAATATTATTAATTTCTACCGTTGAGAAAAAGGTTTTGAAATCCCGGTTAGGGTTTATCTGTTTGGCAAAGTAGTCAAATGCCTTGAAATTAAGTCCCAGATCCAGATAATGGACGAATGCGTCTTTCTTGTCCCCTATGTCTACGAAAGCTGCATTCAGCGTGGGAATGAGCTTCTTTACCTTCCCCAGGTACACATCTCTCAAAGAAAATGCCCTCTCGGTATTCTGCTCCTTGTTGAGCTCCACCAGACGGTGGTCCTCAAGCAGAGCTATCACAGTCTCCTTTAAGTTTACATCTATTATCAGATTTCTATCCATGTTTACTTAAAAAAAAAATCTAAAGCGGTTCATCAACGCTTTAGATTTAATGTAGCTAATAATGGCCGCTATCTCTTTTTATGTCTGTTCTTGCGCAAACGTTTTTTACGTTTGTGCGTAGCCATTTTATGTCTTTTTCTCTTTTTTCCGCTAGGCATAGCAAAAATTATTTTTTAATGTTGGTCTTAACTAAATTCAGGAAAGTCTTGGAAGGCTTGAAAGCAGGGATATAGTGCTCGGGAATCACAATTGTTTTCTGCTTGGAGATGTTGCGGGCTGTCTTCTGAGCACGCTTCTTGGCCGTAAAGCTGCCGAAACCACGAAGATAAACGCTGTTATCCTTGGAAACAGAGTCCTTGACTGTATCCATAAAAGCCACAATAACTCTCTGCACACTGAGTTTTTCAAGTCCTGTAGCCTTTGCTACTTCATTTACAATATCAGCTTTTGTCATCTTTTGTTATATTTATGTTATTAGTAATCAGTTCTGCAAAATTCAGACTGCAAAAGTATTCTTATTTTTTACAAATACAAAAAATTATTGCAGTTTTTTACATAAAAGATTTTGGCACAATGATTGACAATACGAATACTGCTTATTTTGCCTAAGTATGGGAATACCATATATGACAGAATGGCACTCTGCGACTGACAGAACTTAAATTGAGAAATTATGAGACAGAAAATAGAAGATGTATTCAGTGCGGGAATCGGAGAAGTGAACATTCTCCCGGTAGTCAATATCGATTCCGTACAAAAGCTGAACGACAGCGAGTTGCCGGAGACACTGCCGATACTTGCCCTGCGCAATGCGGTGCTGTTTCCGTCCACTGTCACCCCTATATCCATAGGAAGGGAAAAATCCATAAAACTGGTCAGGGATGTCTACGGCTCGGGCAAGATTCTGGGCGCCATCTCACAAAGGGATGTGAACGTGGAGGATCCTTCTCTGATAGACCTATATAATATAGGTACGCTTGCCAGGATTATCAAGATAATCGAAATGCCCGACGGCACTGTCACGGCTATCCTTCAGGGCCTGAAAAGGCTGAAAGCCATCGAGCAGACGGCATCCGAGCCGTATATGTTCGCCAGGGTCCAGTATCTGGAAGAGACACAGCCCAAGAAGAATGACAGGGAGATGAAGTCCCTTACAGGCTCTGTCAAGGACCTGGCCCTGCATATCATCAAGCTCTCCCCGCACCTGCCCCAGGAGGCATCCTTCGCCATCAAGAATCTTGAAGGCGACGAGTTCCTGATCAACTTCATCGCCTCAAGCATGGAACTGGAGGATCCCATGGAGAAGATCAAGCTGCTGGAGGAAGGCAATATAAAGATCCGCGCCATGAAACTGGTGGAAATGCTCAACCGTCAGGTGGAGATATTGAAGCTGAAAGACGACATTCAGAAAAAAGTCCGCACCGAGATGGACCAGCAGCAGAGGGAATACTATCTGAACAACCAGCTGCGCACCATTCAGGAAGAGCTCGGCATGGACGAGGCGCAGGACATCGACGAGCTCAGGCAGAAGGCCAAGAAGAAAAAATGGCCGGAATATGCCGCCAAAGCCTTCGAGAGTGAGGTCCGCAAACTAGAGAGGTCCAACCCGAATTCTCCTGACTACAATATCCAGTACCAGTACATCCAGTTCATACTGGATCTGCCCTGGGACGAGACGACCAAGGACAATCTGGATCTCAAGCACGCCCAGAAAGTGCTGGACAAAGACCACTACGGTCTGGAGACTGTCAAGGAAAGGATTATCGAGTATCTTGCAGTGCTGAAACTCAAAGGAGACATGAAGTCCCCCATCATCTGCCTGTACGGCCCTCCGGGAGTCGGAAAGACCTCCCTCGGAAAGTCCATTGCCAAGGCACTGGGCAGAAAATACCAGAGAATCTCTCTCGGCGGCCTGCACGACGAGTCGGAGATAAGGGGACACAGAAGAACCTACATAGGAGCTATGCCTGGCCGTATACTCCAGAGCATCAACCGGGCCGGAAGTTCCAATCCGGTAATAGTCCTCGACGAGATAGACAAGGTCAGTCAGGACTACAAGGGAGACCCCTCATACGCACTGCTGGAAGTGCTGGACCCGGAGCAGAACAATGCTTTCCACGACAACTACCTCGACATCGACTACGACCTGTCAAAGGTACTGTTCATCACGACTGCCAACAATATAAGCACCATACATCCCGCACTCCGGGACCGTATGGAGATGATCTCCGTATCCGGCTACCTGGCCGAGGAGAAAGTATGCATCGCACAGGGCTATCTTATCCCCAAGCAGCTTGAGGCACACGGTCTGAAAAAGAGCCAGGTGAAGTTCTCCAGACCGGCCATAGAGAAGATCATAGACGAGTACACCCGCGAGTCGGGAGTCAGAGGGCTTGACAGACAGATTGCGAAAATAGCCAGGGTCTCCGCCAGGAAAATTGCGACGGGCGAGACAAAGAGCATCAGCGTCACTCCGGCCATAGTCTCCGAGTTCCTGGGACTGCCGACCAACTTCCACGACCTGCAGAAAGGCAATGAGGCGCCCGGAGTCGTGACCGGACTGGCCTGGACTGAGAACGGCGGCGAGATACTGTTCATAGAGTGCTCGGTAAGCGAGGGCAAGGGAGTGCTTTCCACCACCGGTAACCTGGGAGACGTGATGAAGGAATCCGCGACGATAGCGTTCCAGTACCTGAAAGCCCATCCGGACCTGATAGGCCTGACGACCGAGGATATTATGAAACACGATATTCATATCCACGTTCCGGAAGGGGCAATACCCAAGGACGGCCCGTCCGCAGGTATCACGATGGTAAGCTCCATGGCCTCCGCCCTGTCCGGGAAAATGGTCCGCAGCGGCATTGCGATGACCGGCGAGATGACCCTGAGAGGCAAGGTTCTGCCTGTCGGCGGCATCAAGGAAAAGATACTGGCTGCCAAACGGGCCGGCATCCATACCATCATCCTGTCCAAGGAGAACGAGAAGGACATCAAGGATATCAAGCCCGTATATATTGAAGGTCTGAACTTTGTATACGTGGACAATATCTCGGAAGTACTAAAATATATCTTCAGCTGATGGACGTAAAAATAGAAGAATCCTGGAAAGCGGTGCTTCGGGAAGAATTCGACAAGGAATACTTCTCCCGGATTGCCGCTTTCCTGCATCAGGAGAAACGGGAAGGAAAGACCATCTACCCTCCCGGCCCGCTTATCTTCAATGCATTCCGGCTTACACCTTTTGAACAGGTGAAAGTCGTCATACTCGGTCAGGACCCCTATCATGGCCCCGGTCAGGCCCATGGACTGTCTTTCTCCGTACAGGACGGGGTGGCATTGCCTCCGTCGCTGCAGAACATCTACAAGGAAATATCCAATGATATCGGAACGCCTGCTCCAGCCAGCGGCAATCTGGAAAGATGGGCCGGGCAGGGAGTGTTCCTGCTCAACTCGGTGCTTACCGTCAGGGCTGGAGCTCCGACCTCGCACAGCAATATAGGATGGCAGACCTTCACCGATGCCGTCATCAAGACCCTTTCCGACAAAAAGGACGGACTTGTATTCATGCTGTGGGGCAATTATGCCAGAAGCAAGAGACTGCTTATCGACAACTCCAGGCACCTGGTGCTGGAAGCGGCCCATCCATCACCCCTGGCCCGGGGAGCCTTCTTCGGATGCCGGCATTTCTCCAAAGCCAACGAATACCTGGTATCGCAGGGGAAAACCCCGATTGTATGGTAAGCGGAACATTACCGCACAGAATCACAGCACGAAGAGTATACGGTACAGGCCCTCGAAGATAGAGATCACTCCGAGTACCATTATCGCCACGCCCGCCACTCTGTTTATCATCATGAGCTGCCTGAGACGCAGCTTGTTTCTGAACATATTGATTGACGTAGACAAGGCATACCACCACATTGTGGCCCCGATGAACACACCGGCAAGAGCCGAGGCTATGATATTGTACGCTCCGTTGCCGTCACCTCCGTCGATACCGATAAAGGCGAAAAGTCCCAGCATCAGGAAGAACGCTCCGGGATTACTCACCGTCATAAGCAGAGTGGAGAAGAAGTCCTGCCAATACCGCTTGTCTCCGGACTTTATGCGCTTAATCTGCTTTATCGGGTTGGTCATAAAGAGCTTCACACCGAAAGCACCCACGATCAATCCTCCTACTATCATGACTATATCCTGATAGTCCGACAGGATACGCTGGACGAAAGACAGACTGAGCAGAGCTATCGCTGCAAAAAAGGTATCGGACACCGCAGCTCCCAGCCCGGTGATAAAGCCGGAATTACGCCCCTTGCTCAGTGTCCGCTGTATGCACAGCACTCCTATCGGTCCGAGCGGCACCGACGCGCAGATTCCTACTATAAGTCCCTTCAGCAGCTCCTCCAGCATAATTACTCCTGTTCCTCCGATGTAAGATAATACTCCAGCAGAGCACTCAGGACATCCGGATTGATATCCTTGGCCAGCGTCACTTTGTTTTCATCCAGCAGATATATGGCCGGAACATCCATAAGCTCGTATTTGTCGAACATCCCGGACTCTCTCTTTCTGTCCCACAGATCCGTCCACGCACGGTCCTGCCCCTTGACATATTTCTTCCACTTATTGTCCTTTCCGGTATATATAGCCGCGACACACACCTCTGAGAGATCGTACTGACGCTGAATCTTGTCCACCTCCTCCGAGACTGCATTACACAAAGCACAGTTCATGTCGTAAAAGTACAGCACTGTATATCTGGCCTTCAGGTCATATATGGACTGCTTCTTGTTCTTCGGTGTCCGAAGCTCCAGGTCTGATGCCGGTCTGTCCAGAGGATTGCGGTAGAACATCAGAACAGCCAGAGCCGTCTGGTCTATGAATTCACTTACAGAGGAGTAATCGGCCCGTATAACACTTCCGTGGCTCACGCCCTTGTCCGTAAACTCCACTGTCTCCCACAGTTCAGGCATCCCTGCGATGTACTTGTTCGCCAGATAAGCCGCACCCTGCTGAAGCGTGTAGCTCGGGCTGGTCTTCAGGTACTGATAAAGAGTATAGAATATCTCATGGAAGAACTCAGGATTGTCCTTGGAGTCCTCGAAGAACGTGTCTATGGTCTCCACCACCTCCGTGGTATCGGAAGTATTGGCCATCGGCAAGAATATCCGCTCAAGGAGCTCTTCAGTCGCGGTCATCTGACTCTCATAGAGTTCCACCACCTGCGACAGAGCGGTCGGTGTAAGTTCCCGGCCGATAATCTTGCCGTTCCGGTCTACCAGAAAGAGTTTCGGTGTGGATATCACTCCGTAAGCCGTGAGGAAATCCGACTTCATCTCCGGATCCCACAGGTTGACAAGCGTCACATTGTCCGGCAGGCTGAACGGATGTATCACCTTCGCTATATAGTCCGTCCATCTTTCCATATCATCCTGCGTATAGACCATATACACAGTAAAATTGATATTTCTGTCACACTGGAGAAGATACTGCATGAGTGTAGGAGTCATCCGCTGACACCCGGGGCACTCGTCATCGTAAAAATACAATATGGAATAATCCTGATCCCCTTCCGGGAACATGACTTCATTGCCGGCAGGATCCTGCATCGTCAGCACAGTTGCGTCCATACCTATCAGAGACCTCCTATTGGCATCTGCAAAAAGCCTCATCTCCAGACGTGCATCCTCATCAGCGAGCCGATATCTCCCGTTCAGAAAGTAATTGTCCGCCACATATATAGCTATCTCGTCGTAACCCATTATCCTGGAATCACGGTAATACCTATATATATAGTAGGCTATCTGCGCAATCTCCTCATCGCTCTTTCCAGTCATGATGAATCCGTCCGCCTTGCCGATAATCTCATATGGCTGCAGACCGTCAAAGACACTCATGACCATATTGATATCTTCCTGAGTCATGGAGGTGCCGCCTGACAGAGTATCCGTCTGGGCTGCGGCATACATATCCGTCACCGCGCAGAGCGTCAGGCAGATTGCGACGAAACCGGTTAATATCTTCACTCTGTTCATAATCAGTCTATATACTTGTTAATGTCTATATTGGACGGCAAAAACGGTGCCGCATCACCGCCGTTGACGATCACATCCCGTACCACTGTTGATGAGATAAACGAATAAGCATGGGAAGCCGGGATGAAGACAGTAACTATCCCCGGGCTCATCTTGCGGTTGGCCTGTGCTATGACGGACTCCAGTTCAAAATCCGTAGTGGTTCTCAATCCGCGGACTATGAAATCCGCTCCCTTCTCCCGGCACAAGTCTACTGTCAGGCCTGTGTATGACAGCACTTCTATGTCTGCCCCGGCATCCACCAAAGGACGCACGGCATCATTTATCAGGCGCACTCTTGTCTGAGGTGACAGAAAACCGCGCTTTAGGTGGTTGTATCCCACTGCCACATATATCCTGTCAAACAGATTGAGAGCCGACTGCAGCACATCCATATGTCCCAAGGTAAACGGGTCAAAAGACCCGGGAAAGATAGCAGTCCTTTTATCCATAGCCATTTACTGTCCGTATTTGTTACAAACAACAAATATAATCAAATTTTCCCCTTTGACTGCTGATATTTCATTACTTTTGCGGAGAAACTGCGATATGATTATAGGGCTGATCAAAGGTTTGATTGTCGGGATCATAGTCTCCATACCGGTAGGACCGCTCGGACTGCTGTGCATCCCGCGCACTCTGGCACGCGGACGGTGGTCCGGGCTGTCCGTCGGTCTGGGCGGCACTGCCAGCGACACTCTGTACTCTGCCCTGGCCCTCTTCGCCCTTTCATTCATCAGCGGATTCATAGAGGCGCATGAGCACTGGGTGCTGCTGGCTGGCGGCCTTATCATCTGTTTCACAGGTATAAATCTGATAGTCAGCCGGCACAAAGTACGAAATCCTGAAGTTCTGAGCTCCAAGGCCGTCAGTCCGGCAAAACACACTCAGGAATTCCTGAACGGGTTCCTGATATCCGTAACCAACCCAGGCACTCTGGTATGTATGCTGTGGCTGTTTACTTTTATCGGAATAGACACTGACCGCGTCAATGTCATGCTGTGCGAATGGACAGGCGTCGCCCTCGGCTCCGGCAGCACATGGTTTCTGACAACATGGCTGATCAGCATATTCCGCGACCGCATCACCCTCGGCCAGCTCCGCATCCTTACCCGCATATCCGGAAGCGCAATCCTCCTCATAGGTCTATCCTCCATAATCAAAAGCATCAGCTATTTCCCAACATTCTAGTTTTTTTAGAAAACTATTACAACATATTGTTTTATTTCTTATATTTGCAACAAACTTGTTTAACTAAACTTAACCACTTATGGGTAAAGGGAAACTACTAAAATTCCTAACATCTGTATTAGGTCTCGCAGCCTTTATTTTTCCCGCCTACGGGCAAATGTCACCCTGCGATTCAGTCATCATTCGCTTTGATTTCAATTCTTCCACAGTAAGCGGCAATTCCGCGTCCGGTGATCTGGAGCAGTTTATTGAATCCGTCAAGTCATCTTATAACGACGGCAGACTGCAGCAAGTAACGATTTCCGGTTCGTCATGCCTTATCGGGACCAATGTCAGTTGTACCGCTACCGCCCTCAGACGTGCTGAAAACCTGCGTGACTATATCATCAAGCACTCAGGCATTCCTGCAGGACTTGTAACGATAACTGAGGCCGGCATTGACTGGAACATGCTTGCCGCACTTGTCCGCGAAGATCCCGGAACGCCGAAAGGAGACATAGTTGTCAAAACCATTACCGACACTCCACTCTGGATCTTCGACTCAGACAATCATGTTGTTGACGGAAGGAAAAAACAGCTGATGGAGATTTACTACGGCCGGTCATTCGTATATATGCGTGATCAATTTTTCTCCGATATGAGATATGCCTCCGCCTATCTTTTCTGTAAAGCAGAAGAACAGGAGACCGCAGCCCCCATGCCAGCAGGGCAGAAGACTGCATTAGAAGAAGAGGAAATTGTGGAAGAAACGGATGCTTTCGCACCGGAGACCACTGCCGCTGAAGTAAGCGAAGATATTGACACTGCTGCGTATTCAGAACCGGCTACCGTTGCAATCAGCACCACTCCTGTCAGAAAAGAGATGACATGGGAGGGCTCCAAAGTCTGGCTGAAGACCAATATCCCCTATTGGGCACTTGTTGTCGCGAACCTTGGTGTCGAGGTCAGACTATCAGACCACTGGTCTCTGGACATTCCTGTCATGTACAGCCCATACACCATTGCACCGACGTATCGGTTCAGAATCTTCGCTGTACAGCCTTCCGCAAGATACTGGCTGAAACCTGATATGACAGGTCACTTTTTCGGCATACATGCCACAGGCGGTATGTTCAATATCTCCGTAAACGACACCCAGCGTTTCCAGGACATCAACGGAGCCTGGGGAGGAGGCATTGACTACGGCTACGCTCTTAAGTTCTCCAAACACTGGGGAATGGAGTTCAACATAGGTATCGGATATCTGTGGTCAAGATACGAGACATTCTACAATATAGAGAACGGTGTCTCCTACAATGAGGCCACGCTCAATTACTTTGGAATAACCCGTCTGGGAATATCCCTGATCTATAAATTATAGGAGGGCTTGACTATGAGAACAACAAAAGAAACAATAATTTCCAATACAGTTCTTTTCGCTGCCTTTACGGCGATGAGCCTTTTGGCAATGACAGCATGCGTCAAAGAGTATCCCGAAGACGGCCATGCCGTGGATCCCACAGAGATAGAACTGACTATCGAATTGAGCACCGACCCCTCTGTAACAGCGGCATCTGCTGTGTCCAAGAGCATGTCATCCGCAGGATACGCATATTTTGTCATAGAACTTTACAAAGATGAGTTCGGAGGAGACACCGTCTTCCGCCGCGAGATAAGTGCTCCTGTCGCAGAAAGCGGAACAGCATCAGTAACACTCACCGAAAAGGTCCATGCCGGCACATACCGCCTTGCAGCTTTCGCAGCACGCACTGAAAGTGAGGACGGAAGCGGATGCGTCTATGACCTTTCAGACCTCAGCAACATCGTATTCTCAGAAAACGGAAACGCAGGTTCCTGCCCCATGAAAGAATGTTACGACCTCCGCATGGACATAGAGCTGGCACATGACAAATGGTTCGGTTCAGACAGCGTAAGCGGGATACTTACCGCCCCTGTGGGAAGGGTCGAGGTGATATCCGAGGACGCGCCGGAGTTTATTGACAAAAACGGATTCAGGGCCATGGCGGCCGAAGACGACTTCTGGCAGAACTACGAAGTACGTTGGGAGTACGCGATGTATTTCCCCACCGGATATAACGTCCTCACCGGCCAGCCCAATAAATCCGAAACCGGTGTCGGCTTCGTCTCAGACCTCATCCCTCTTGAGAATGATGAGGTGCTGATGGGTTACGACTACGTATTTGTCAACGGTGACAACACGGAAGTAAGCATCACCCTTAGTCTTTATGATCGTACAACCGGAGAGTGCATCAACACCTACTCGGGCCTGAACGCCGGAATATACAAAGGCCAGACTACTGTCATCCGAGGCAAGTACCTGACCACTGAGAAAAAACCGGGTGTAAATCTCGACCCCGACTTCGAGGGCGAAATCAACATTGACCTAAATCTATAACACAATACAGGAAATCAACATTCATTAACTAAATTTCAAACTATTATGAGAAAACACATTCTTACAAGCCTGCTTATGACAGCAGCCCTGACACTCTCTTTAGTATCCTGCCAGAGAGAGGAAGTACTCAACGGGGGCGTATTACAGGATGTATCCATCTCCGTCCTCGTTCCTGACAATCAGCTCGTAAAGAGCAATGCCGATCCGGGTAACGCCAGCGAGATCAACCGCTGTATCCTTGAAATTTATGATGGCCAGGGCCAGATAGTCGGCTCACGCCAGACAGTAGCCGTAACGAATAACTCAGCTGACTTCACAGCCACACTTACTATCGGAAGCAGCTACAAATTCGTATTCTGGGCCGACCATGTGGCCGATGCTGCTGACTTGGCTACCGACCTCAACTACATCACAACAGATCTCAGCGCCATCACCTATGCCGAGAATGCATTTAAAAACAATAACGACCAGATGGATGCATTCTTCCTCAGCGAGACAAAAGCCGTCGAGGCTTCCATGTCATTCGATCTGAAGCGTCCTTTCGGCCAGGTAAATTTCATCTCAACTACCGGTATCAACACAAATCTGGATGCAGAAGCTGTGAAAGTCACTTTCGCCAAAGCCCCTACAACTTTCAATGCCATTGACGGCACACGCGGAACAGAGACAGCGACACTCGCACCTGTTGACTTTACGGCATTCGCAAATACCACTGCCACAAATGCCGGAGAGAGACATCTTACATTCGACTACATCTTCGCAGATCCAGATGCTGAGGATCAGACACTCGTTGATGTAACATTCGAGACAGAGGGAACACTAGGACTTGAACCCATCTCTGTCAACAATGTACCTGTACAGCGCAACTACCGTACCAATCTCAAAGGAAACATCCTTCCCGAGCAGACAGGAACAGAGATCAACATAGATGTTACTATTCAGCCCGGCTTTGAAGGCGACCAGGAGTATCCCCTCCCCGATGAAGGCGATGAGGAGAATCCTTATGATCCCGGAGATCTTACAGCCACAGAAGTTCCAGTAACAGAAGCCGCACTAAATTATTATGGTACAACAAACGGAACCCAAAACCATTATTACAATCTCACAGTAAATTCTCCCAACAATTGGGGATACGAGAACAGATTCAATTTTGACATCTACTCTAAATCCGAGGATCATACTGGAGTACCTGCCGGAACCTACCGATTCAGCAAGGATGCAGATATTGAGAACACTTTCTGCGTGACCGAGTCTTCTGTAAACTGGTCACATGTTTCCGTTTCAGACGGAGAGCTTACCATTGATGAAAACGGCGCGATATTCATGGATGTAACAACCGAGACTGAAGACTACGAAGGCAATGTAACCAGAGCAAGATACACAGTATCATACACAGGAGATATCACTGTAACGGATTATACCGTCCCTGATCCTAATTTCCCTGAATCAACAACAATGGCTGCTCCGACACTGAAAGTTGTTGACTACGGATACACCCCTGTTGTAGGAAACATCTACAACATTAACTTAGAAATAAACGATGCAGAGGGTACGGGATACGTCGCTACGCTTAATCTATATGCCGGTCTTAATTTCAACAACGGAGTTATAAGTTTCGCAGATGAAGAGTTCAACTTCATAGTAAGGGATAACGAAACTCAAGTTGAGGCCGGAGATATAATCCTTGGAGCATACGAAAGCTTCGTTTATAATAACAACACATACGCCGACACAGATGTTAAAGGCGGTACACTGTCCGTAAACGGCAATACTGTATCCGGCACACTTATTCTACAAGGAGATGTGGAAATTTCTTTCAATGCGGCCAACGAGATTGATCTCAACGGACAGAGAATGCCTACACCGGGTTCTAATGTCAGCGGAGCAGTAAATCTAACATACGATGGAGATGTAAATGCATATGCTTACTTATATGCTGACTGCTGGCACATAACTATAGCTCCCACATACCAATTTGAAGGTCCTGCAGTCTTCCTTGATTTATTACATGGAGGCCTTGGATCAACAGACGATATCAGCGGAACTTACACCTGTGCCACAACTGGCGAGGCCTACACTTTCTATCCTGGCTGTTTATATCCTGAAGCATATCCTACGGCATACGGTGTCGTTTATTATCACTGTAAATCAGCAGGATACAATGGAGGCGATTACGCTACCATTAACGAAGGTACCGTTACGATTACTCAAACAAATATAGAAAAACCCGATCAATGGACCATTAATGCTACCTGCGACATTGTTATTTCCGGTAAAGATCCTAATAATAACGACATTAATATAACCTACAGTAATATCATCATAAACATCAGTGATCATTCAGGTACCAGCTGGCTTGCATTTTAACGAGATGCTGCATAACATCAAGCAGGGAGGTACGTGCCTCCCTGCTTTTTTGTTTTACGTATCCGTTTTGTGGAGATGGGCGGACTCGAACCGCCGTCCAAACACAGCACCCGAGTGCTTTCTACATACTTATTCTGTCTTTGGTTGTCGGACGGTGACTGCGGACAGACACGCCATCACCGCCTTATCTCCTGATTCTTAGACCGCTTTAGGAGAATCCACGGCCGCATCCCGCTTTAATGATACCCCGTATGCCGGACATAGCAGGCGGAAAGCCCGGCGGGATACTCGTCGCTATCGCCCTGGGCGACCGCGATTAAGGTAGTAAACCTGGTTTACTTACGCAGCGAGTGCATAGTTGTTGTTGCCAGTTATGGCTTCGGAACCTTGATGACGGGGTGGGTTGCCAACCCCGGTATGCTTACAGTCCGATGTCTTGTGCTGTCAAAACCAAAACATCCCCGTTTACGACTGCAAAGATACGCAAAAAACGTACCGAATCAAGATTTTTTAATCGTCGGATAGGCAATGCGCTCGTGATACACCTGCTCCAGACGCTCCTTGAACATCCTCTTGACTATCTCGATGTCCTTTATCGATATATCAGCCTCAACCAGCTGGGAGTCAGACAGACGTTTGCCGGTTATCGAATCCACCAGGTTCGAGATACTTTCCGGCGTATAATCTTTCAACGAGCGGGATGCCGCCTCCACTGCGTCCGCCATCAGCACTATGACCTGCTCCTTGCTCCTGGGCAGCTCACCGTGATACATGAACGGTTCCTTGTTCTCAGGGTCTCCTCCGGCATTGCAGTACTGAGCGTAGAAATAGAATGTCAGCGAACGGGCATGATGGGTGCGGATAAAGTCAATCACCACCTCCGGCAGCTTGTGCCTGCGGGCTATGTCCACACCGTCATCCACGTGACGGATTATCTGCTGGGCACTTTCTTCCGGCGACAGTCCCTTGTGATAATTGAATCCGGCCGGAGCATTCTCCACAAAGCACTGCGGATTCTTCATCTTCCCGATATCATGATACAGTGCGCCCACTCTGGCCAGTGTCATGTCGGCTCCTATCTCGCGGGCCGCTTCCGATGCCAGATTGGCCACCTGAAGAGAGTGCTGGAAAGTACCGGGGGCTTTCTGAGCCAGTTCCCGGAGCAGCTTGACATTGGTGTCCGACAGATCCACCAGACGGAAATGCGATACCAACGAGAACAGTCTCTCGAAAATAAACGCCACCGGATAAGCCGCTATCACCAGGAGGGAATTGACAGCCAACCTGAACACCTCTCTTCCGTCGAACAGCGAGAGCGTTCCGTCTCCGGACAGCAGGAATCCCATGTAAGTAAGGAACAGGCCGAGAAATATGAACAGCGAATTGAGGAACTGCGACCAGCCCTTGTTGAAATATTTGAACGAGATAATCGAGATGATACCTCCCGCCAGGTTCATGAAATAGAGCTGTACTCCGCTGCCCGTCTGCAGCATGAGCGGCAGAAGCATTACCGCGTACAGCGGGAACACATATCTGCTCTTGAAGAACATCGTCAGATATATCGCGAACACGGAATAAGGCACTATGAAGAGGTAATCGGGATTGAATCCGCGTATAATGACCGTCAGCACAAACATCAGCACGTACAGCGTCAGGATAAAATAGAAAGTCTTGCGTTTCTCCAGGACATCCTTCTTGGTATAGTACACTACGGCGAACAGGGAAGCCGCTATGAGCAGGCACAGTATAAAATGCCCGACTCCGACTCCGAATACGGACTCAGCATATCCGTAAGTCAGCTCGTACTCCTGCTTGAACGAGTCCAACAGCTGCTCTATCTCGGCAGTGACAATCTCCCCTTCGGAGACAATCAGCTGACCTGCGTAGACCATGCCCTTTGTCGGGGAGATATAGTCCACCGCCTCCTTGTGAAACAGGTTGGTCTTGTCCTGGTCATATGTCAGATTGGGAACTATATACTCGGAGACATGATAGGCCGCGTACAGGGAATCAGCGTCATAAGACGGGAAGCTGACGGAAAGATAATACTTCATGTAGCCTTCGGCCTTCTTCGGAGTATATACCTCTGCTATAGGTCTTTCCTGTGCCCGTTTATCCGTCTGCACCACTATTGTGCCCACGGTAGACATATTGTCCATCGGCGGCAATATACCCACGGTGTAGATATTGTACAGGGACTCCATGATATAATACAGCACGTGGTCGTCAATCCCGTTCTTGCCGTGCAGCGTGCGCAGACGCCGTATCTGAAGGTTGGCGACAGTGTTGTCGTAATCAAAGTACGGTATCACCTCGGAAGCCTTCTCCTCCTTTTCCCTCAGCAGTTCCTGATCTGTCTTGAGTATGGGAAAATCTATGGGGGACAGCAGCGTCTCATATACCCACGGACGGCCTTTCTGATAGTTGTACTTGAACTTTCCCTCCTCAGGGAACAGCAGGACGGTCACGACCAGCACTATCAGAAGCGAAAGGTATATCTTCGGATCTCTAAGAAAATTGTGTTGTTCCATCTGACTGTTTTTAATATAACTATAGGGTGACCCAAAAGGAGAAATTTCAAGCGTAACGCAGAAATTACCCTTTTGGGTCGGCCTTATCAGGTTACTCGTACCGTTGGTTGCGGTACATCAGGGACAGGCTACATTATAGCCCTGTCCTGGATATTGTCTCCGTCATACTCTCCGGCGTCGAGTTTCTTCTTGGCCTCGGAGAATGCGTTGAGAGTGTACTCTACATCTTCCAGCGAGTGAGCGGCGGTAGGAATGATCCTGAACATGATCACGCCCTTGGGCACGACTGGATATACGACCACTGAGCAGAACAGGTTGTAGTTCTCCCTGAGATCCACGAGCATATTGGTGGCCTGGGGCACAGTACCGTGAATAAAGACAGGCGTAACGCAGGCCTGGGCAAGTCCGATATCGAAGCCTCTCTCGCGGAATCCGTTCTGCAGGGCGCGGGTAACTGTCCAGAGTTTCTCGCGCAGACGGTCTCCCTCCGGTCCACGGATGATCTCCAGCCTCTTGAGACAGCCCTCCACGATAGGCATCGGCAGGGATTTGGCGTAGATCTGGGAACGGAGGTTGTAGCGGAGATAGTTGATGATGGACTTAGGACCGGCCACAAAGCCGCCGATGATGGCCATCGACTTGGCGTATGCTCCGATGTACAGGTCTATGCCGTCCATCACACCGAAGTGCTCGGATGTTCCGCGGCCGTGAGGGCCCATCACGCCGAAACCGTGCGCGTCGTCAATCAGGATACGGAACTGGTATTTCTTCTTGAGGGCCACTATCTGGTCCAGAATGCCGAGAGCACCGGTCATACCGTATACACCCTCGGTAATCAGCAGTACACCGCCGCCGGTCTCCTCGCATACCTTGAGGGCGCGCTGGATGGTCTTCTCGCACTTCTCGATATCATTGTGCGGATACACCATCCTCTTGCCCATGTGCAGACGGCAGCCGTCGATGAGGCAGGCATGGGCCTCGGAGTCGTAAACAATCACGTCGTGACGGTTCACAAGAGCATCGATAGTGGAAACGATGCCCTGATATCCGAAATTGAAGAGGAAAGCGTCCTCTTTCTGCTCAAACTCGGCGAGCTCTCTCTCCAGTCTCTCGTGAAGTGCCGTCTGTCCGGACATCATCCTGGAGCCCATGGGATAGGCAAGACCCCAGCGGGCCGCGGCCTCTGCGTCTATCTTGCGGATCTCGGGATGGTTGGCCAGTCCGAGATAGTTGTTGAGACTCCAGCAGAGAACCTCATGACCGTTGAATCTCATTCTGGGAGCTATCTCGCCCTCCAGTTTGGGGAATGTGAAATATCCGTGACCTCTTGCGCGGTACTGTCCGAGAGGACCTCCCTCGTCCTTGTTTATTCTTTCAAAAATATCCATATCTGGTAATTTAAAAATTTATGCGTCTATCTTGGCGTATTTGGCATTGGCCTCTATGAATTCACGGCGGGGAGGCACGTCGTCTCCCATCAGCATGGAGAAGATGCGGTCAGCCTCGGCGGCATTGTCTATCGTCACCTGGCGGAGAAGACGTGTGGCCGGATCCATGGTAGTCTCCTTGAGCTGCTCGGCGTTCATCTCTCCCAGACCTTTGTAACGCTGGACATAGATGCTGCCCTCGTTGCCCTTTCCTATCTCGGCGATGGCCGCGATACGCTCGTCCTCGGTCCAGCAGTATTTCTCCTCCTTGCCCTTCTTGCTCTTCACCTTGTAGAGAGGAGGAGCCGCGATATAGACGTAGCCGTTCTTGATCATGTCGGGCATATAGCGGAAGAAGAATGTCAGGATAAGAGTGGCGATGTGCGCTCCATCGACATCAGCATCGGTCATGATGATCACCTTGTGATAGCGGAGCTTGTCCAGATTGGCGGCCTTGCTGTCGTCCTCGGTGCCGATGGTCACGCCGAGAGCGGTGTATATGTTACGTATCGTCTCGCTTTCCAGCACCTTGTGTTCCATGGCTTTCTCCACGTTCAGAATCTTACCTCTCAAAGGCAGGATGGCCTGATAGGTACGGTCGCGGCCGGTCTTGGCCGTACCGCCCGCGGAGTCTCCCTCGACCAGGAAGAGCTCGCATTTCTCAGGGTCGCGGTTGGAGCAGTCGGCCAGCTTGCCCGGCAGTCCGGCTCCTGACATCACGGTCTTGCGCTGCACAAGCTCGCGGGCCTTGCGGGCGGCATGACGGGCTGTGGCGGCAAGAATAACCTTGTCTATGATATTCTTCGCATCCTTCGGATTCTCCTCCAGATAGGTTTCCAGAGCAGACTTCGTAGCCTGAGAGACAGCCGCGTCCACCTCACTGTTGCCCAGCTTTGTCTTGGTCTGGCCTTCGAACTGCGGCTCCGCCACCTTGACTGAAATCACCGCCGTAAGACCCTCGCGGAAGTCCGAGGCATCCAGGTCAAACTTCAGCTTGGACAGGAAGCCGTTCTTCTCGGCATACGCTTTCAGAGTGGATGTCAGACCGCGGCGGAATCCCGTAAGATGCGTACCGCCCTCTATGGTATTGATGTTATTGACGTAGGAATGAATATTCTCGGAGAAACCGGTGTTATACTGCATGGCTATCTCTATCGGAATGCCGGTCTTGTCTGTTTCAAGAGATATGGGCTTATCCGTCAGTTTCTCGCGGGTACCGTCCAGATACTGAACGAACTCCACCAGACCATGCTCGGAGTAGAACTCCTGACGGGACGGTGCATCCGGCTCTGCATCCTCCATCCTTTCCTCCGTACTTTCATCCACCTTCGGCCTCTCGTCTATCAGCACAAGTCTGATGCCCTTGTTCAGGAACGCCAGTTCCCTGAGCCTGCTGGCCAGGATACCCGCATCGTACACGGTAGTTGCTCTGAATATCTCATTGTCAGGCTTGAAGGTTATGATAGTCCCTGTATCCTCACACTCCCCCACTACCTTCACCGGGTACTGCGGCACGCCTCTGCTGTACTCCTGCACGAATACCTTGCCCTCGCGGTGTACCTCTGCCTTAAGATATACAGACAGCGCGTTCACGCAGGATACACCCACTCCGTGAAGACCTCCTGACACCTTGTAACTGTCCTTGCTGAACTTACCTCCGGCGTGGAGCACCGTCAGCACGACCTCCAGGGCGGAGCGTCCCTCCTTCTCGTGCATCCCCGTGGGGATACCGCGGCCGTCATCCTTGACCCGTATGGAATTATCCGGAAGAATCGTCACTTCTATATTTCTGCAGTAGCCGGCCAGAGCCTCATCGATGGAGTTGTCCACCACCTCATAGACCAGATGGTGCAGACCCCTCGGTCCTATGTCTCCGATATACATCGACGGACGTTTCCGGACTGCCTCCAGTCCCTCCAGCACTTGAATACTGTCCGCAGAATACTCTCTTTCCGCTTCAATCATTTCTTTATCTGTCATCGTGGTTCAATATTATTTAAAACGAACAAAGATACAAAAAATCTCATAACTTGAAGCAAATGCCGGCCCCGAAATTGATTCCTGGTTCAACATAATTCAAGAAATACTGTATCTTACTGTTTGCCAGATTATTGCCTTCTACAAAAACCATCAGGCGGGTATTGACCGCGTAAGAGATCCTCAAGCCCACATCCACGAAAGCAGGCACCCTGTAGGCTGTGGCCTGAGTATAGGGAACAGCACTCCACCCGGTCGTTGACGTACGGAAATAACAGTCTGCCCGGATGAAGAGCCGGTGCCTGAGATTGTATTCCAGCACCGCATCCACGTCAAAGGCAGGGGTCATCAGCGCCGCTTCCCAGTTGGAGAAACCGCGGTAGTTGAACTCAGCCCGGGCAAGAAAAGAGGGAGACTGCCACTTCAGCATTCCGGTAATTCCGAACATATGCGAATCTGCCAAATTCACCATCTGAGTCCAGGAATTCCTGTAAGACAGCGCCATAAACGACAGGCTGTTGCTGAGCATGGAATAATTTATCCCCAGACTGTATGAAAAGCGGTCCCGGACCAGTCCGTTCAATCCGAACTCGGCTGAAACCGGCACGGCTGACTGGTATGCTCTTCCGCTGTCCTCCATCCACGGATTGAGAGCGAAAAGGTCATAGCGCGTATACAGTTTGTTGTCACCGGAAGCTTTCAGATACAGCCACAGGGCATTGCGGGCCGCCTCGAAACTCACTGACGCATCCGGATATATCAGGAAACCGCCGCCGTCCGTACGGGTGCAGTCGCCGTAAACTGAAGAGAATACCAGTCCTGCCCGGATCCTCCACCTGTCCCTCTCCCATGTGTACACGGGTGAGACCTTCCAGATGCCCCGGGACGGGGATGTATTGCCGACCGTAACGCCGGTGAATGTACCGCCAAACGTCACGTAAAGCCTGTGCTCTCCCTTAATCGTCGCACCCAAGGAGACATCCGCATCCACCAGATGCTCCAGCACACCGTGACGGTCATTGAAATAACGGTACCCCAGAGCGGCATTGTAGTAAAAGGAATTTGGATCCGGATTCGTAGAACACACACGCAGGGACGCTTTAAGATGCTCAAACTGATTGTATACCGTTGCTCCGGAATATCCGTCCGCAGGAGCAAGCGCATACATGCTTCCGGTATACGATGCATCCAGATTCACTTCTCCTTTTGTCCAGCGGTATCCCATGAAGAGCCCGCCTCTGTTCTTCATCCTGTCACCGTTGATCTTGTGGCCGGGATAGGTCATCACACTGCCGGCATATACTGCCTGAGGCACTTGCCCCCAATACGAATCATGGTTGAGATAAAGGCCCATGGAGAACCTTTCTCCGAAACGAGGAGTTATATACAGGTCTGCCGACGGAGTCCACGGATAGGCGGCCGCGACTCTCGCATAAAGCCACGGGTAGACCACCTTTCCCTCCGCCTTGGGGCCGGCGGTGAGCACCGGAGAAAAGTCATACAGGTCCCGGTACGGGCTGTAAAAAGCCGTATAGTCAAGATTCAACTTGAAATTCAGCAGAGAATCGTCTACGGCAGGCTCTATCGGAGACTTCACCACGTCCATCACAGCCCCCTCGTAATCCCGCTCCACCTCTACTGCCTGACTGATCTCATTCTGGGCCCGCACAGGCAAAGCAGCCGCGAGCACCAGCAGTATTGATATTATATATGTCCTACGCATCATTCTTCTATCTTATTTAGCCTTTCCATTCTCATATTCACCTGATCAAGCACATCATCCCTCGCATCCTCCGGCTCATATCCGTCCAGGATGCTCTGGAATGTCGCGCGGGCCTGAGCCCAGTCCTCCCTCTCCGCAAAAGAGTCTCCCAGGACTATAAAACTCCTGGCCAGCCAGTACATCTGGTCCGTCTTCGAATCCGACAGGGCATAGACCATGTTCTCCACCTCTTCGAAATCTCCCGCATCGTAGGTGTCCTGTATCAGCAGATATGCCGCCTCCGCACCCTGGGGAGTAAACACATTGCCCGACAGAGCCTCCAGCAGCGGCAGGGCATCCGACCTTCGTCCCAGCTTCAGGCAGGACTTGGCCAATATGTACTGAGCCGTCATGCGGTCCGTGTCCTTCAGGCCCTGAAGCCCCATGACTCTTGACGCAGCGTCTATGGCCGCATTGTACTTGCTGTCCCGGAAATACGACGACATCAGCCCGAGCAGGGCCTCCGTACGGTTATTTTCCAACCTGGCGATATCATACAGCGACTCATACGCCGATGCCGCCTGAGCATACCTTTCCAGACTGTAGCATATCCGTGCATACTGCAGAGTGGACAGCTCCACGAACGAGCCCTCCCCCTTATCCATAACCTCCAGATAAGCGGACGCCGCCTCCTCCTTCCTGTCCAGATCGTTGAGAGACTCACCGATATAGAACCAGGCCAGTGGAGTCTTCTGACCGTCGGGATACTGGCTCACGAAATTCCGGAGACTGCTCTCGGCCGCACTGTAGTCACCTGCAAGATACACCTGCTCGGCGGCATTGAAGATCATCAGCTCCTTCTCATCCGGAGTCTTCACCGCAGACATGCCGATACGGTCCAGATAGGCAAAATACTCCTCCGGCCTGTTCAGCACGGTATAGATGCTCTCGATGGCCGCCAAAGCATTATCGGTATCCTCAGACAGCGGCATCTCCTCCACTATCCTGGTAAGATACTCCAGCGCCTCATCATAGTCGCCGGCATTGGAGCAGAGCATACCGAGCTCCAGAAGAGACCGGCTCTCATAAAGAGGATCAGCTATATCATTGAGCAAGTACTTAAAAGTCCGTTCAGCCTTTTCCGTCATACCCTCCTGCACGTATGTACGGCCGAGTTCATATACCGCCTTCGAATAAAGCGGAGAGATGTCCCTTCTGTCCACAATACCCTCCAGCATACTTATCTTCCTGTCCACGTCGTCAGCCAGGCCGCAGGACACCGCACACTGATACGCCGCATATACCAACGAACCGGGCTGATAATCCATCATCGACACCTCCCCGTAGACAGACGCTGCCCCGGCATAGTCGCGCATCATGAACAGCGCGTCTCCTATCCTGAGTCTTGCCTCGATTATCAGGTCCATATCGGAGACATGCTGCTCCAGGAACTTGTGGAACCACTCCATGGCGACAGTGTAGTTCTTTTCCGCATAATAACAGTAGCCCAGTCCGAAAAGGGCCAGCGGATACTCCTTGAAGCCGGCGAAGCGCGCATTCTGACAAAGTTCCTCATACAGACTTACGGCCTCATTCAGATTTCCAGCCCTGTAGCAGGTCTCTGCGAGCCAGAAACGTGTCAGGAGAGCCAGAGACTGATTGTAGGACGAATGCCTGAGAGCTATCCTGAAATCGGTGTCCGCTCCGGCGTATGAACCCCGCTCAAACAGTTCCAGTCCTCTCAGAAAAGCCGCCTTCTGAAGATTCATATCCATCTCGGGCGTCAGCCTGCGGATATTGTTCAGGGCATCTATGGCTGGCTTGTATTTCTTGGAGAGAAGATAAGAAGTGGCGATATAGGAATAAATCTCATCCGACCTCTGCGTCTCAGGCCACAGCGCGAGATAATCCTGGAAAGCAGTTATATCGGAATTGAGGTCAAATGCCAGCTTTGCATAGTTGAAATAGGACTCCTCCCTGACGGAGCCGTCAAAGTTCATCTCAGAGGCCTTCTTGTAGTATTTCAATGCCTCATGCTTGTTCTTCAGCCTGAGATACGAACCGGCTATGTGCATGGACGCGCTCTGGGACAGCGAGTCCTCCCCTTCTGCCATGACTTTGGAGAATGCGTCAATGGCCGCATAATACGACTGAACGGAATAGGATATGATGCCCAGATAATAATTGTCCTTCCTAGTCATGTCAGTGCCTGACGCCGAATAACTCTCAAACCACTTTCCGGCCTCCTCCGGTCTGCCGGTCCTGTAATATGCCTGCGATATCATCCGCGCCGCTCTGGGTTTCAGGTCTCCGTCCACTGCCTCCGACACTGCCGGACCATGCTCCACCACATAGTCATAGTTTCCCATCATCAGTTCCGATTCCAGCATGTAATAAGCGCAGTACACTCCGAAATGCCCGTCGTCCCGTACCTTGGAGAGCAGTTCCACTGCCTTGCTGAAATCCTTTTTCAGATACGCCAGATAGCCCATATAATAAGTGGACGGCACCGTATACCTGCCGCGCCTGCCCTTGAGTATGGTCGAGAACCCTGTCTCCGCATCCTCAAACTGTCCATGAGTCAGCTGGCAGAAAGAACGCTGAAACAGATACTGTTCCTTGTCCTTCTTGGAAAGCAGGGAATAATCCACCCCCTCCAGAATCTCAAGGGCTGCCGTATAGTCCTCTTTATCAAAATACCGGCCGGCATACATCAGCCTTATCCCCATATACTCGGGAGAAGACCTGTATTCTGACTCATATCCGTCCATAAGCGCATCCAGGTTGGGACCGCCCAGCCTTATATCACAGATTATGGCATAAGCGGCCAGCGCAGACTCATCTTCCTCTGAAAGAAAGCATTCCGACATCACGGACGCGATCTCTTCCCTTGCTGCCGCATACATATCATTGTCAAAGAGTTCCCTGACCCTTTCCAAACGTCTTTCCAAGCCCTTCCTGTCCTGGCTGACGGGTTCCGCCGCCACTGGCCGAAGAAGCAGCACTGCGGCAAAAAGAACCGCTAAAAATCTTTTACAGACCATTTTAATCTATTTGGGGCAAATGTAACAATTATTTGCATATATTTGTACGGTTAAGCCATCACTTATGGAAGAAAGCAAAGACCGTCCTGTAATATATTTTGAGCACGCCGACATATACAACAGCGGCTCTCTGGTGATATCCGACCTGACGATGAGCATCGGGAAAGGAGAGTTCGTCTATATCATCGGGAAAGTGGGCAGTGGAAAGACCACCATCATCCGTTCCATGATCGGAGATGCGGAGATAAGGAACGGGGAAGCGTTCATCGGTGATTTCAATCTCAGGAAGCTCAAAAAAAGGCAGATCCCGTATCTACGTAGAAAACTGGGAGTTATCTTTCAGGATTTTCAGCTTCTCATGGACCGTTCCGCGTATGACAACCTGGCATTTGTACTGCGTGCCACCGGCTGGAAAGACCGTAAGGTTATAAACGAACGGATACAGACCGTACTTGAGGCCGTGGGGATGGACCAAAAGGCCCATAAAATGCCGCATCAGCTCTCAGGAGGCGAGCAGCAGAGAATAGCCATAGCACGGGCACTGCTGAACAGTCCTGAAATCATCCTGGCTGACGAGCCAACAGGCAATCTGGACGGAGACACCGCCGAGGAGATTATGAACCTGATGATGAGGATCAATACCCGTGAAAACGGACCGACCATCATAATGGTGACGCACAACAGAAGCCTCTTTGAGAAATATCCGGCCAGGACATTCCTGTGCGAGAAACTCTCCTGCACAGAAGTAGCGGAAGAATCCGACGTAGAGCTGGACTTGTCCGAATTCATCTGATCCTCAGCCGCCATGCCACAGAGACTCACCCTCAGACAGAGATATGCGGCCATCCTGGAATGGTTCTCCGCCAACCGCCCCGCCGTACAGTCCGAACTGCACTTCAGGAACGGATACGAGCTCATAGTCTCGGTCATCCTCTCGGCCCAATGTACCGACAAGCGGGTCAATATGGTCACTCCCGCCCTGTTTGAGCGATACCCGGCACCAGAGGATCTTGCCTCCGCTGCCTTCGAGGACGTACTGGCTCTGATCCGCTCCGTCTCATACCCCAACAGCAAGGCCCGTCACCTGATAGACATGGCCCGCAAGCTGGTCAGCGACTTCCATTCGGTGATTCCGTCCGACACTGACAGCCTCATGAGCCTGCCCGGAGTAGGCCGCAAGACAGCCAATGTCGTGGCATCCATCCTCTACGACAAGCCGGTAATCGCCGTAGACACCCACGTGCTCAGAGTCTCCAACCGCCTCGGGCTGTCCCACGGCAAGACCCCGGAGAAAGTCGAGGCCGACCTGGAGAGTCACATACCGGTGGATCAGAGGGCGATATCCCATCACTGGCTGATACTCCACGGACGGTACACCTGCACGGCACGCAATCCCAGATGCGGAGAATGTCCGCTGACACAGTGGTGCGAGTCTTACCCCGAACTATCAAAGCCGCAGAGATGACCTCCTGGAAAGACATACTTTCCGACTACAGCTCATATCTGGTCATCGAACGGGCCCTGTCGAAAAACTCGGTCGCCTCTTACATCTCCGACATATCCAAACTGGCCTGCAAATACAAAGACAAATCCCCCGAAGACATCTCCGGGGAGGACCTGAGCGCATTCATAGCGCAGCAGGCCGACGGCATCTCCAAGAGAAGTCAGTCCAGGCTGATAAGTGCCCTGAAAAGTTTCTTCAGGTTCATGGAGATAGAAGGCCGGATACAGGTCAACCCCACCGACACCATCGACCCGCCCAAGATATCCCGGCACATACCGGTAGTCCTGTCTGTAGAGGAGATTGACCGGATAATGAACTCGGTAGACCTGTCCGAGCCCGAAGGCCACCGCAACCGCGCAATACTGGAGGTCCTCTACTCCTGCGGTCTCAGGGTGAGCGAGCTGGTGTCCCTGCGCATCTCCGACCTGTTCTTCGACGAGGCTTTCATACGGGTAATAGGAAAGGGGGACAAACAGAGACTTGTGCCGATCGGAGAGCCGGCAATGCAGGCCGTAGAGCTGTATCTCTCGCAGAGCAGACGCGCATACGTATCCAAAAAAGCCGAAGACATCCTGTTCCTGAACCGGCGCGGCGGGAAGCTGAGCCGCCAGATGATATTCCTGATGATCAAGAGCCAGTGCGAAAAGGCAGGCATCACCAAGGAGATATCCCCACACACATTCCGCCACTCCTTCGCCACCCACCTGGTCGAGAACGGAGCCGACCTCCGCGCCGTACAGCAGATGCTCGGCCACGAAAGCATACTCACCACCGAGATCTACACCCACATCGACTCCCGCAAATGGCAGGACGGCATCATCAAGTACCACCCCCGCAACCACAAATAAAAAAGCCGTTCCCGAAACGGAAACAGCTTGAACTGTAGCCCCAACAGGACTCGAACCTGTATCTAAAGTTTAGGAAACTTCCATTCTATCCCTTGAACTATGGGGCCAGAACCTATCTGACTACTCTACGTTCTTCTGAACCATCAGACGACCGCGATAGTAGCCGCATTCAGGGCATACGCGGTGATACAGTACGGTTGCTCCGCAGTTGGAGCATGTTGAAAGTGCGGGGAGAGTCAGTTTGTCATGTGTTCTGCGTTTGTCCCTGCGCTGCTTTGAGAGTTTGTGTTTGGGATGTGCCATCTTATTTTAAATTTAATATTATTCTGTTTTTAAAATATCCTTCAACTTTTCCATCATCACGGGGTCGCACTGACCATCGGGATGCACCTTCTTAATCGGGAGACTGAGACTGACATAGTCATAAATAATCTGACTGAGGTCAATATCAGCCGAATCGCTGTCCAACAGGATTACCTCATCCGCCCCGTCCCCGTCCGCGTCAGCATCAGCCGCATAGGATGAGAACATCACTGAAAAGGGCACCTGTATGTCCACCGGAACTGTCAGGTCGGCAAGGCATCTGTCGCATTTGACAGTCACATTGCCTGTTATGCTCAGGTCCAGAGCCATACGGCCATGCTCCTTGGTCACAACCGCGCTGACATCCAGATCCGCATCCGAGACAGTGTCGTTCTCATATGCCTCGAAGAAACTTCCGTCCACCTTGAAGCTGAAAGGATGCTCTCCGTATGAAAGCCCACGTATCTCTATCCTGCAATTCATTTCCAAATTATTAAGGGCGGCAAAGATATAAATTTTTTCAGAAAATCAGAAACTGTTTTGATTTTTTCTGCGTTTTCTTTCATTTTCATCCAGAATAATCTTTCTAAGGCGCATGAAGTGAGGCGTAACCTCCACCAGTTCATCCTCCTGGATATACTCCAATGCCTCTTCCAGAGAGAACTTGACCGGAGGCGGCAGCATCACCTTCTCGTCGGACCCCGAGGCTCTCATATTGGTCAGTTTCTTGGTCTTGCAGATATTGATGGCCAGGTCGCTCGCCCTGGTATGCTCGCCGACCACCTGACCGGCATAGATCTCCTCTCCCGGATCGATGAAGAAACGGCCTCTGTCCTGCAGCTTGTCCATGGCGTAGGCCACCGAGAGACCGGTCTCAAGGGACACAAGCGAACCGTTGTTGCGCTTCTCTATCTCGCCCTTGTACGGCTCGTAGCCCTTGAAGCGGTGAGCCACTACGGCCTCGCCCTGGGTGGCTGTCATCAGGTTGCTTCTCAGACCGATAAGTCCCCTCGAGGGAATGTCGAACTCCAGATGCGCCCTGTCCCCGCGGCTCTCCATATGGGTCAGGGAAGCCTTGCGGCGGGTGGACATCTCTATCGCCTTGCCGACCATATCCTCGGGCAGGTCGATCGTCAGCAGTTCTATAGGCTCACAGCGAACTCCGTTGATATTCTTGTCTATCACCTTGGGCTGGCCGACCTGCAGCTCAAAGCCCTCGCGGCGCATGGTCTCGATCAGGATAGACAGATGCAGCACGCCTCGCCCGTATACTATAAAGGAGTCGGCCCCCATGCCCGGCTTTACCCGCAGGGCCAGGTTCTTCTCCAGTTCATGTTCCAGGCGTTCTTTCAGATGCCTGGAAGTCACGTATTTGCCGTCGCGGCCGAAGAAAGGCGAGTCATTGATGGTAAAGAGCATACTCATAGTAGGCTCGTCCACGGTGATGGGCGGCAGGGCTTCCGGAGCCTCAAAGTCGGCAATAGTGTCCCCTATCTCAAAGTCCTCGATACCGACCACAGCGCATATATCCCCGCACTCCACCTTCTCGGCACTCTTCTTATCCAGTCCCTGGAAGACCATCAGGTCCTTTATCTTCTGTTTCTCTATCGTACCGTCCTTCTTGCAGAGGGATATCTGCATCCCGGCGGTAAGAGTGCCTCGGCTGACCCTTCCCACCGCGATACGTCCCACATAGGGCGAATACTCCAGGGACGATATCAGCATCTGAGGAGTACCCTCCACATACTTGGGAGCAGGTATCTCGGCCACTATGGTATCCAGCAAAGGGATTATGTCATTGGTTGGCTTCCGCCAGTCAAGGGACATCCAGCCCTGCTTGGCACTGCCGTATACAGTCTTAAAATCCAGCTGGTCTTCCGTAGCGTTGAGCGAGAACATCAGGTCAAAGACCTGCTCGTTGACCTCATCCGGCCTGCAGTTGGGCTTGTCCACCTTGTTGATGACTACGATAGGCTTCTTGCCCATCTCTATGGCCTTCTGCAGCACGAAACGGGTCTGCGGCATCGTCCCCTCGAAAGCGTCCACCAGCAGCAGCACACCGTCCGCCATATTGAGCACACGCTCGACCTCGCCTCCGAAATCGGCGTGGCCCGGAGTGTCGATAATATTGATTTTCGTCCCTTTATAAGGAACCGACACATTTTTGGCGAGAATAGTGATACCTCTCTCGCGCTCCAGATCGTTGTTGTCCAGAATCAGGTCGCCCCCGCGCTTTCCGTCCTCCCTGACGAGCTTCGCCTGATAGATCATTCTGTCCACCAGGGTGGTCTTACCGTGGTCGACATGGGCTATAATCGCTATATTTCTGATGTTTTGCATAATCGAGGCGCAAAATTAATTCAATTTACTTAAATTTGCACCCTGACATTAAAAATTAAATCATCCCACAATATGACGGAGAAAATCATCATCCTCGACTTCGGTTCCCAGGTCACCCAGCTCATAGGCCGCAGGCTCAGGGAACTGAACGTTTACTGCGAAATCCATCCCTTCAACAAGATACCCGCCCTCGACGGGAGTGTCCGCGGAGTGGTCCTCTCGGGCAGCCCCTGGTCAGTCCGCGATCCCAAGGCTCCCTCGCCGGATCTCTCCGGCATCAAGGGCCGCTTCCCCATGCTCTGCATCTGCTACGGTGCCCAGTACATCGCCCACCGCTACGGCGGGGAGGTCAATCCCTCCATCGCCCGCGAGTACGGCCGCGCCATCATGCATATAAAGGAACAATGCCCCCTGTTCGAGGGCATACCCTCCGACTCGCAGGTCTGGATGTCTCACGGCGACACCATCGCCCGCCTCCCCGAAGGCGCGGAGGTCATAGCCTCCACCGATGATGTGGTTAACGCCGCCTATCATATAAAAGGTGAGCAGACCTGGTGCGTCCAGTTCCACCCGGAGGTCTATCATTCGACCTACGGGCCTCAGATTCTGGAGAACTTCGCCATGCGCATCTGCGGCTGCAAAGGCGACTGGACCCCCGCCTCCTTCATCGAAAGTTCCATTGAGTCCCTCAGGGAGAAAATAGGTCAGGACAATGTCATCCTCGGCCTCTCCGGCGGAGTCGATTCCTCCGTGGCGGCAGTACTGCTGCACAGGGCCATCGGACGGCAGCTGCACTGCATCTTCGTCAACAACGGGCTGCTGCGCAAGGACGAGTACGAGTCCGTGCTGGCATCCTATCAGGATATGGGGCTCAACGTCCGCGGAGTGGATGCCACCGAACTCTTCCTCAAGGCCCTCAAGGGCATATCTGACCCCGAAGCCAAGCGCAAGGCCATCGGCCGCACCTTCATCGAGGTCTTCGACGCCGAGGCTCACAAGATAGAGAACGCTTCCTGGCTTGCCCAGGGCACAATATATCCGGATGTGATAGAGTCTACCTCCGTCAACGGTCCCTCACAGACCATCAAGTCCCACCACAACGTAGGCGGTCTGCCCGAGGAGATGAACCTCAGAATAGTCGAGCCCCTGCGCTCGCTCTTCAAGGACGAAGTACGCCGTGTAGGCCGCGCCCTCGGCATCAAGAACACCCTCATCTCCCGCCACCCCTTCCCCGGCCCCGGCCTCGGCATCAGGGTGCTCGGTGAAGTGACCAGAGAGAAGCTGGAGATCCTGCGCAACGCCGACGCCATCTACATCGACGCCCTCCGCTCAACCCCCGCGCCCGAAGGCTGGCAGCCCGCATCCGGAGCAGCGGCCACAGGCGGCACCGAGACCGGCGAGGGCTTCCTGACCCTCTACGACTGCATCTGGCAGGCCGGCACCATCCTCCCCCCCGTACGCAGCGTAGGAGTCATGGGCGACGAGCGCACCTACGAGTACACCATCGCCCTCAGGGCTGTGGTATCCACCGACGGCATGACAGCCGACTGGGTACACCTCCCCTACGACTTCCTGGCGAAAGTCTCCAACGACATCATAAACAAAGTGCGGGGAGTGAACCGCGTCGTCTACGACATCTCGTCCAAACCCCCCGCAACTATCGAGTGGGAATAGGCGGCTGATTCCAGTTTGCAACCGGGTTGCATGAGGCGGAAAGTATTTTTGCGCAGTTTGTAAATTTAAAGTAACAACTGCAATAACTTTCCATACATGAAACGGACATTAAAGGCTATTTTTTCAGGAGTGCTCTGCATCGCCGTATGCTGGTCACTCGCTTCATGCAAGAATTCACAGAACACCGGTGACGCTCACGGCCACAGTGAGGAGATACACGAAGGCCACAGCCATGACGGCCATGTTCATGACCACGAGGGGCATGAGCACGGGGCGCATGAGAATCATGCCGGCCATGACCACAGCGGACACAGCCATGAGGGCGACATCCACTCAGAGGGCGAGGGCTCTCCCGATGAGATAATCCTCAGTGCCGAGAGCGCGGCAGCGGCCGGAGTCAAGGCAGAGACGATAATGCCCGGCAAGTTCAGAAGCGTACTTGAGGTAAGCGGAAGGATAATGCCGGCACCCGGCAATGAGTCCACAGTCGTGGCCAACGTTCCCGGCGTAGTGTCGTTCGCTGCCCCCCTCGTGGAAGGCAGCCGCGTCAATGAAGGCTCACCGATGTTCACCATCTCGTCCAGCAACCTTCAGGACGGAGACCCGGTTCAGAGGGCCCGCATCGCATACGAGACAGCACAGAAAGAATACGAAAGAGCTGCCAAGCTGGTAGAGGACAATATCGTCTCCCGCCAGGAATACGAGGCCGCAAAAGGCCGTTATGAGACAGCCCGCCTGACCTACGAGGCATTGGCGGCAGACGGCAGCGGCAACGGTACTGCAGTCAAGTCTCCCGCCAGCGGATATGTGGAGTCCTGCCTTGTAAAAAAGGGTGACTACGTATCTGTCGGAACTCCCCTGGCCACTGTACTCTCGGGCAACAGTATGTATCTCAAGGCCGATGTATCCGAAAGATATCTCAGCCGCCTGCCGGGAGTGAAATCCGCCAACTTCAGACTTTCCTACTCTGACAAGGTGTTCAGCACCGCCGGACTCGACGGCCGCCTGCTCGGATACGGCCGCTCGACAAACGAGACCAACGCCTACATCCCGATGACATTCGCCATCAACGCCACCGATGACATACTCGCCGGAGCATACGCTCAGATCTGGCTGCTTTCCGAAGAGCGGGACGGAGTAATCAGCCTGCCCGTAGAGGCCATCACGGAGGAACAGGGCCACAACTTCGTATATATCCAGCTGGACCCGACCTGCTACAAGAAGCAGGAAGTCACCCTCGGCGCTACTGACGGCAACCGCTACGAAATACTCTCCGGCCTGAACGGAGGCGAGACCGTCGTAACCCACGGAGCCATCCACGTAAAACTGGCATCGGCAAGCAACGCCATCCCCGCGCACAGCCATTCACATTAATCCAGGACAGCCATGCTCAATAAGATAATACATTTCTCCCTGCAGAACCGGCTGCTGATACTGGTCGCGTCGGTACTGCTGTTCGCGGCCGGACTGTACCGGACCTTCAACGCTGAGATAGACGTATTCCCCGACCTCAACGCTCCCACGGTAGTAGTCATGACCGAGGCCAACGGAATGGCCGCCGAGGAGGTCGAGCAGCTTGTGACCTTCCCCATCGAGACCGCCGTCAACGGCTCCACCGGAGTCCGCAGGGTGCGCAGCTCTTCCACCACCGGATTCTCCGTAGTGTGGGTTGAGTTCGACTGGGGCACCGACATATACCTGGCCCGCCAGATCGTGTCGGAGAAACTGGCCGCAGCCGCAGAGGATCTGCCAGAGACCGCCGGCAACCCTACCCTCGGCCCCCAGTCCTCCATCCTCGGAGAGCTGATGATCATAGGCCTGACCGCCGACAGCACCTCGATGCTGGATCTGCGGACGCTGGCCGACTGGACTTTCCGTCCCAGACTGCTGTCTACCGGAGGCGTGGCCCAGGTGGCAGTGCTCGGAGGTGACATCAAGGAGTATCAGGTCCTGATTCACCCTGAGAAGATGAAGCACTACGGAGTGACACTCGGCGAGGTGATGGCCGTAACCAGAGGCATGAACCAGAACACCAACGGAGGTGTCATCTACGAATACGGCAACGAATACATCGTGCGCGGAGTGGTCTCCACCCAGGACGTACAGGAGATGGCCGCATCGGTCATCAAGACCACTGAGAGCGGAATGCCCGTGACCCTGGAGGACGTGGCCGACGTGCGCATCGGTGCCCAGCAGCCCAAGCTCGGTCTGGCTTCCGAACGGGGCAAGCCCGCCGTACTGCTGACCGTCACC
Organism: uncultured Bacteroidales bacterium; assembly: GCA_944326255.1. GTDB lineage: Bacteria > Bacteroidota > Bacteroidia > Bacteroidales > UBA932 > Coprenecus. Next base: position 33,511 of record CALVDG010000023.1, read on the forward strand.
AAACAGCCCAATACCGGCACCATCGAACTGACCGAGAGACTGGACGCCGCCATCGCCGACCTGCAGAAGAACCTGCCCGCCGACGTGCATGTGTCCACCGACATATTCCGCCAGAGCACATTTATCGAGAACTCCATCAACAATGTCAAGAGGTCCCTCTACGAGGGTGCCATCTTCGTGGTCATCGTGCTCTTCGTCTTCCTGGCTAACTTCCGTACCACCGTCATCTCCCTGATTACCCTACCGCTGTCATTGCTGGTAACGATACTCGTGCTGGACGCATTCGGGCTTAGCCTCAACACCATGAGCCTCGGCGGTATGGCCATCGCCATAGGCTCCCTCGTGGACGACGCGATAGTGGACGTGGAAAATGTCTGGAAACACCTGCGGGAGAACAGGGCCCTGCCGCCCGACAAGCGGCTGCCCGTTGTGGATGTGGTGTTCAACGCCTCCAAGGAGGTGCGTATGCCGATTCTCAACTCGACCCTGATCATCATCGTCAGCTTCGTGCCCCTGTTCTTCCTCAGCGGCATGGAGGGCAGGATGCTCATCCCTCTCGGAATTTCCTTCATCGTGGCCCTCTTCGCCTCGACCATCGTGGCCCTGACCCTGACCCCCGTGCTCTGCTCCTATCTCTTAGGCGGCAAGAAGCACAGCACCAAGGTGCCCAAGGAGGCATTCGTGGCCGTATGGCTCAAGAAGCACTACCGCAACGGCCTGAACTGGGCATTGAACCACAAGGCCATAGTCGGAGGCTCTACCCTGGTCCTGTTCGCAGCGGCCCTCGGCCTGTTCTTCACTCTCGGACACAGCTTCCTGCCTCCGTTCAACGAAGGCTCGTTCACGATTAACGTCAGCTCCCTGCCCGGCATCTCCCTGGAGGAATCCGACCGCATCGGACGCAGGGCCGAGGAACTGCTGCTGACCATTCCCGAGATCCAGACCGTGGCCCGCAAGACCGGACGCGCCGAACTGGACGAGCACGCCCTGGATGTCAATGTATCCGAGATAGAGGCTCCCTTCGTACTGAAAGACCGCTCCCACGCGGAACTGCTGGACGAGGTGCGTGAGAAGCTCTCGACCATAAGCGGAGCCAACATCGAGATAGGCCAGCCTATCAGCCACCGTATCGACGCCATGCTCAGCGGTACCCAGGCCAGCATAGCCATCAAGCTTTTCGGTGACAACCTCAACGAGATGTTCGTCATAGGCAACCGCATCAAGAGCGCGATAAGCGGAGTTGAGGGCATAGCCGACCTCAACGTCGAGCAGCAGATCGAGCGTCCCGAGCTCAAGATCACCCCCAAGCGCGACATGCTCGCCCGCTACGGCATCTCCCTGCCGGCCTTTGCCGAGTTCGTCACAGTCAATATGGCCGGCGAGACCGTATCGCAGGTCTACGAGGAAGGCAAGACCTTCAACCTCGTGGTCCGCGCCTCGGAGGACAACCGCGGCGACATGGAGAGCATCCGCAACCTGATGATAGACGATGCCGACGGCTGCAAGATACCTCTCTCCTACGTGGCCGACGTGGAGTCCTCCATGGGTCCCAACACCATCAACCGCGAGAACGTGAAGCGTAAGGTCGTCATCTCCGCCAACACCCGCGGACGCGACCTGCGCAGCGTAGTCAATGACATACAGGACATCGTGGACGCAGAGATAGTGCTGCCCGAGGGCTACCATATCGAATACGGCGGACAGTTCGAGAGCGAGCAGGCCGCAAGCCGTACCCTCATGCTGACCTCCATCATGAGCATCATCGTCATCTTCCTGCTGCTGTACATGGAGTTCAAGGATGCCCGCCAGAGCGGAGTCGTACTGCTCAACCTGCCGCTGGCCCTGATCGGAGGCGTATTTGCCCTGATCATCACCTCCGGCGAGCTGAGCATCCCGGCCATCATCGGCTTCATCGCCCTCTTCGGTATCGCCACCCGTAACGGTATGCTGCTGATCAACCGCTACAACCATCTGCACAACGAGGAGCATCTGAGCGTCCGCGAGTGTATCCTCCAGGGCTCCCTGGACCGTCTCAACCCCATCCTGATGACGGCCCTCTCGTCGGCCCTCGCCATGATCCCCCTGGCCATCAACGGCGACCTGCCAGGCAACGAGATCCAGAGCCCCATGGCCAAGGTCATCCTCGGAGGACTGCTCACCTCCACCCTGCTCAACGGCTTCATCGTGCCGATTGTCTACGACTGGATGCACCGCAAGGAGAGCAAGGCTATTGACACCACCGATACCATTGAAAACAAATAAGACATTTCCCCGATATGAATAAATACACCGTAATAGCATCCCTTCTGGTTCCGGCAGCAATCCTGTCTGCCGGCAGCCTCCGGGCCCAGACCACAGAAAGCATAGATTCCGTACTGGCTTTCGTGGAACGGAACAACATCCAGCTTCAGGCCCTCCAGCAGAGCAATGAAGCCTCACGGCTCGAAATCCAGGCCCAGAACAACCTCCAGCAGGACCTCTCAGTATCCTACAGCCCCTTCTTTACCCGTGGCTATGACGGAGTCGCCAGCTCCGAGCTCGTAGTCTCCATGGGCTTCGACTTTCCCTCGCAGTACGTGTCAAGGAGCAAATCCGGCAAACTGCAGAATGAGGCCCTTGACATGCAGTACGCCCTCCAGCGCAGGGACATCCTGCTTCAGGCCAAGCTGCTGTGCCTGGACCTTATCCGGCTCAATCAGGAGAAAGAACTTCTGGACACCCGCCTGGCCAATGCCGACGAGCTCCTCACCCTGATGGAAAAGCGTTTCTCCGAGGGAGGTGCCAATATCATAGAGGTCAATAAGGTGAAGATGGAGCGGATGAATGTCCGTACCCTCGTGGCCCAGAACGAGGCCTCGCGCCAGAACACCCTCCAGTCCCTGCGAGCCTTCAACGGCAACATTCCTCTGGAACTTACAGCTACTGATTACCCTGCGGCACAGGACATCATCAGTTACGATGAGTTCTATGGAGAAATAATGTCTACGGATGCGGCCATACTCTCCGCTGAGGCATCCGTGGATGCAGCCGCACAGGAGATCAAGGTCAACAAGCAGAACTGGCTGCCCAAATTCGAAGTTGGCTACCGCCGCAACACATCCATGAACGAGGCTGCCAACGGATTTCTCGTCGGTGCGTCCATCCCCCTGTTCTCCTCCCGCAACAAGACCAAAATCGCCGAGGCCCGCCACACGGCCGCCCAGAGCGAACTGGAGAATGCCAGAATGCAGGCAGAGACCCAGCTGATGTCAAAGTACAACGAGATACAGCAGATCCGCTCCGCCGTCGAGGCCTACGACGTACCCCTGATGCACAGCACACTGGATGCGCTCAAGACAGCAGTTCTGGAAGGCCAGCTCTCCATCATCGACTACTATGTAGAGGCCGACAACGTCTACAACAACCTGTCCGCCTACCTGACCCTGGAGAACCAGTACCGTAGACTTCTCTCCGAACTCTACCAGAACCGGCTGTAGTCCCAGTTTACCACCATACAACAACATATCCGCTGTCAGGACAATAATCCCGGCAGCGGATTTTGCTTATTCATAATATCCTCACAACGATGCTATCTCATCCGGAGCAAGGCCGGTGATTCGGGATATCAACTCCGTCTGTATTCCGCTTTCTTTCATTGCCCTGGCATTCTTTATCCGCTCAATACGACATCCTTTTTCTCTCGCTGCTGCCTGCAGTCCATCTTCATAACCCTTTTTGAATGCCCCTAAGAGCAGAAGCCTGTACGCCCCTATTCTATCCCAGAAATAGTCATAAGCCAACAATTCTTTCTCTGAGAAACTATCCTCTTCCAACATTGACAATGCCCTGCTTATTTCCGAATTCTTTTTAAATTCTTCAGGAATATCCGACATACTACCTTCTATTTGCGTCAAATACCCCAACCACAGAGCACGCATATCATTTACTTTATCTTTCTCCAGTTTAAACTTAGGCAATTCTATGAAAATCAACCGCAGACCTTCTATCAATTCTTTCGTCTCTGCAATTCTCACTATCGGATAGTCGTGGTAATAGCAGCCGCTATAAGAGAACGTATCATTCAACAGATTCAATGAATATATCGGCTGCTGCAGATTATAGTCTTTTTCAGATTTTGTTATATCCTCATACAAAACCCCGAATGAAGATTTAAAATCCAATAGCAATTTATACTCCGGAGTCCACATTACCTGTATTTCCACTATATACCGACGACCGGACATATCTCCGCATGATACGCATAACACACTGTCTCCACGCAAAGGATTAAAGCTGACGAGTTCCGGCCTCAAATACTCCACACTGACTATCTTTTCCTCCTCGCTTTCAAACGGCAGCAATGCATTGAGAAAGCTGATTACCAAATCCTGATGCTCGCCGAACACTTTCTTGAAAGTCAGATCGGCCTTAGGGTCCAAATACTTCATATCTCCTACACTTTTTAAATTAACCGAGACAAAGCTATGAATTATTTCCCATACTCCTACCCCTAACTTCCTAACAAACAGTTAATTTTTTACAGTTTTGGTAATTTCACCCAAAAACCGGCACAATCTTCCTCCTCAATCCTTAAGGCAGTTTACCGGCACCACATAGATGCCGGTAATAATTTACAAATTTCCGCAATTTGTGGCAAGTAAATTCCCGAAAATATTGAAATAAAATTCCGCAATTTGTGGAATAAACTCAGAAAATCGCACAAAAACCAACTATAATCAGCTAAAAGTGGCTCAAAAACCATGATTTAGCTGATTATACTCTATTTTCGCGATGTTTTTGCAAAATATGTATTCCAGTCAGGCACCAACAAACAAAATATTTTCAAATTTGATATTTTTACATTATTTTTGGGGAAATAGCATATATGAACAGGTATAACATAGATTTCGTCACATACTGCATAGGCAACTTGGCAAGGAGACTGGGTCTGAGCCAGCAGGATGCATACAACCGGCTGAAAAGTTCAGGGATTCTGTACGGATACATCGTACCGTCATACGACGTCCTGCATACCTTCAGCAAGGAATATCTTATGGAAGACCTTATCTCATATATGAAAGAAAAAGGAGTGCTGGAGTCATGAAAGTTTACCATTCATCGACTGTACGCATTGTCAAACCAGACACAGGGCACTCGCGCAAGTATCTCGATTTCGGTCCCGGTTTCTACTTGACAACCATAAAAGAGCAAGCTGTAAAATATGCCGAAAGATTTATCAGGCGGGGATACTCTGCGTGGTTGAATATTTACGAGATGAAGGAAGACTTATCTGCCTGGAAAGTACTGCGGTTCGACAACTACGACGGACAATGGCTTGACTATGTAGCAAATTGCCGCAAGGGGAACATTGACCCTGAACATGACATCATCATCGGCGGTATTGCAAACGACAGAGTTTTCCGCACTATCGATTTGTATTTTTCAGGAGAGATTACAAAAGATGAAGCCCTCAACAGATTGATCTTCGAAAAACCCAATATGCAGATCTGCCTCTGCTCCGAAGAAGCAATCAAGGACTGCCTGACATACATTGACAGTTTGAAATTATGACTGACGAAACTAAAAACACCATTTTGGACGCTAAATACGCACGGATTATCAGCGCCATAAGCGAATTGCACTCCATTCCCATGGAAAAGGCCGCCGATATCTTCTACAACTCCGAGACCTCGCGCCTCATCGAGGAAGGTGTCGCTGACCTGCACTGCCGCAGCGACCGCTACCTGGCGGAAGAGATCTGGAGGGAATACCAGCAGTCACAGCCCTAAGGCCTGGCGCGCGCTCATGCTCCAAGAGTAGGCGAGGTTACTGGCAACCCACACTGGCATCATTAGCGCCGCTATACATTTAGTTATATCTCAGACTTTTGATTATCAGCTCATTTTTCATTTCCGAAAATGTTAGAAGCCCCATATTTTACCCAATAACACTCATTTTCCCTCGTCCTAACATTTTGTCATTTCATTCATTCTCAACATATTGTCACACACCTAAAATGCATAGTGACATCTGACAGCGTAATCTACAGCGGACATATCACACAGCGCTTACCAACCGCTCTATATCGTAGTCCTCAATCATGGCGCACTGTACCAGTTGAAGGTTCGGATAACGGTAGAACAGCATTTCACCAGGCCCGGAGAGTGAAAATGCCTTCGGACTGTCTATCACTCTGTTTGAATCCGCCTTACGCTGCATCCTGAAAGCCGCACGACATTGGAAATTGGCTATAATACCGTCAGTAATCACCGACTTTGTAGGACGCTGAGTTGATATAATCAGGTGAATGCCCACCGCCCGAGCCAGTTGGGCTAGTCTGATGACACGTTCCTCAAACCTATCCCCGGCAATCATAAGCAAGTCTGCGAATTCGTCAATGATGACGACTACGTAAGGCATATATCCGTGCCCGTCCGCCGAGCTGAGCTGTCCGTCAACCCACTTGGTATCATATTCCACAATATTCCGTACATCTGCCAGTTTCAAAAGGTCATAGCGGTCATCCATAAGCCGGCACAGATTGCGGAGAATCTGCGTTACATCTTCTATATCCGACACTACAGGTCCATAGCCATCGGATACTTCCGCAAAATAGCAATCCGGCAATTTGTTGAAAATATCCAGTTCACATCTCTTCGGATCGATGAATACAAATTTCATCTGTCCAGGCATCTTCAACTTCAGCAACGAATAAACCACATTTTTAATGAAAACTGTTTTGCCGGAGCCGGTAGTCCCAGCCACCAGCAGATGAGGCAAAACAGCCAGATCAAACATAAACACTTTTCCCACACCCGTCCTTCCCACCGCACAAGGCAAACACATCTCGCTCAGATGAGATGCATCATTCTCGATTCCATAGATCCTGCTCAACAAAAGACCCGCAGGACGATTATCTTTTTTTAACTTGCTCATATAGACTTAGAATCTGTTTAAATTTTATTCAAAAATAATTTTATGGCAGCGATATGCATCATGGCTTCGTGCGTATCGGCCCT
>CALVDG010000024.1 GCA_944326255.1 uncultured Bacteroidales bacterium
TCTATAATTACCTATAACAAATTGAATTTCAATAATTTCAAAGAACTTCTATGATTTTTTAGTGGACACTAATGACTCTTTCTTTTTTAATGTGGCCGGCTGTCGCTGTTATGCTGTCCGGTGCTTTAATTTCGTGTAATAAGGATGAGAATCGTGAGACTCCTGAACCGGAGCCGCCTGTTGAGATTACTGGAGAGAATGTGCTGTTCTCAGTTTCCGGAGAGGTTGACGCATCTTCTGTAAGGGCCGTGCTTTTCGACGGAGACGGACTTTTCTATGATGCCGTTACTCCGGATGATACGGCGGGCAAGTTCCGCGTGAAAGTGCCCTCCGGAGATTATAAGGCGTGGGTTGTGGCCGAGGCGGATATGGATGCCGACCTGAACGCTCTGGAGCAGGGAGTCTCCACTGAGGCTGATTTCACCGCTCTGGCTGTGGACAGGCGGATAGCGGACGATGCGTCCGTGCCTATGGTGAGCGCTGAGGCTGTGACATTTACCTGTGCCGAGGAGACCGGTGCGGACCTCGGAACGGTGGATCTGGACCGTATGGCTGCCCGCATCGACATAGTCAATGCCGTGACTGACCTCACAGTGGACAAGGTAGTGCTGAAGAATGCGGTTATAGCCGGAAGCATCACCGGTGAGACTATGCCGTCCGGGGATATCTTCGAGGATGCAGCCTGTGAGGAGGAAGTCTCAGGAGACCCTGAGTCACCCGCTGTGCTGAGCCTCTACACCTACGACAATCTGCTGACCGACGACGTACATCTTCCTGCCGTGGAGATTACCTATACATTTGCCGGTGAGCAGTCTGTCAAGGAGATTACCCTGATGGACGGTGAGCAGCCCGCAACCCTGGTGCGCGGTACCCTCTACAGCATTCAGCTCGTTGAGGACGGCGCGGAACTGGATTACAGTGTCGAGGGCTGGACAGCAGGAATTTCTGCCGTAGAATATTTCTCTATGCAGGATGCTCTGAACAGCAAGCTTGCCATCAATTATTTCGCTGCGACCAATGCTCACTCATTTGATTTTGAAAACAGAACAGTTGTACTCTGCGAGACCAATAACTCTACGGAAAGTGGCTCGGATGATGCTTCATGGTTCGGGAACTGGGACGAGACATTTGCCGGAGAGTTTACGGGTGATGATGGACAGCAATATCGTCTGCCTACTCTTGACGAGATGTTGCTGATAGGAACGAAGCAGATGTATACTCTTAGACCAGGAGGATACAATAAGGAAGTGTTGGATGTATCCGAACCGCTCGGTGACGTATTCGGTATCCAATTCTCGGGAGGAAACGGTACTTCGGATTACCGTTCTGTATCTGACGGAGACAAGTGCTGCTATGCGATTCGTTTCAAGAATACCCTCCAGCAGGCGGCTTACCGCTATGAGATGGTGACTGATGATGTGGACAATTCCTACCTGTCCGTAAAGGTAAAGGCTATCGGTAACGAGATGCCGACCATAGATGATGTAAGTGACGAGGCTTATTGGGAGAACGGATATCTGGAATTCACATTTCCTTTATGCGGCAGTTCCAGTGGACAGAATAGAGGACAGTACGGGTATTATTGGACATCCACCTATGATGACACCTATCCGGACATAACGGACAGAATGTGCTATCTTGCCATAAACAGCGGTGATGTAAGAATGAATGCAAATCAAAAAACACAAGCTAAATACAATGTGAGACTTGTGAAAGTGAATGAATAATCAGAATAAATTATATTATGAAAAGGATTTTAAAATATGCAGCATACCTGCCGTTGGCTGTGCTGTCAATGACGGCCTGCAACAAGAATGAGGATAAAGTAATCCCTCCCGCGTCACAGGAGAATGTAGTATTGGAGTTTTCTGTATCGGATGTAAGAAGTACATCCGCCGTTATAAAGGTGACTCCCGCAAAGGATACGGTGTCTTACTATTGGTCAGTGATGCCCTCTGCGGACTATTCTGCATTGGACGGTACCGAGGCTTTGTGGGACAGGGATATGAGCCGCTTCAATGAACTGGCCGCTGAGCGCGGGGTCTCTGTTGAGGAGATTATTGCGGAGGAGACTGTTAAAGGCGGAGTGAAGGATACTGTGACCGGTCTCGTGCCTGAAACCGAATATGTGGCCTACGGCTACGGGCTTTCAGCTTCTGGGACCAGTAACGTCATATCGCTAGAGCATTTCACAACTTCAAAAGAAGGTGCTGCGGATGAGGAAGCCCGTGTGACGGTAGAGATATGCGGGACACGCATGACCCAGATAGATGTCTCCTATGTGCCTGAAAGTATGGACGTGATGTACTATCCCAACTATATTGATGACGATACGTATCAGAGCTATGGCGGTAATCTTCAGGGAGTGATTGATTATTTTGACGAGACGTTGATTGCCTCGGCCCAGCACTGGGGTGTGACCGTGGAAGAGCTGGTGGCCACTCTCATTAACCGAGGAACTATGGATCAGACCTATGACTACCTCAGGCCTGAGTCTACCTATTGGTTCTTTGTTGCAGAAATAGACGGAAGCGGAGAAGTGTTGAGTATGGACTGCAAGTCAGCCGCTACAACAGAGAGAGTCATGACTGACTTTTCTGTAGAACTCAGCATAGACAGCACCGGCCAGACCAGCGTATTCGTCTCTGTGTATCCGTCGGATTCAGAGCAGGCATATTATCTGTCCCTTTTCCCCAAGACCACATATGATGTTCTTAGCCAGGGAGGTGATGATGAGGAGTTTATGCAGGCTATAATAGATACGTACACAGATGAAATGGAGGATCTTGTATACTATGGAGAACAGGAAGGTGCTTTCTGGGATCTTCCTACAGGCAGTGACTTTGTTCTGGCGGCTTTCGCATACAACGACGGAGCCTGGACATCTCCGCTTTATAAAGCTGAATGTTCTACCAAGGGGGTTATAGACCCTAAGGACTTCAAGGCGGAGATAGAGATTCTGAGTCTGTCGGAAGTACAGGTGAAGGCCGCATTTATCCCCAATGACAATATGGTGACATTCCATCTTCATTATATGCTTAAGTCTGAGTTTGATTCCTATTCTTCACCGAAGGAAGCGATACAGGCGGACTTTGACCAGTGGGTGCAGTCTTGGCTGGACACCTACCCGGAGGACGAGCCGGCAACATGGGAGCAGGTGGTGGCCAATCTGGGCCGCCGCGGACCCCGTGAATATACCGAGACCAATATCCGCCCCGGTACAGACTACATCCTTTGGGCAGCAGCTTTCAGCGCGAACGGAAAGATCCTTTCCGAGCCTTCGGTAAAAGATTTCAGAACATTGGATTGGAACGCACGGGAGGATGTCACTGTGACCCCCAGAATCGGAGAATACTATGACGGAGGTTCTGTACATCAGTTCTATACCGGATACATATTCCAGATATTCGAGGGCGTGGAATTGAAGAACGCCGATACATGGTATGTCTCGTTCTTCAAGGGAGATTATACCGATGAGGATGATGCATGGTTCGCATCCCATCTTATTATGAACGGACAGCAGGATATAGACGGTCGTTCAGTTCAGCTGCTGTGGTGGGATGAGAATAGTGGTCCGACACAATGGACTTTATGTGCTATCGGCAAGGATGCGGACGGCAACTGGGGCCCTGCATACAAGGAACTTCTGACATTTACGGAAGAGGGCTGCGCAGACCCTTCCACTTTCCCTGAGGAATTCCTTGACGAGTTCGGAATGCTGGCCACCCCGGTGTACGCTCCTTCTCCGCTGGTGATGCAGATGCCCGTAGAGATAGAACTGTCCTCAGTGGTGACATCTGCCCCTATGACCGCACCCGAAGCGTTTGCCTGGATTCAGGGAACATCATTCACCTCTCCCGTCCATCTTTTCCCGCTGCCTTCCGCTCCGTCGCAGCCTGAGGCACTGTCCTCCTTCCGCATGGAATAGATACACAAAAAATCGATTCAATTAATACCGCAGCTGCTTTCCCGTGTTATATCATGGGAGAGCAGCTTATTTATTTGCCTTGGCAGATATAATGCTTGCAAATTGGTGTAGGCAGTATGGGTATTATGTGTGATAATCAAAGCCTGCGGAGAGTGTCGGGCAGGACGGGTATGGCACCGTTGCAGGTGCAGACAAAAGCGGAGACATCTACGGCAAGCCGATGGGCTTCGAGAGGTGTGCGTCCCTTAATCAGTGCTGCGATGAAAGCTGCTGTGAATGAGTCTCCTGCACCGACTGTGTCTGCGACAGTCACGTGCGGTGTCTCAATAAATGAAGGTATTTCGGAACCGGAGGAAAATACATAGCTGCCGTGTGTGCCGCAGGTGAGTATCAGGAACTTCAGGTCGAACTGCCGGATGAGCTGCAGGCATTTTCTCCGCATGTCTGTTCCCGGGACAGGAAGCATCTCAGAGATTATCGCAAGCTCTTCATCATTGATCTTTAGAATATTGCATTGTTCCAATGCGTGAAGGATGATGTCCCGGGTGTAGAAATGCTGCCGGAGGTTGATGTCAAGGATGCGCCATTGTCCATCTTCACGCGGTACAGCGTCCACGAAATCCGAAATAGTGCGGTGGGAAATAGGACTGCGGCGGGAGAGGGTGCCGAAGCAGACGGCGCGGGTCTGGGCTGCAAGTTCCTTAAGTTCAGGAGTAAATGGAATATTGTCCCAGGCTGCCGGCATGTGGATGTCATACTGCGGTACGCCGGCGGAATCAAGGTTGATGCTGACGGTGCCGGTGGGGAAATCCACGCGGCTGATCATTGTCCTGAATGTCGGTTGTTGGAGTGCATTACCTTCTTCGGTAGTGCGGGTGTTCAGTTCCCGGATTACTGCATCTCCTGCCTCGTCCCGTCCGACAGCACTGACTGCTACCGAATTCAGACCGAATTGCGATACGTGGTATGCGAAGTTTGCAGGAGCTCCGCCGAGTCTGCGTCCTTCCGGCAGCATATCCCAGAGGATCTCGCCGATGCCTACGATGTATTCAGTTTTCATGACGGCGTATCTGATTTTACTGCGAAAATACAGAAAATATTTCTTTTTTACGATGCATCATGATGTTTCCGAACAGAACTTACGGCTGTAATCGGATTTTGAAAAAACAGATTGCAGGGAGAGAGAAAGGGGAAAGTATGGAAAAAGGCCGGGCGCAGAGGAGGGTGTCCTGTCTGCGGCCGGCCTTGCGGTAAAAATATGTAGATCAGACTAAAGTTCGTTCTTGACGTCGGTGACGATGTTGCCGTCGAAGAGGTTGATGACGCGCTGGGCGTAGCTGGAGTCCTTGATGGAGTGGGTTACCATGAGGATGGTGGTGCCTTCGCGGTTGAGTTCGGTGAGCAGGTCCATCACTTCCTTTCCGTTCTTGGAGTCAAGGTTACCGGTGGGCTCGTCGGCGAGGATGAGCTTGGGGCCTGCGATGACGGCGCGGGCGATGGCGACTCTCTGCTGCTGACCTCCGGAGAGCTGCTGGGGAAAGTGGGAGGCACGGTGGGCGATGTTCATGCGCTTGAGGATGTCGTTAACCATCTGTTTGCGCTGGGATGCCTTGATCTTCAGGTATATCAGAGGCAGCTCCACGTTCTCGTAGACGTTCAGTTCGTCGATGAGGTTGAAGCTCTGGAAGACGAAGCCGATGTTGCCTTTGCGGTACTGGGTGCGCTCTTTCTCTTTCAGTGAGCCGACTTCCTTGCCCAGGAGTTCGTAGCGGCCCGAGGTGGGGTTGTCGAGGAGGCCGAGGATGTTGAGGAGGGTGGATTTACCGCAGCCGGAGGGGCCCATGACGGCTACGAATTCGCCCTGCTTGATGTCGAAGGAGACGTTGTTGAGGGCTACGGTCTCGATTTCTTCGGTGCGGAACACCTTACTTAAGTTTTCTACGTGTATCATAACGGTTTAAATTAATTTATTGTCGTAAGTATGTATGTTATTCATTGGAAATGGAGTCAATGGGGTTGCGCAGTGCGGCACGGCGGCTCTGCAGGGTGACGGTCACGACGGTGATCAGGCCGATGATGAGCAGGGCCGCGAGGAAGATCCATACCGGCACGGGGCTCTGGTAGGGGAAGCCGGATACCCAGCTGCGGATGATGACCACGGCTACGGGTACGGCCACTATGAAGCAGACGGCGGTGATGATCAGGTAGTAGCGGTTGAGCATCGCGAGGATTTCGCTCACCGATGCGCCGTGTACTCTGCGCAGCGCAATCTCCTTGCGGCGGAACTGGGTCTCGAAGTAGACGAGGCCGAGGATTCCGATGACGGATATCAGCAGGGAGATGAGGGCGGCGGTGGTGATCAGACGGCCCAGGTTGTCCTCTTTCTGGTAGAGCCGGCCGATGGACTCGTCCATGAAGTAAAGGCCCATGGAGGAGGTGTCGAAGGTCGGGTCAAGCTCAGCGCATTTCTCGCGGATGTATTTGAAGGTCTCCTGAACGTTGCCGGGCAGTATCTTGGCGTAGCCTACGGTCAGGGGCCACCAGGGGTCGGAACCGAAGTTGTAGAGGACGATGGGTGCCACGCTGTACTGCAGGGGCTGGAAGTTGAAGTCCTTGACGATGCCGACTATCTCGGCGGGCATGTCGTCGCCCTGATGTCCGGAGAACTTGAGGCCGATGCGGAGGAAGGGATACTTGGCCATGAAGGCCTGGTTGACGATGAAGGTACCGTTGGGGTTCAGGTTGTCCGACTCGGTGAAGTCCCGGCCCTCGGCTATCTCCATGCCGAAGAAGCTGATGAAGTTGGGGTCGACGGGGAGGCAGTCCATCTGGACTCTCTGGCCCTGGTAATCGCGGCCCCAGCCCATCTTGCCCTGGGATACCACCTGGCCTCCGGCGAAGGTGACGTCGGTGATGTTGGGGTTCTCGAGGAGTATCTGCCTGAGGGTCTCGCGGCTGTTGCCTATCCTGCTGCTTACGAAGAACTCCACGGTCTGTTCCCGGTCGAAGCCCATGTCATAGCCCTTCATATACTTGATCTGCACGGTGATGAACAGCGAGCAGAGTATCAGGATGAAGGAGATGACGTACTGGAAGCCCACGAGGACGGAGCGCATCTTGCGGCCCTTGGCCGAGAGGGAGAAGGAGCCCTTGAGGACCATGGCGGGGCTGAAGGAGGTGCTGTAACGGGCCGGAAAAATACCTGCGATTAGGGCGGTGATTACGGCCACACCGAGACCGATGAGGATGATGTTCAGATTGTCAGACACCATCAGAGAGCCTGAGATGTAGTGGGCAAATGAGGATGTGGCTACCAGCGACATCACTCCTGTACTCAGTATGAAGGCCAGCAGCACGAGCCCGAGAGCCCTCCAGAGCTGCGCCCGGATCTGCTGTCCTCGGGTCGAGCCGATGACGCGGCGGGTGTTGATGCTCTTGATGCTGAAAGGCACGGAGGCCATCGCGAAGTTGACGAAGTTGATGATGGCTATCAGCAGCACGAGTATCGAGACGGTCAGCAGGGTCATCGTGGTGGTGCGGTTGCCCTTGGCCATATTGTCCCCATCCACGTCACGGGCATAGTAGGCGTCGTGCAGAGTGCTCAGACGGACATCGGCATTGTCCGCATATTCGCCGTCACCGTAGAACATATAGTTGAGGGAGTCCAGCAGGGGCTGCATACCCTCTCCAGTCCTCAGTTTCATGTAGCAGGGGAAGCTCCATTCCGAGGGATTGTTGAGGGACTCGTCCCCGATATTGAGCAGCAGCTCGTTGTCCATACTGGAGTTGTCCGGGAAATCCTTGTATACAGCCACTATGCGCCAGGAGTACCCGGTATTGTCCTTAGTTTCGAACTGGATGTCCTTCCCGACAGGGGACTGATCTCCGAACACCTTCCTTGCTCCTCTCTCGGAGATTACGGCCGTGCCCGGGGCGCGGTATCCGGAGGTATCGCCCTCCACGAACTCGAAGGGGAACACTCTGAGCAGGTCGAAGTCGGTAGTGGCGTACCTGACTCTGACTCCAGGGATGTCGGTATCGGCTTCCTTGAAATTACCGGAGTTGTTCTTGTAGTATTGGTAGCAGGCCACCGCCTCGACCTGAGGGAAATAGCCTTTCAGCTGCTCGATGATGGGCCGGGACAGCTGGACTCCGTATACTCCCGGCGATGTCGGGTCGGAATACTCTATCCTCACGACCTTGTCCGTATCCGGATACCCCAGGTCATACCGGGTATCATACACCACCTGCACCATCAGTATCAGGAAGACCGAGAAAGCCAGGGTCAGTCCTATGATATTGAGGACGGTGGAAAAAAGTTTGTGTCTGTTGAATCTGAGTCTCATAATATAAATGGTACAAATATAGTCTATTCAGCCCGCAGCGAGTCCGCCGGATTGCTCCTGGCTATGTCATAGCACCTGGCGATGACCACGGCTGCCAGTACGGCCAGCAGCACCGCAGCCACACCGATAAACAGCCATATCGTGATATCGGCTTTCTGTGCGAAGGAACGCAGTACCATCTGGAACACGAACCAGGAGGCCACGCAGCCTATGACTACGGCCACGATGGAGAATGAGCCGATGTCGCGCAGGAAGATGGCCGTAATCTGCCAGGGCTGTGCCCCGTTGATTTTGCGCAGGGCTATCTCCTTGCGGCGGCGTCCGGTCTCGTCCGTGGTGTAGCCTACCAGTCCGAGCAGGGCGATGATGACCGTGACCACTCCGGCGGCGAGAATCGACTCCCTCATGGTGCGGGCCGGCTTGTAGATCTCAGTGATGGCGGCAGTGTAGGGCAGGACTGTGAACCGGTCCGGAACCACACTTTCTACGGCTTCCTGGATGGCTGCTGTCAGCTCCGGGGTCACCCGGCTCACGCGGACGATAAGGTTGCTGCAGGGCTCGTCGGAGTAGAACAGGGCATTGGGTCTGGAATCCTCGTCGATGACAGTTCCCACGCGGATGTCGCTGAATACTCCGACTATGGTGTACAGGTCGTCTCCGGCCTGACTGTGCTCGGTGATGAGCACCTGCTTGCCGATGACTCCGTCAGTCCATCCGGTCACCTCGATAAGGCGTTCCCGGAAGTCGGGGTCTACGAGGATTTCCTTGGGATTGGTGAAGTTGCGTCCTTCGATGATATCCACCCCTATCAGTTCAGCCCATCCGGGGCAGCCGCTGTAAAGGTCGCCTATGTTGAAGAGCTCGCGGGGGTCTCCCGGGAGGTAGATGTTGTTGCCGGAAATGGCTCCGTAGGCCAAAGTATGGTCAGCTGTCCCGATTGCTTCCACTCCGGGTACCGTGCTGACAGCCTGCATGATGGCGGTACGGGTCTGTGCCGAGGTGCCGTTCAGGGGGCAGGACAGCAGCTGCTCGTAGTCATAGCCGGGATCGTCGCTCATCCATCGGTCCATCTGCAGGGCCACAAAGCACAGCAGGGTGATGAGCAGGGAGGCGAGGGCCATCTGCAGGAAGAGCAGTATTCTCTTCCACAGCCGCTTGTTGTCCACATAGCTGCGGAATGCCACGGCGATGGGAATGCTCTGGAAGGCCCGTCCGGGAATGTATGCGGCGATAAGCAGCACCACCACAACGGTCAGGGCCAGCACCCATAGGCTGTGAGGGGAGAACAGGGCCCCGATGGAGGTCATCATGATGCTCTCCACGGTATTGCGGAAGGCGAGAATCAGCAGGAAGGCCAATACGAGGGAGACGGCCAGGTTGATAAGGGTCTCCTTGAAGACAATGCCCATGATCGTCCCTCCTCCGGCTCCGTAGCAGCGGCGCACGGCTATGCCCTTGGCCCTGCCTATGAGGGAGGAAATGACAATCATGATGTAGTTCATCACGGCTGCGAGGATCAGGGCCGCTGCGACCACTCCCAGCAGAAGGTTGGTCCTGCGGACGCTCTCCGAGGCGGAATGTTCGCTGGAAAGAGGCGCAAGGCTGAAATGCAGCTCGAGGCCCGCCTGCCGCAGCTCCTCGACTGGCAGATAGCGGTTCTCCATGTTCCGGATGGCCTGGTCGAGGGAAGCCGGATCCGTGCCGGGGTAGAGCACCACGCGGCTGATATACCGGTCATTGCCCACCCAGTTCTGAGTGGAACGGAAGTCACTGCCCATCATTTGGAATATCTCGTCCATGGCCTCGAGGGATACGGCTATGTCGAAGCGCATGGAGGCATTCTCCGGGATGTCCTCGAAGATACCGCCTACCTCGATGGGTATGCCCTGCCATTCCTCCAGGAAAAATATCTTGCCGACGGCCTGCTCCACCCCTCCGAGCTTCTCGGCGAAGGAGCGGGATACCATGGCCTTGTTCCAGCTGGAGAGGACTTCCACCGGGTCTCCTGCCAGGAAGGGACGGGGGAATACCTTGAAATAGTTGGTGTCGGCGAGGATGATGTTATCCGCAGTGTATTTGCGCTGCTCCTGATCGAAGATATTGCAGGTGCCGTAGCCGACGAATGTGACGCGGGTCGCATATTTGACCTGAGGTATCTCTTGTCCCATGTAGTATGCCACCGCACCCGGAGTCTGGCCGTAGGTGTCGCTGCCCTCATTGGCCTTGGTGTATTCCTGCTGGATGCAGTAGATGTTCTCATACTCGGGATAGAACTTGTCATAGCTGTTCTCGAAGGAGATCTTGGCTATGAGCACCAGCCCGACAGCGAGTCCCACCGCAAGGGAGAGGACCTTGAATATGCCTATGTTGAGTTTTTTCATGATTATTTATTCAATATGAGCACGTCGCTCTTGCCGTAGTTCTCGTAGTTGGAGATGATGACGCGCTCGCCGGGCTGCAGGCCTTCAAGCACTTCGTAGTACTGGGGGTTCTGGCGGCCGATGCGGATGTCGCGGCGGTAGGCGCGGGTGCCGTCCTCGGAGAGCACGTAGATCCAGGTGCCGCCGGTGGACTGGTAGAATACTCCGCGGGGGATGTAGACCGACTGGGTGGGCTGGCCGAGCTGAAGGTTGAGGTAGTAGGTCTGGCCGATGCGGATGTTGTCGGGACGCTCGCCCTCGAAATAGAAGTCAGCCTTGAACTGGCCCTCTGTCACTTCGGGATAGACTTTCTCCACTACTGTGCTGAAGTTGGCACCCTGACGCTCGAAGGTGGCGCTCAGACCAGACTGCACGCGGTCGATGTAGTGCTCGTCTATCCGGGCTTCGATCTTATAGTCCGATAGGTCGTTGACCTGGCCGATCTTGGTGCCCTCGGGAATCGACTGGCCGAGGATCACGTCGAGGGAGCCGAGCTGTCCGTCGATGGGGGACTTGACGTTGAGGTTCTCGACCCTCTGGCGCACGAGCTGGATGCTGCGGCGCATACTCTCCAGACTCTCCTCCAGGTTGCCGATCTGGATAGAGCGGTAGATGGAGTCCTGCTTCTGACGGGCGATGACCAGCTCCAGGCTCTTGACCGCCAGCTCGTAGTCCTCCTTGGCCTGGAGATATTCCTCATGGGCAACCAGACCGTCCTCGTCGAGACGCCTGTACTGCTCGTATTTGCGCTTCTTGCGCTCGGTGTCGATGGTGTACTCCAGCCGCTGCTTCTCGAGGTCGAGCTTTTCCTGCTCCATGGTCACTGTGGTGTTCCTCAGAAAGTTCTCCTGCTCGGCCAGGTCGGCCTCGCTCTGGAGAATCTGCAGTCCGAGGGTGTTGTTGGACAGGCGGACGAGCACGTCGCCTTTTTTGACCATTGAGCCTTCCTCGATGAGTTTTTCCTCCACTACACCGCCTTCAAGCAGGGATACCTGCACTACGGTGATGGGCTGTACCTGTCCCGATACCCTTACGTAGTCGTCGAACTCTCCGAGACGGACGTCGCCGATGGTGACGGTGTTGGCGTCCACCTTGAGGGTGGAGGACTTGTCCCTGAGCAGCAGCCAGAGGACGAATATTACGAATACTCCTGCGAGGAAGTACGGGATGTTCTTCTTGCGGAATACGGCGCGGATGCCTTTTTTCTTTTCAATGACTCTATCCATGATTGTACTGTTTATTCCTGATCCAGATATGTTATTCCCTTATAATACATGACCACTCTTTCCTTGAGCAGATACTGCAGGCCGCAGTTGAGCCTCTGGGCCTTGGCCTCCAGCAGATCGTTGGAGCTGGTCTGCAGCTCGATGACCGTCATCAGGCCTTCCTCGTACTTGCGGGTATTGGCCTGGTGGGAGAGACTGAGCGCGCTGACCTTCTTGTCCGCCGAGACGAATTCCTTGGCTGCGCCCCTCATGTCCTGCACTGCCTTGCGGATTTCCACCTCGACCTCCTGGAACTTGATGTCCCGGTTGGCCTCCGCAGTGGCCAGGGCATTGCGCTTGCGGGCGATATTGTTGTATTTGTACAGCCCGTTGAAGATAGGGATGCTGATGCCGATGCCCACGTACTGTCCCTGCTTGTCGTTCATCTGTGCCCAGAAGGGATCGTTGACGGCGTATGAGCGGTCGTAGACGTAGCCGGTGGAGTATCCGCCCTGAGCGTAGATGTAGGGTACGAGGCTCCAGCGGGCGGTCTTGAGCTCCAGTTCCGCGTTGCGTACCTTGTATTCCTCGGCCTTGAACTCAGGCAGGAAACTGCGGGCGGCCGAGGCTATGCTGTCGGCGTTGCCCTCGTATGAGAACTGGCTGAACAGCACGGACGGCTCGATGACCGAGATCTCCAGGTCATCGTCCAGAGGGTAGTACATCACGCTTTTGAGAGTCAGGACGGCCTGTTCCAGGGTATTCTCCATCTTGGTGAGATTGAAGTCCTTGGAGGCCAGGTCGGACTCTATCTGCAGCACGTCCGCGCTGCTCTTCAGGCCCAGCTCGCACTGGATTCTGGCCTGCTCCAGGGTCCTGCGGGTCTCTTCAAGCTGCTCGCGGGCCAGATCCGCCATGCCCTGATTGTAGAGCACGTTGTAATAGGCCTGGATGACTTCGAGGCAGATGTCGTCCTTGGTCACCTGCTCTTCCTCAATGCCCAGCAGCAGGGCGGTCTTGGCTATGCGCAGGCTGTTGACCGCCGAGAAGCCGTTGAAGATGTCCATTTCGGCCGAAAGGCTGTAGGAGTTGCTGAATGTGGTCGTGTTGGTGTAGACGTTGGTCTCGGGGTCGATACCGCGGCCGAAGCTTAACGAGCCGGATGTCCCTGCCGATATCGTGGGGAGGAATCCGAAAGCGGCCTCCCTGCGGTCTATGCGGCGGTCGTCATTGGTGGCCTGCTGCACCCTCATCTTCGGGGAGTTGGCCACGGCATACCGCATACAGTCGTGCAGGCTCCATATTTCCGCCGGTTGCTCTGCCAGGCCGTTGTTATCCTGTTCTGAGTTTGCAGTGTATGCCGCGCTTAGAGTCCTGGTGCCGGTATCCCCGCTGTATGTTCCGGTCAGGGAAAAGTCCGCCGGGATGTCCGTGCGCCACTGTGCGTCGGCTTTGAACGGACCCGCAGCCAGTCCCGCTGTCAGAATCAGCGTCGCGGCCAGGGCTTTATTATAGAAGGTGTGTCTCATTTTCAGTCATTGTTGAGTTATGCCTGAGATACTGCCACAATAATGCCAAAATAACTAAAGAGCAGTAAACCAAAGTGTTGATAAATTTGTCCGTATTTTTCATGTCAAATTTTCATACACCCTGTGTCCACTTTTTTGATATATGTCCTACATTTGTCCCAAACTTTAAGACAATGAGCAAGAAACAGAGTCCGGACGGACGTGTGCTGGTGGTGGATGACAATAGGGCCATACTCTCGGCCCTGCGGCTCCTGCTGCCCTCCTATTTCGCGGAAGTGACATTGCTGTCCTCTCCCAATGACCTGATGCACAGCATCGAGTCTAAGCGTCCCGAGGTGGTGCTGCTGGACATGAACTTCACCGCCAAGGTGACTACCGGCAACGAGGGCCTGTTCTGGCTCGGCGAGATAAAGAAGACCTGGCCGGAGCTGCCGGTGGTGCTGTTCACTGCGTATTCGGACGTGGCCCTGGCCGTGGATGCGATAAAGCGCGGGGCATTTGACTTCGTCATCAAGCCTTTCGACAATGCCAAGCTGCTGTCAACCCTTCAGGCCGCCCTGCAGCTCAGCCGGAGCCGGCAGGAGGTCAAGCAGCTGCGCGAGATCAAGAACGAGATACGCAGTGAAGGGCAGATGTACTGGGGAGACTCGCCCAAGATGAGGGAGCTGCGCTCTATAGTGCAGAAGGTCGCCCGTACCGATGCCGGCATCCTCATCACCGGGGAGAACGGCACCGGCAAGGACATGCTGGCAGGGGAGATACACCGTATGTCCCGCCGCAGCGGCAACAGCATGGTCTGCGTCGATGTGGGCTCGCTGCCCGAGAGTCTGTTCGAGAGCGAGCTGTTCGGTCACGTCAAGGGGGCTTTCACCGATGCCCGCGCTGACCGGGCAGGCAAGTTCGAGGTGGCTTCCGGGGGCACGCTGTTTCTGGACGAGATAGGCAATCTGCCCCTGCATCTGCAGATGAAGCTGCTGACGGCCATCCAGACCCGGAGCGTGACCCGGGTGGGCAGCAATACTCCGGTCCCGGTGGATATCCGCCTGATCTGCGCGACCAACCGGGATCTGGCTCAGATGGTGGCCTCGGGGGAGTTCCGCGAGGACCTGTATTTCCGCATCAATACCATCCACCTGACCCTGCCGCCCCTGAGGGAGAGGCCCGGTGACATAGCTCCGCTGGCGCAGATGTTCATGCGCAGATTCGCGGCCAAGTACGGCAAGGATGTCGGCGGTATCTCCGAGGAGGCCCTGAAGGCTCTGGAGGGCTGCGTCTGGAAGGGCAATATCCGGGAGCTGCAGCATGTGGTGGAGAAAGCGGTGATCCTGGCTGACGGTCAGGTGCTGGATGTCAGTGACTTCTTCCCGGAGGGCAATATGCGTGCGGCCTCATCCGTACCGTCTCCGGCGGTTGCGGCCGGCAAGGTGATGACTCTGGACGAGATGGAGAGCGAAATGATCCGGGAGGCCCTGCGCCGCAATGACGGCAATATGTCGGCAGTGGCCCAGCAGCTCGGCATCACCCGTCAGACTCTGTACAACAAGCTCCGCAAATACGGACTCTAGCTATTCTGCGCCATGGGTTACAGGCATCTCATAATATCGCTCGTGCTGCTGGTGCTCTCGGCAGGGGCGGCAGTGTGGCTCCTGCTTTCGGGCCTGTACTGGGGTGCCGGCGGGGCTGTGCTCTGCGTACTCTTCCTGGTCTACAGGGTGATATCCATCTATACGGGCAACCTTCGGAAGCTCAATTATCTGCTGGGAGCCTTCGAGAACGGGGACCTGGCCTTTCATTTTGCGGAAAACTCGACCTTCCTGCAGGACAGGGTGTTTAATATCCTGCTCAACAAGGTCAGGGATTTTGTCTCGGAGCAGCGCAGTATGCGCGGTGCCAACGAGGCTTTCCATACGGCTGTGGAGAGTCTGTCCAGGACCGGTATCCTCGGTGTACTGCCGGACGGGGAGGTGCGGTGCAGCAACAGGGCGGTGAGGGCCATGCTGGGGATGCCGGAGATCAGGCATGTCTCGGACGTGGACAAGGTGCTGCCCGGACTGTCCCTGCGTCTGAAGGCCGTGGAGGACGGAGGTGTGCTGGAGATACCCGTCGGCTCGGAACAGCGGGTGTACAATGCTCTGATAGAGTGCCGCACGGTGATGGACGGTCAGACACCCGTGCGGATATATGTCTTCGAGGAGAAAACCGACGATGCAGCCGAGGCCCGCTCGCAGGAGAATGCCCAGTGGCAGAAGATGACGCGCATCATCTCCCACGAGGTGCTCAATACGATTACTCCGATCGTCTCGCTCAGCGATACCCTGCTGGGCATGACCGGGGAGCGCAGTGTCCGCGAGGGGATAGAGGTCATCGGGGAGTCGGCCCGTGGCCTGCTCGGCTTCGTCAACGGCTATAGGGCCTTGTCCCGCGTACCTGTGCCTCAGATCCATCCGTTCAGGTTCAGGGCCATGCTGGACTATGTGCTCCAGCCTCTTATGCCGGAAGTCGAGGCTCTGGGAGGCCGGGTGGACATCAGCCTGGAGGACGAGGGGATGGTGCTCTTCGCAGACGAGCAGCTCATGCGCCAGGTGTTCGCCAACATCCTCAAGAATGCCGTCAACGCACTGCGCGACCGCTTCGGGGACAGCACCGCCGCCGCTTCTGTCAATCCCGGACCCGCTGCCCACGGTGCCGTCTCCGCAACTCCAGACCACGGTACTGACGATATCCCTCTTATCCGTATCTCTGCGTTTGTCAATGCCTCCGACAACACCGAGATCCATATCTCCAACAACGGCTGGCCCATTCCCGATGCCGACGCGGAACATATATTCGACCCGTTCTTCACTACCCGTGCCGAGGGTACCGGCGTCGGCCTGGCTCTGTCGCGCCAGATTATGCGTGCCCATTCCGGCACCATCCGCCTTGACCGCACCGACCCCGCCCTCACCACCTTCATCCTCACCCTCTAGCCCCGCATCTTCGGAAAACGCACATTTTTTTCAAAGAAAAACGCACCTCCTGAACAAAATAATTCCTAACTTTGCGCTGCTGCTGTTGATGTCGTTGACAACCGGCGGCACAGACAGATTGATGAAAGTGTCAGGCTGTAGTCCTTGAGCGAGAATGTGGTAGTTTTCAGTAAACAAGGATGGAGCGCGGTGCTTGTCGTCCGTATCGTGCAGTGTGTCGTTTCGATACACGGGACGTATGTTCCGCATAACTGTGAAAACTTCATTATACTCTACCATAGGGCGGGTCTGTCCGCTCCGCACTTTCCTAAGTATAACATTAATCCGTAGACAGGAGCAGCTATGGGGTATAGTTATCAGTATGTCAAGATTTGGAATATGCATGTCCATGTGCATACTTTGTGCAAGTATGAGTGCGGTGGCGCAGCAGGCAGACAGCACTCATGTCTTCCCGCAGTCAAGAATGCCGATGGGGTTTGACTGTTATGACTTTACGGCCTATTATTTCAATGCCCGTAAAGTCTATAATACCGTAGGGGCAATGACCGGAAAAGCCTCCGGTGATATTGTCGCCTTGGCCATGAATCCATCCGGAACGGATTATGCTGTTATATATCGGAAAGGCAGATCTGCAAGGGTTCAGGTCTTCAATCGGTTTGAATCCAATGGAATTCCGGGCGAGAAACTCAGGATGTCCGGCTTTGCTCCGAAAGCATTGGCTTGGTCAGGTGACGGGAGCCGGCTGTTTGTAGCGGGTGATGACAATAGTGTCAGAGTGTATAATGCTCCGGATTATACTGAGTCGGACAGGATTCCCCTGGACTTTACCGGTGAGCGTCTGGCTGCTGACAGCCGTGGCCGCTGGCTGGCAGTGTCGTCCGGCAATAGAGTTTCGGTAATGGATCTGTATGACAATACGCTGCGGACAGAATTCGGTTTTGAGGGAAAAGTTAATTCCATCAAATTCTCGGAAGACGGCTCGGCATTGGCGGTCATTGTCAGCGGGGGTGTACTGACAGTCTATGATACGCAGTCATGGCAGTCAGTGCATAATGTCGATGCTCTTGGCGATGGCATGGATGTCTCAATACATCCCGATGGAAAATACGTGGCGGCTATAACAGGTGGCAGCCGCATAGCAGTGGTCAATGTTCTGGACACTGAGGACAGGCAGTATATTGACCTTGAGTCCGGAGGTGTGACAGCTCTTGACTTTGTGACGGAAAAGGACGGCAAGGTGTATCTTTTATATAATACATCTTCGGCCCTTGTTTACGAGCCTATGGACAATCTGACTCCGTATTACACCCGTCTTCTCCGGCAGGAGGTGGATGCCCGTATGGAAGAATGGATGCGGCAGATGCCTGGGGAGTCCTTGGAGGATTACAGGCTTCGTGTCAACGAGGATACTAAGATGGAGCAGATGAGGCTATTTGAGCAGGAAATAGCCACCCGGATGGCGGACAACAGGCTTCAGGCCTCGACTGTGACTCTGGACAATTTCAATACGAGAACCAATAAGCTGGAGGTGAACTTTGACAATATGCCTTCAATCTACCTGGACGTGCCTTCGGACGAGGTCAATGATTTCATGGATCCCGGCAAGCTGGAATTCCGCAACACTCTCTACGGACTGGACGACAGGGACAACTTCGAGGTCATTTATACCGAGGTATATAACCCGCAATCAGGCAAGACTTATACTTTTGACAACAGAAGCCGCGAGTCTCTGGACTATCTGGCTTATGACGAGGGGATCGTGCCTTTGGAGTTGGTGCAGATGTCCAATATGGAGGAGATGAGACTTCAGGAGATAAAGGACGAGGTGATCAGCAGTTCGTTGGAACGCAACATCATATCCGATCATACGCAGATAGCGGTAAGTACCGGTATCGTTCCCGCTGTTGACGAGAACGGTGAGAAGATTGTCAATTATCAGGTGGGTTTCTCTTACAATGTGGAGAAAGGTTTCTCTGAGAGAGAGGATTTCGCACCGGGACAATACAGAACGGACAATTCCGGTGCGGCGATGTCCCTGGCCAGGATTATTGAGAATGCATTTTCTGGAGAGTTTGCTCAGTATATCGTTCCCGGCCGCAGGCTGGTTGTCACCATTACAGGTATGGCAGACCGCCTCAGAATCAACGGCAGAATAGCGTATGACGGCTCTTACGGGGAATTTGAGAACATTGAGGTCAACGGGGCGGACGGACCTTTCCGCCTTACAGTCACTTCTGAGACAGGCATTACTGAGAATGATCAGCTGGCACTTGTCAGGGCCGCCGGCATTAAGAACTATATATCGCGCCATGTGGAGCAGCTCGACTCCATGGATGTAGAATACAGGTACAATATCGTTATCTCCGATGAGGTAGGTGGTGAACACCGGAGAATATCCGTGGACTTCCTTTTTGTTGATGTGTTTTAGGGAACGGAGATGAAAAGGTGTTTTATAACGGCACTCATGCTTTTCTCCCTGATGTATGCCGCATTTGCGCAGACTCAGGGCTGGACGGAGTCCGATTATGCCTCACTGTATGACTCCTATAAGGCCAATGTCTCTGCCTTGAGACATTCTTCAAGGGGGTCGCAGAGCTTTATAGATGCCAGACAGAGGCTGTATGAGATGCGTCCGTACCTTCAGCAGGGAGCCATATGGTACTCTCAGAAAGGCTCGCAGCACAATGCTCTGCTCCTGGCACAGGCCTTTGTGGACATCCCGATGATGGAGGAGTTCTCGGGGACATCGTTTCCGCAGGACGATTATTACCCGACAATGGTGTATTTTGCCGCTTCCGGTACTTACAATGCCAAGGACTATGCGCGGGCAATTCCTTATCTGCGGGAGTATATTGCCACAGGCGCGTCGTCCAACAGGAAGAATGTGTATATGTATCTGGCTAAAGCATGCAGCCATGTCAAGGACTATCGTCAGGCCGTGGATGTCCTGGAAGAGGCTTGCGGTATCTGGCCTTCTGATTTCAACATTCTTTCAATGACTATCAATGCCTGTATAGATGCTGATGACAATCAAAAGTTACAGAAATATGTCTCCAGAGCGTTGGCAGTCAAGCCGTCCGATCCCACTCTGCTCAATATTCAGGGCAGGCTGTACGAGGACAATCGAAACTTTAAGGAGGCTATGGCCGTGTACGACAAGCTCAGGCAGGTTATGCCCAGAAGTCTGGAAGTAGCGGAGCATCAGGCGATGAATACATACAATCTGGCTGTTCTGTACTACAATCAGGGAGACAGAGGGCTGGCCGCCGAATATTTTCGTAAGGCGATCCCTGTGATGGAAAGTGTCATGGACGCAGATCCTTCGTCAGTGCGGTTCCTTCAGGCACTGGCGGTAGCCTACAGTTGTACAGACCGGCAGGAGTCATTGAGGCAGGCCAACAGAAAGCTTGTCGCACTCGGAGGAATGGAGGTCTCCGGGAATGATATTCCCTCACTGATGGCTTATAAGGAGACAGGATCCTATGCCGGCGGGAACGGCGGCACAGTAAGTGGCGGAACGCCTGTCGGGGCATCTTACGGTGCAGTACAGCCGCAGCCGGTGCGGGACGATGTTCCGGCTTATTCGGTCTACGCGAAAAAATACGTGGAGGACCGTATCGGCAAGTGGCAGGAGAAAGACCCCTATGAGACGCTGGACGAGTATATGGCGAGAGTGACGGAAGAGGCCCGGCAGGCCAAGGTGAAGGAACTGCTGAAGGCAGCGGAGGACAACTATATCAGCATCTATGCTCAGGACTTGGGCCCGTCTGACATTGTACTGAGACCTTATGATGCGGAGAATGAGGTGTTTCTGGCCGAGACAAAGTACGGTGAGATCATCATACCTGTACCGAGGGCTGACAACGAGGCCCGAATGTTCGAGAGCAACTGGAACGGGATGCAGCTCCGCAATCCGGAGTACTATATCAAGGATGACCGGCTGGCTTTGTCTTCTCTGACATTTGTAAGCCCTGCCGGCAGGATTTACCGATACGATGACAGCAATGCGCTGAATTACACCGAGACAGTGGTGGACATGCAGTTCGCGGATATTGATTACAGCCATCTGGCGTCGAATACATCCTCACGTCCGGGGGCATCTCAGCGTATCAAGCGGCAGAATGTCAGTGTAGGTGCTTCGGACGTGGATGTCAATATCCCGGAAAATCCAAAGACCAACGAGAATACGTTTGCGGTCATCATAGCCAATGAGAATTATCAGATGGTGTCTTCAGTGCCGATGGCTCTCAATGACGGCCGTACGCTGGCCAGGTACTGTACGCAGACACTCGGACTTCCTGAAAGCAACGTGCGCTATTATGAGGATGCCACTTACGGTGTGTTCATGCGGGCTTTGAATGATATAAAGAACATTTCTACAGCTTATGACGGGGATATAGATGTGATATTCTATTATGCCGGGCACGGAGTGCCGGACGAACAGACCAAGGACGCGTACCTGCTTCCGGTAGACTCGGACGGGAAGGAGATATCTGCCTGTTTCCCTTTGAGCCGGGTGTATGCTGACCTCGGCAGCCTTAATGCGCAGAGTGTGTTTGTCATGATGGACGCTTGTTTCAGTGGCGGACAGCGTGACGGAGGGATGGTTCTGGAGAAAGAGGGAATGCGCGGGATTGTCGTCCGTCCAAAGCAGGATGCCCCCAGAGGCAATATGGTGGTATTCTCAGCTGTCTCCGATGACCAGACAGCGATGCCGTATAAAGAGAAGGGGCACGGTCTGTTCACTTATTACCTGCTTAAGAAACTGCAGGAGACAAAAGGCAACGTTACTCTTTCGGAACTGACCTCATATGTGACGGAGAAAGTGGAGCAGCGGTCTGTGGTCATAAACCGGAAGGTGCAGACTCCGACAGTGCGTGCCGCTGCGGCTGTCGCTGATACGTGGAAATCAATAAAACTCAGAAAATAAATTTTATACAGAATACTGATGAGAACAATCATTTTATCCTGCATCCTTGTCCTCATGGGCTTTTCGGCCTATGCCCAGGATGCTGTCAGGGGAAAGGTCGTAGACAAGCACGGCAATCCCATTCCCGGAGTCAAACTCGAGATAAAGGGCGGGCAGGACTCTGTATTCTCCGGACTGGACGGAACATTTATTCTAAGCCCTTCTGTCACTCACGGCAGTCTGGAAGCTTATTATTCCGGCATGAAACCGGCTCGGACCAGAATATCCAAGGATATGACTGTCACCATGCGTCCGGAGAACTGGTGGAACAGGGAGCCATACAGGCACAGTTTCTTCATCTCTTTTCAGACCGGAGTCAGGATGGATGCTTTCGGCACTCCGACCGCCCCGTCGCTAGGCATTATGTTCGGTACTGTAAAGCGTTGGGGCTGGTACATCCGCGCCCTTACCTGGCTGGACAGCTACGATTATGCATTTAACCCGACTGGATATATGGCTTCCGGAAACGAAGACATCGCTCCGGGCTACTGGTGGACTACAGGGCGCACGAAGAAAAACCATACCATCCTGACAGTAGGAGCGATAGCCCGTCTAGGCTGTGCCCTCCACCTGTATTTCGGTGCCGGACTTGCTCTTGCTCAGGATCTGTATGAACTGGCTGACGGCAGTTGGGTGGGAACGGAGCCGTATATGACATATGTTCCGATCAATCATGAGACATGGGAAGATGTCGAACCCATAGAAGCAAAAGGAGCCTTTGTGGCAGACCTGGGGCTGATGCTGAGGCTGGATTTCGTTGTGCTCAATGTAGGCACTTCCTATCTTGGCAATATACATGATCCCAGCCCGGACTTGCCCGGCAACTGGACATTGAACACCGGTGTCGGCTTCATATTCTAGGTATGATGAATCATTGTCTGCAAAGTATCTCAGTAATTGGAAATGAAGGTGCGATTCTGGAATATCGGTCTTGATTTACAGCACGTTACAAAAAGTGCGCACATTTGGGCTGTTTTAGAATCGGCCAAATGTGCAGTGTGTAAATATAAGTGACTAATATTCAGCGGTGTTGTAATTGATATTGCACCGCTTGTTCAAAAATGAAAGAGACTTTGCGGAGACCAAAGTATTAACTGAAAAGAAAGACAATATGAATAAGATATTAAAAGCATCGACAGTAATATTCCCGGCAGTCCTTATGCTTGCCGCTTGTGACAATACATCAGAGGTATACACAATCGGCAAGAACAACCCTACAGTGACCACGCTTGAAGTCAGTGAGGAGCAAATAGGTGAGGACCGGGTGACTTTGACAGGAAGCGTAAGGTGGGAGCAGTCCACATCCGATCATTCTTTTGACGGCAGGTTCGCCATATCCGAGAATCCTGATTTTCCGGCGGGGGAGACGGATACTCTTTACAACAACTGGAATAATATTTCTCAGGAGGACACTACGACCCACTATTATGACTGCTCAATCGAGGGCCTTAAACGAGGTACGACCTACTACTATGCTTTCAGTATTACCGATGATATTGTGGAAGTCTCGGGAGAGACCAGAAGTTTCACCACCCTCGGCCAGGCCCAGGATGACCCCGACAATCCGACAGATGCTCCCCGGCTCGTTATCGAGCTCGAATACTATGCTGACGCTATAGGTGGAGATCAGTCAGTCCCTTTTATTATAGAGAATTATGATACAAGGTTGTATGGAGAACTTATTGATGAGATTTTTCTTGTAGAGCGCATTGAGGGCGGTGATGACTGGATTACGGATTTAGGTTATGGCGGAGTGGAGTATGGGGAGGATGGGTGTTCGGGATATGTACATTTTATTGTGGCTCCCAATGAGGCTGGCTATGACCGTTCCTGCATAATGAGTGTGCGCTTGAGCATAGAGGGAGTCGTGGAGCAGGAGGAATTCATATACATCTCCCAGCCGTCCATGTCTGTCGAGGAACCGAACCTTATAATGCGGGAGGGAACCGAGTTTTCCGTTGATGCAGAGGGCGGAGATTATGATACATTCATTCCGTTTATTATCGAAAACTACAGCTACGAGTATTTCGAAAGCCACGGAGAGCCGGCATTGTGGATAGAGAACGGTGCCGACTGGCTCTCCAACGTAGAGTACGCCTATCTTGAGTATGAATCAGGAGGCGACTGCATCGGCTACATCAATCTTACAGCAGATGCCAATACCTCCGGCTCTGACCGCACCGGCACCTTCACCTTCGGCTTTGAAGATCAGTCTTACGACATTTCCATCTCCCAACCACAGTTGGATACTGACTTAGGTAATGCTACCGGACAATTTAACGGTCATGATTATGTTGATCTCGGCCTTAGTGTTATGTGGGCCACCTGCAATGTCGGTGCCTCCAGCCCCTCCGAATACGGTGACTACTATGCATGGGGCGAAACCGAAACTAAAGTTACATATACACAGGATAATTGCGAAAGGTATAATGAGGATATAGGGGATATATCGGGCAATATTCGGTATGATGTTGCTGCATCAAATTGGGGTGATGGCTGGCGATTGCCAACCCGTGCAGAATTGGAGGAACTTGTTGATATGTGTGATTGGGTGTGGTGTAGAAATGAATATAGTTGGGGTTATCTGGTGATAGGTCCGAACGGGAATAAGATATTTTTACCAGCGGCAGGTAATTACTTTTATCAGAAACATTATAATGCTGGAGAAATGGGAAATTATTGGAGTTCCACACCTGATGACTCTAGAACAAGCGCCTATGACATTTTTTTCCATACTCAAAATGGTTATGAGAATCTCTATGTTGGAGAGATAACGCGTTATTATGGGCAAAGTGTCCGGCCGGTCACAGACAAGTAACCTCAGCATATACCTGGCATCTTCAGTCCATCGGGAAAGTGAACCGATTTGCCGAGGATTCCGGGCACTTTTCCCGCGCCCACAATCTCTAGGCACGGTCAGAACACTGCACAGGCAGGTGCGCCAATCCGCACTCCCGGAAAGTGTACCACAATCTCCCAAAATCGGTACACTTTCCCCGTAGGGCAATGCCGCAGCCGTATCAATATGGCCTGTCAAGCCGACACTGGCAGTTCCGAAACCGGGAAAGTGAACCGCTTTGTCGCGTATTTGGGGCACTTTCCCCCAGAGGCAGTACCGCAACTGCACCGAGATAGCCTTTCGATTCGATATTGGCTGCTCCGATACGGGAGAGTGTACCCTTCCCTGCCAGGGTGTACCGTTTTCCCGCGATTTCGGTGCACCCTCGTACCCCTGGAAACGCGGAAGTCCAGCCGCAGTGCGTTCCGGCCCTGGTAGCGGCTGTCCGCACAACGGAGAGTGTACCATTTTCCCATGATATCGGTACACCCTCGCATTCGCATCCCGGGAAGCGGCGGGCAGAACATATTCGGGCTGCGGAAAGTTATTGGGTTCTGGGGAAATATTGAAAAAGGTGTGGAACGGGCAATGTCTGAGCGAAGGTTGTGGTAGAACCCGTAAACAAACACACACGCAGTTCCACACCCGTAACAGTCGGTACGAATGCAGAGTGCGTGTGTACTTGTTTACTGAAAATTACCACATTCTCGCCCAAGTATTGCCACAGAGATTTCCATGTCTCTGCTCACTCTTTGGTACAAACATAGTGAAATTTTACCAAAATCGTAAAATATAATGATTATCCGCAAAGACACCCCTAGAACAGTCAAAGAGAATGTATGCCCGCACATTCCGTAAATGCACCGATGCAAGATGTCGTAGGTGACGGGGTGGCGTGGAGGCACTCCAGTGTCTGTCGAGGACCTGTCCTCCGCTGTTTTTCAGAAGTACCTGATAACGAGGCGAATGTAAAACGATGCGGAGGATAGGGGTGGCTGATTTCGGACATTTTGACGGTTTTCGGCCACCCCCTATCCTCAGGCATTTTAACTAACATGCAGAATTTCAACTCGTTGACTAATTTGCGCCGAGGATAGGTCCTACACTCTTGCCGCACTCGGTTCTAGAAAGGCGGAACCGATGCGAAGCTCCGAACGGCAGGGTGACTTTTCATCCTCTACCTTGAGCCTAGGGCCTGACAAAGGAGGGACAGCTATAAGAGGCAGACATGCCTCTGAAATCGGAGACGGCAGCATATCTTTCTCTGTGTCTGTTCGGTAATAATTGCACCTGTCTGCCAGACACAATCCTCAAAGCCGGGCACTCACGGTGCGGAGTAAAAGTCCCGCGACGTACCACGACGCAGTGCCGAATGTCACTATGCATTTTCGTTAAGTGGGAAATACCTGTAAATCCTGATGTTGGCAAAATCACAAAATGTAAGGAGCATCCCAAAATGCCGTATTATGAGGAAAATCGGAGCATCTAACATTCTTGCAAAAGCAGAACATCTTAATAATCAGCAAAGTGTAATATAACTAAAATGTATAGTGGTAAGTTGATGAGAATGTATAGTGGCGAGTTGGATGACAGCGGACGGGGTAGAGCCGCGCGTCGGCATCTCCTGCTCAGTCCGGCTTTAGCTGTATGAGGTCTGCCAGGGGGTATCTTTGCGGATAATCATTTGAAATATTACTAGACCGTTTCTGAAAGAGAGTAGTTTCTCGGCAGAATCGGAATGCTTTCCCCGGGATTCATGATGATGCACCTCACAGGATAGGTGCCGGAGGCTTGGAACAAAGGCTCTGGATGTGCGGAAGCAGAGTGATTCTTTTGGTGTTGGCCCTGTCGGTCAGTCGGTGAGGCTGATGACGTCAGCCGCATCGTAATCGTTGTATTGCCTGGGTATGGTGTAGCTTACAGTGCGCTCAATGTGTTCCTTATTGCTGTCGTCCAGGAATATCCCGTGGTATAGGACAGGCTGCTTTGTGAAAGTACATTCTTTAGTGGATGTGTTTGTTGTTGACGTTTGGCTCTCAATATCATATGTCGAGCTGTAAGTGCTCCCAGAGGATGTCGCGTACAGGGAACAGTACGAGGCCAGTTTTTCGACTGTTCCGTATAGCATGGAGATGGAAAGCGGCTCACTGTTATCGCAGAAATATACCGTATACGGTTCTTGAATACTGAATGAGTGACGTCCGTAGTCGTACAGCATTACTTCAGTGTCAATTCCGGGAAGTCTGTAGGAATCTGCTTTGGATGAACTGCTGTACATGTATCCGTCTGAACTCTGTATCATCTGGAAATCATTCATGCTCATCTTCTTTACCCACATATTGGCCTGACTGCCGCCGTTGGAATAAAACGCGAAAGAGATGTTATGGAACACTGTATTCTGTTTCTGGTTCTGGCCGGAATAGTAAGTTATATCCGCACTTATCCGTGTGGTTATCGAGTTTCCTTTTTTTATTGCGACAGCATATTCTCCGCTTGGAAGCTGAGTCTCTTTTACGATGTCGTAACTGAGCTTTGTCGGATCAATCCTTATGTTTCTTG
This sequence comes from uncultured Bacteroidales bacterium, assembly GCA_944326255.1. Classification (GTDB taxonomy): domain Bacteria; phylum Bacteroidota; class Bacteroidia; order Bacteroidales; family UBA932; genus Coprenecus. The sequence goes on from CALVDG010000024.1 coordinate 26,762, forward strand.
TGGTGCTGAAAAAGACAATATTGTAGGATTCTTCTTTCATGACGATTTCCTCCTTTGCTGATATGGCGTTCTTTTCACCCAGGTACATGGAGAACTCGGCAAAGGCCAGGGCCTGCTCTCTGCCCTCTCCGGGGAAGGAGATGCCGATGAAAAGTCCTTCCTCCGGCTCCAGAATCCAGTTCGGAAGCTCAGTACCGTTGTTTCCCGATTTCGCTTCAGCTGCGATTGCCGTCATCAGGCAGAGTGCGATAAGTGTCAGTCTCATAATTCATAATTTGTTTGAATGTGCAAATATATAATAAATTAAAAGCCGGATGTGTGACGGCTGTGAAGATGCAAAATTTTGCAGGAAAAAAGTACCGTTACTGAATTAAACCATTACATTTGTAAATTGAGAAAGAATGTTTGTAAGTATGAAAAAGAACGAAGTGCTTGAGTGTCTTAAGACAAGACGCAGCATCAGGGCATTTGAGCCGGATAAGATGCCTTCAAAGGAATTTGTGGCCAAGGTGGTCGAGGCCGGGACTTTTGCTCCGACCGGTATGGGCAAGCAGTCACCTGTGATAGTGGCGGTTATGGACAAAGCCGTGCGGGACCGTCTGTCAAAGATGAACGCCGATGTGCTCGGTTCGGCATCGGATCCGTTCTACGGTGCTCCGGTGGTGCTGGTGGTGCTGGCGGACCGCAGCCGTCCTACTTACCTGTACGATGGCTCGCTGGTGATGGGCAATCTGCTCAATGCGGCCCATGCTCTCGGTCTGGGCAGCTGCTGGATTCACCGGGCAAAGGAGGTCTTTGACTCCGAGGAGGGCCGCGACTTGCTGAGACAGTGGGGCATAGATGGAGACTATGAGGGGATAGGCCATTGTGTTCTCGGCTACTCAAAGGACGGAAAGGAGCCTCAGGCCGCTCCCCGCAAGTCGGATTATGTGCGTTATGTCTAAGGACCGCCGTAGATATTTTGACCAGCTGGCCGCTACCAGCCGGAAATACTATATGCCCTGGCTGTCCTCCTATATGAGGATAGGCGAGGGCATAAGTGTTCTGGAGATAGGCTGCGGTGAGGGCGGCAATCTGCTCCCTTTTGCCCAGGCGGGATGCTCAGTTCTGGGCGTGGACCTGGCCGAGGGTAAAATACGGGCAGCGGAGCAGTTCTTCGCGGAGGAAGGTACACCGGGCCGCTTCCTGGCTTCGGATATCTTTGAGGTAAAGGAGATGGAAGGACAGTTTGACCTGATAATCTGCCACGATGTGATAGAGCATATAATGGACAAGGAGGAGTTCATGTGCAGGGTAAGACGCTATCTTGCGCCGGACGGTCTGGTCTTTTTCGCGTTCCCGGCCTGGCAGATGCCCTTCGGCGGCCATCAGCAGAACTGCCGCAGCAGAGTGCTTTCGCACTTGCCTTATTTTCACCTTCTTCCGAAAAATATATACAGATGGGTCCTCAAACGCGGCGGTGAGTCTCCTGAAGCCATAAAGGAACTGTTGGAGATCAAGCAGACAGCTACGCCCATAGAGCGTTTCGAGAGGATAATACGGGACGGAGGCTTTCAGAAGGTGGACAGGCGTCTATGGCTGATAAACCCTCATTATGAGGCCAAGTTCGGACTCAGGCCGCGCCGGCTGTTCCGTCTTCCTGCCAGCATACCCTGGCTGCGCAACTTCTACACCACTTCCTGTTTCTATCTGCTGCGGTAGCGGCTTGTGGTGAAACCGCAGAAGCGTCGCAGGCCCTCTTCGACGTTGGCGCGGGGGCAGGCCAGGTTCCAGCGCATGAATCCCTCTCCCTCCGGGCCGTACATGGTGCCGGCATTGAGCCACAATTTCGCTTCCCTGAGCAGTGCTTTCTCAAGACTTTCCGAAGTCATCCCCAGACAGCTGCAGTCCATCCATGCCAGGTAGGTGCCTTCAAGTATGGTGACCGGGAAGTCCGGCAGATGCTCCCGGCAGAAATCCACCATATAGTCGTAATTGCCCTTGATGTACTGCATCAGCTGGAGCAGCCATTCCTCTCCCTCGTTGTAGGCGGCTATGGCGGCATCCACTCCGAAGGGATTGACATTGCCGATCTCATTGGTGCGGACACTGGCCTCTATCCTCTTGCGGAGAGTCTCGTCCTGACAGACTATGTTGGCGATCTGGAGTCCTGCGATATTGAATGACTTGCTGGGGGAACAGCATGTGACCGAATGTCTCTGGAAGTCCTCGCAGATGGAGGCAAACGGGGTGTAGGTGTAGCCCGGGCAGGTCAGTTCGCAGTGTATCTCGTCCGAGATGACGGTAATACCGTGTCTGAGACATATCCTGCCGAGCCGGGTGAGTTCCTCTCTGGTCCATACCCTTCCGGCCGGGTTGTGAGGGTTGCAGAGCAGCATCAGCTTGACAGCCGGGTCTGAGGCCTTGCACTCCAGGTCCTCGAAGTCCATCCGGTAGGTGCGGTCTCCGTAGATCAGGGAAGAGCTGACGGTCTCGCAGCCGTTGTTGCGTACAGTCGAGTAGAAACAGTTGTAGACGGGTCCCTGTATCAGCACTTTGTCCCCAGGTGAGGTCATGGCCCTGATGATGGCCGAGAGAGCCGGGACCACCCCGGTCGTGTAGATGATCCAGTCTTTTTCTATCTTCCAGCCGTGTCTGCGGCCGAACCAGCCTGTGACGGCATTGTAGTAAGTGTCCGGTACCCGGGTGTAGCCGAATATTCCGTGCTCTACTCTGCGCCGCAGGGCTTCTGTGACGGCCGGAACTGCGCGGAAATCCATATCCGCCACCCACATGGGCAGTACGCCGTCATCCTCCGCACCGTCCCATTTGATTGAATTGGAGCCTCTTCTGGGAATTATCCCGTTGAAATCGTATATCATCGTCTGTTTCTAGTTTCTATTATGCTGCCGGATTATCAATTTCCATGCCGTGTGCTTGATAAAAGCTGTTGTTATAGATTGAGGAAAGATTTTATATTTTTGTGAAAATTTAAAAATCTGAGAAAATTATGAAAAAATACATTTTCCCTGCAGCCGTGGCCTTCTGTGCCTTGTCCGCTGCGTTCATCTCTGTAAGCTGTGTCTCTTCGGAAGCGGAGTCAGAGCCGTATGCTGTCCTGGCACCGGTATCATTTGCAGAGGACTCCGCCGGTTGGGAAGGAGTAGTTGCAAGTCTGCAGAGGATGCATAATGCTGAGGTTCTGCGATTTGACGATGACCCGACAAAACTTGAGGCTCAGTTGAGGGCACTCAATCCCAGGTACGTGGCCGTGGTGGACGTGCCTGAGAACATAGGCCGCGACTATGTCATCGACCTCAATCGGATGAGCCGCAGGATGGATGATGACCCGTATGCGGATTTTCTCTGGGGCATAGTTACCGGCTATGATGCCGCCGCTGCGCAGAGGATGGTGGACAACTCCGTGGAGCCGATGGTGATACGCAGCGGAGTGGGCTCGATCAAGGAACTCGAGTCGGCCAAATGGTTTGATGAATATGCTTTCGTGGATGACCACGTGGTGGGAATGTGCGGAGAGAAAAGACTGGGCGAGGATTCGCTGACATATAAGGAGATACCCTATAAGACCGATCTGCAGGGGGCGCATGAGCGCATCCGGGCATACGTGCAGAAGCGTTTCGGGCAGGAGGTGCCGGATGTGCTGCGGCAGTTCCTGGAGTACTACGAGGCCATAGAACCGGATCTGGTCGTGACGGCTTCCCATGCCACTGAGATCAATCTGGAGATGCCCGGCTCTGTCGGCAATATCCGCTGCCGGGACGGACGCCTGTATGTGGATTATCCGGGAGAGCAGAGATTTGTACGGGACCGGGACAGCCGCATGGTGTATCTTCCCATAGGTAACTGCCTGATAGCAAATGTCAACAATACGGACAGCAGTATGGCTGTGGCCTGGATGAACAGCCAGCAGGCGACAGCCTTTGCCGGATACGTTGTGACCACCTGGTACGGCCGCAATGGATGGGGCGGTCTGAAATACCTGATTACTAACCCGGGCCGTTACTCAGTGCCCGAGGCTTTCTATATGAACCAGCAGGACATGATGGCCCAGATAGCCGCGTGGAACGATTCCCTGACTGCGGCACCGTTTGATTACGACGCGGATTATTTCGAGACCCTGCCGTCGGAGCTGGTGCGTATAGCGGCTCCCGACACTCTGTCGGATGAGGAACTGTTTTTCTGGTTCGGCTTCTGGCATGACCGCGACGTGCTGGCCTACTACGGTGATCCGAAATGGAACGTGAGGATGCAGGAGGTGCCCGGCGAGAGCGATTTTACAGTGACCTCAGGGTTTAAGCGTCTGAGCCGTGACGAGGCTGCCGCCACCGGAGCTTCCCGCCGCTGCGTAATCACCGTGGAGACCTCCCCTGAGTTCAGTCTGCGCCGGATGCAGGGCGACGGCTTCAAGCAGGAGCATGTCCTCGACCTGCCGTTCAGCTATTTCTTCCCTCACCGCCTGAGCAACCCCGTCCTGCCCGAAGACGAGACCCGCAACATCGTGGTGGACGAGAACTTCCTGCTGCTCTACGACCCTGCCTTCGAGCCCGGACAGACCTATACTTTCGAGGTGCTCTGTGACTGAGCCGGAAGTTTTTTCCCGGAGCTTTTCCTGCGTTTCCACCAGAGCCAGTAGCCGCTCAGCGGCAGCAGACCTCCTGCCAGTGCTGCGATGAAGTAGAGGATCTTCGTGACTATGCCGCCCCAGCTTCCGGTATGCAGGGAGAAGAACAGGCGTTTGGCGGCCTGCGGCTCCATGTCTCCGGTCAGGGAGTAGGCGGCCTCGCGGTACCACCCGAATGACCAGGTCAGTCCGGTAAGAGCCATAAGCAGCAGGAGGAGGGTGCAGTAGAAGCCTATGCTCACGTGGCTGTCGTACAGGAAGCGTTTCCAGCCTTTGGTGACGGATACGCTCAGACGGGCTTTCAGAGCCTTGCGGCTGCGCGGTATCCAGATGACCAGGCCGCTGACCAGAACCACAACCATCGCCATGGTGGTTACTCCTACGATGACTTTCCCGACCGATTTCTCGCCTTTTGCCGCCGGCGGATCCAGCAGCCAGCGATGCACCTTCCTCACGGTCTGGAAGAAGGGCAGGGACTTGGGCCGCTGCCGCATCTCTCCGGACTGCGTGGTGACGGTATCGGACTCCCGCTGCACGGCCTTTGTAATCTCTTTCTCGAATACGAGGACGGCACCTGACAGGCAGATGACTGAGATGATAAGTCCCAGCGGCAGCGAGAGCCAGAGGTGAATCTTATTAAACAGTTCTCTCATTATTGTGCCTGGGTAGATAGTTTGCCGAGTGCCGATACCGAGATGGACTCACTTACTGTCAGGCCTGCTTTCGCCTCTCCGGTGTCAGGGTCGATGCAGTAGATGGCGGGAGCGGCTCCGTCGGTGGTCGTAATGGGAATGTAGGCCAGTCCGTTGTCACTGTACGGTGTGCCGATGCTGGACAGCGAGCCCGCATCCGGAAGACCTGTGACGACGGTCAGAGTGCCCTCCTCGCCCTTGAATACAGCCAGTTCATTGCGCGGCGCGCTGGTTCCGCTCATGTTCTCAGCTCCCTCGCTGTACATCTGGAGCAGGAAACGGTCACCGTCAATGTGCCAGCAGCGGAACATCGGGTTATGGTTGCCCAGCTCTTCGAGATTGACATAATATGTGGGGTCGAAATCCGTCTCGCCGGCCTTGATGCGGACTACGCCTGAGGGCAGTTTGCCCTGTACGCGGTCGAACTGACTGCCGTCGTTGTTCGTCACCGGTGTGGTGGTCGTACGTCCGTAACCGGGGGAGAAGACATAGAGGTCGCCGTTGTCGGCTGCCCAGATGGTCTGGTAGTACTGCGAGCGCATGCGTCCGCTGGCGAAGCCGATTTTCCCTGTGCGGGCGATGACCGGAGTCTCGTCGAAATTGTCCCCGCTGTAGATGGCCACGAATGCGCTGTCGGGATACTGGGTCGTGGGAATCATGCCGGCGGTGTATGCTCCTGAGCCGCTTCCGCCGTCACCGTTGGCCACATAGCCGGGATCCTGGATGGCCCAGGGGAAGGTGTTGACTCCGTAATGGCTCATGCCCATAGGCACTACGGAAGTGTAGAGTTTGCCGTTGGCTTCCACGAAACCGGCGAAGCTGACTCTCTCGCCGTTGCCCAGGAAGTTCTCTGCGATGTGGCTTCCGGTAGTACTGCTGCCGTCTATTACGCTCAGATAGTTGAACTGAAGATAGTAGGCATAATTACCCTCCTCGTCCTGCTCATTGTTGCCGGCATTGGTCGAGGCAGTGATGACATTGTCGCCCCAGGTGCCGTAAGTGGTGGTGCGGTTGAAGGTGTACTGGCGGTCTTCGATGACACGGCCGTCGCTTCCCAACTTGAAGGAGAAGCCGGTGCCCTGGTTGCCGTCATTGTACTGGAAACCGAAGAGGTAGTGCTCGCCGTAGAAGATCCAGTTGGAGGCGGACTGGGTCTCCCAGCCGTTACCGGTAGGTGTGACAGAGCCTTCATCGAGTGATTCGGCCGAGATCAGGTAGGTGGCCGACTGGTCCTGGCTTCCGGCCTGTGCTATGATGACGTAGCGGCTTACCGCATCCGTGCCGGTACCGGGATCAGGGGTGGGAGTATTGTTGTCCTCGCAGGCTGTCAGGAATATGCATCCTGATGACAGGGCGGCAATAATGGCCCTTGATAAAAAATTGCTTTTCATATTGTTGTGATTTTCATTGATTATCTGTTTCCGAAATATACGCGCAGCTTGGCGTAGAAGGCGCGTCCGGCCTTCTGAAGGCTGAAGTTGTCATACAGTTTCTCGTCGGTGAGGTTGCGGCACTCCAGCGAGATGTTGTACCGTCCGTCCTGTATAGAGTAGCTGATGCTCAGGTTGTGGGACAGCTGTTCCGGGACTACGCTCTTGGAGGCCGGGTCGCCGAATCTCTCCCAGTACAGGGGAAAATCGTGCTGGTAGTAACCGTCGTAGCTGACTGTGAGCACGTTGCCTTCGGCTCCAAGACCGTGCCACGAGAACGTGGCGTCGAAGCTGGCGAACATGTATGGCAGGTTGGGCATGCGCTGGCCGTAGGTCGCACTCTCCTGCATGGAGTTGCCGGCCACGTAGCGCTCGTTGTCGCGCACGTTGATGTTGTTGAACGTGCCGCCTATGCTGAGCCAGCGGGAAAAGCTGTAACGTGCAGATATGTTGTAGCCGACTGTCCTTACCCGCCCGTGGTTCTCGTAGAAGCCGTAGCTCATGCCGCTGACCGTGCTCAGCCCTCTCTGGATATAGTCCCTGGTGTCGCGGTAAATAAATGTACCCTCCATGTAGACGGCGTGCTTGTGGAACTGGCGGTTGAAACTCAGGTTGAGGTTCACGTTGTGGCTGTTCTCAGGACGCAGGTCGGTCTTTCCGGCTTCCAGGTCCTCATCTCCGAACAGCTCGTCGGTGGTGGGCAGGCGGTAGGCTTTCTCATAGGAGAGTTTCACCTGCAGGCCCTTGATGATGAAATATGTGCCGGCCGCTCCATATCCGAAGGCATTGGTTGTGCGGCTCATGTTTACGTAGTTGCCTATCCCGTCGCTGCTTTGGGAGACAGGTCCCTGGTTGTACTGGTTGTAGTATTTGCCGAAGGCCGTAACGCTCCATCTTTTCGATGGCGACAGCATGTACGACAGGCCGGTGATGTTCTTGCGGGTCAGTTTCGGGATGCTGAAATCCGAGAGCTGGGAGCTGCCGTCCACCTTGGAGCGGGTGGTACGCCTGAAGGAACTGGATACGTGGTTGAGGGTGAAGGTATGGGCCTTGCCGAGGCGGTAGTCGGCGGTGGCGGTCACATTCCAGTTGGTGTTCAGCGATTTGTTGTCCTGATAGGACTGCTCGCCGCGGCTTCCTGTGTACTTGCGCTCTCCGAGCCAGTTGTATTTGTACGACGAGGTGTCTATGTTCATCGTGATGTTGTGGTTGTAGTTGGCGTTCAGCCTTATGTCCAGTCCCTTGACGAACAGGTCCCGCTTGCTGTATTCGAGCGACGGGACGAAAGAGTGGCCTCTGCGGTGTTTCTCGCCGAAAACTATATACTGGTACACGCCGGTCTGTATCTCCTTGTAGAAATGCGAGTAGTTGAATCCGACCATCAGGCGGTCAGCCCATGACTTGCCGGTCACTCCTATCTTTCCTATGGCGGCCTCGTTGTGGAACTGGTCGTTGAAACGTCTTACGTGGTAGATCTTGTTGCGGTCTGTACTTTCCGAGACACCGTCGTCACCGAACTCTGTGATGTAGCTGTCGATCCAGTAACTGTTGTCCGAGAAATTCTGGAAAGCGTTGATCTCGTAGGTCAGGCCGTTGCGGAATGTCTGGTTGAAGTTGACATACGATTTGTGCGTGTTGAACGAGCCGTAGGTGTAGGATGCGTCCAGACTCCAGCCACGGCGGCGTTTTTTCGTGACAATGTTGATGACACCGCCCAAGGCATCCGTACCGAAACCTACTGGCACCACTCCTTTGTACACTTCTATCCTTTCTGCGAAATTGACCGGTAAGTTGTTGATGTCAAGAGCTGTACCCGCTCCTTCCTGCGGCACTCCGTCGATAAATATCTTTACGTGTTTGCCGGAGAAACCGTCCAGCGACAGCTGCGCGTCCGAGCCTACGCCTCCAGACTCGCGTAATTTGAGTCCGGGAAGCTGGGTCAGAGCCTCGCCCAAGCTCCTGCTGGTGTTGTGCATTTCCTTGACGTTGAGGTCCTGCGCGTTGAAAGCCGAGCGCCGTACATGGCTCGACCTGTTGGAGACCACGACCACTTCGTCCAACTGATGTCTGTCGGTCTTGAGCTCAAAAGTCCTCATCGCGACGTTCTTGCCTGTGAGTGTCACTTCCTCTTCAAAGGTTTCGTACCCTACAGCCCTGATGACTAGAGTGTATGTTCCGGCCGGTGCTTTCAGGTGGAAAATGCCTTTTGTATCGGGGATGCACCATAATTTCGTCCCTTTAAAGTAGATGTCGGCGAATTCTATCGGGCTCTTGTCTTCTGCGGATATGATTTTACCGGACAGTCCGGTCATTTCCTGTGCCGTGGCAGAGATGTGCAAAAGCATGCATATCAGTGTGAGGACGCAGTATCTGTTCATTTAAAAAAAGGTTCTCGGATTTAATTTTCAAATTGCGCTGCAAAGGTACGGCTGTGCCTTTTACGCCGCAATCGCTAAAAATGGAGATTATTCCGCGCAATTTCCGCCATTTTATCCCTATTTGTTGGTAATGGGAGAAACTTTTTATATTTGCGCGAAACATTGATACTGCGACCGGATGAATACCGTATGGATAGTGATGCCGATTCTTATCGTGCTGATGTTCCTGCTCGGAACAGACCTTAATGCCAGAGCCTTTGCGGACGTTGCCCGCAAGCCCCGCGCCGTGCTCCTCGGCATGCTGGGGCAGATAGTCCTGCTGCCGCTGCTGGCTTTCGGGGTGGCCTCGGTGCTGGACCTCAGTCCCGTCTATTTCATGGGGCTGGTCCTGGTGGCCTGTTGTCCGGGAGGCAGCTCCTCCAATGTGTTCTCGATGCTGGCCCGGGGGGATGTGGCCCTGTCCGTGACCCTGACCGCGATAAGCAGCGTGATAACCCTGTTCACCCTGCCGGTCATCATGGAGGTGGTGTCCCGCTTCGTGTCGGAACAGTCGGGGGTGGATGTCAGCCTGCCGGTGGGCAAGCTTGTGGTCCAGAACCTCGTGCTGCTCTTCGTGCCGATTCTGGCCGGAGCCATTTTCCGCCGTTTCCGTCCGGAGGCCGCAGCCAAGGTGAGCAGAGTCCTCGGCAAAGCCGCATTTCCGGCCTTGATGTTCCTCGCACTGGTATTTTTCCTGCAGTATCCCCGTGAGATAGTGGACAACCTGTCCGTCCTCGGGCTGGCCGCCGGCGCCCTCATCCTGCTGGCCATGCTATGCAGCTCCCTGCTTTCCCGGCTCGGAGGCTCCACCCCCGCTGTCCGCCGCACTATTGTCATAGAGGTCGGAATGCAGAATGCCGCCCAGGCCATTGCCATAGCCACTTCACCGTTTATCTTCAACAGCGGTGAGATGGCCATACCCGCCATCATATATGCCCTGCTGATGAATGTGATACTGTTGACTTACGTTTTCGCCATACGCCGCAGGACTGTGAGGGCCGGGGAGGGCACTCCGGTAGAGAATAAGATGAAAAAATAAAAATATCATGGGCAGAAAAAATAGAATATATCCGAAGGACTGGCTGATATACAAGCCATATACTGTCCCGGACCAGGTTGACAGGTACTATGTCGGTTTGGCGAACGAGGTGATGAATCTGTTGGAGAACTCTGAGGTGTCCGGGTTTTTCAGCGGGTATCCCGAACTGATGAGGAAGGCCGGGATGTATTTTGCGATGTGGTTCGAGGATATATGCTCGGGAGTGGGCATATGGAGGACGGTCAATGAGGAGTGCGTCAAGAGATACGGCGTTCTGCTGCCGTTTTACGATATGTCGGAATATTACGAGGGAGAGGTCAATGTTCAGGATACGGCATTGCTCTTGTGGAATTTCTTGCAGATTTACAATGAGCACGACAGTGTCATAAATCCTGAGAATCCTGGATTGATGGAAACGGCGTGCAGTCTGGCCGGTTTGTTCGATGGGGAGTATGAGACAGCACCGGAGAATGTGCGTCTGTATGAGTTCGTGCATAATCCGCTTGTGTCGGACGACTGGTGGAAGTGCCGCGAACTGATAGAGTGGTTCCATATGTCGTCCTATGTGTTTATAGATTCGGTCGATGAGCTTGCAGACAGTGCTGAGGAGCAGATAGACATGAACTGCGGTAGCGAACATCTGAGCGCGCAGTTCTACGTGCTGAAATTGGAACAGATATTCAACTACCGCTATAATCTGCTTTCTCTTACAGCTGCGCAGTGGTGCGGCAGGATAAGGCGGGATCCGGTCTTTGATACCGTCCACCGCAGCCCGGTTTCGTATTATTTGTATAAGGGCGAAGCGGATGCGGAGAGGATTGTGCTTTACGATCTGGTTGGTGATGTGGAGTATGCCGTGGAGAGGGCCTCTTTCAACCGGGACAGTATTCCGGTCATTTTGGGAGGAGCCAAGGCTGGAGAGACAGTATTCATCACCAATCTGGTCCGTTTCAAAGACAGGTATTATGTTGCCGGAGTCATCTTTCCTGAGGGGAAAGACAAAGGTGTTGAGAACGTGAGAATGGCCCGTGAGAAGAAAAGTCTGAAAGAACAGCAGAAAGATCTGTATCCGGTGTTTCTGAATGCCTCCAAAGGACAGCCGGCTGTGTTTGTCAAGGACAGTGCCGGACTAAGGTCTTTCTATGAGAAGAGTATGGGCTTTAATCTAAAAGACGGAGTCAAGATGCCGGACGTGCCTGCATGGGCTGCGTGTGTCGCGGTGTACTGTGATCCGGTCAGCGGCATGTATGTATCCATGAGAGGAGGAGAATGTGTGGCATTGCCCTCCAACCATTTCTACAATAAGGATGTTGCGAAGGACCAGGCATTGTCGTTTTATTATGATGGCGGCATGGTGACTTATTGGATTGCCTGCCTCCTGCATGACAGCAACCTGCTTCCTGATGCCGCTCTCAACAGTCTCAAAGGCTACGAATACGGACGGGATTTCCTTCATCGCAACGGGAGTTTTTTCCTGGACTATTTTTACGGATGCTGCCGGGAGTACGATTATGACCCTTATCAGTAGATGCTCTATGACGATAGAAGAAACATTGCAGATTGCACTGGATGCTCACAGGGGCCAGAAGGACCTGGACGGCAGGCCTGCCCTCCTGCACCCTATTGCGGTGGGACTTATGGGCAGTAATGACACTGAAATCATGACGGGTTTCCTGCACGATGTGGTGGAGGACACGGCCTTGACGCTGGAGGACCTGCGCGGCAAAGGCGTGGAAGAGGACGTGCTTGCCGCATTGCAGCTCTTGACCCACGATGACGGGCAGGACTACTTCGAGTACGTTCGCAGGATTGCGGAGTCCGGCAACATTGCGGCCATCCACGTGAAGACTAACGATTTGAGGCACAATCTCGAAAGGGGACTCAAGACCTATGCCCGCGCCGAGGAGCAGGGCGACACGGCCATGATGGAGCGTCTTGCCCGTATCAATGACAAGCACCGCAAGGCGCTGCATCTGCTGAGCTGCCGATGTGGAACGCAGAGTGTGTGAAAAATGCAGTGTGTTTTATAATGTTCTGATAATCAAATATCTGTTAAAAGGGCTGCATTTCCCGATATTCAAATAGTTTTTTAGTTAGATTGATATTACCTTCAGTATTAGACCCGTCTCCTGAATTGTTCTCTCATGTCTTTGATATGAGTCTGTAGGAGTAATATATTTTAAAGTAAAGTGATATTCGAACAGAGGAAAGAAACAGCAAAGACTGTAATCAAATTACAGACCGCTTAGGTCCAAACTGAACTTTACATCTATGACAGGGTCTTTGTGTATAAACATCACCATATATATTGGGGCGTAAATTACCTTATCCTTCTGAGTATAATTATCATTACATAGCACAACGGACTCAGGAATATTATACTCGCTACAATCAAGAATATTATTCAGTGCACGATGCCGGGCATAATCCTTGCCGGATTTCACTTCGAATGCGATATTTTTCTTTCCAACATGACGTTCTGCATTTTTCCAAACCAAAAATACACCTATCTCTGCAATTATCCAAAGAAAATTTC
>CALVDG010000025.1 GCA_944326255.1 uncultured Bacteroidales bacterium
GAGGAGTTTGAAGCAGAAAACTGATGGGGCAAGTCGCAGCTCCGCTCAAATTGAAAACATTAAACGACAGTCCCTAAAACAGCATCAATCCATAAAAATGTTTTCCCATGGCACATGATTAGTGATTCCGCGGCGGTAAAATTGCCTCGGATTCCAGATAAGTTTGTTGCTTTTCTCTACAAGCTTGGGTAGCTTATGCCGGTGTCCAACCCCTTCCCGTGTATTTGCAAATTTGTGAACCGGGCTGCCATGCACCACAAAGATAATTACATTGCACGGGAAAGTATGTCGAATGGCTAATTGGCCATATGCGATTCAAGTTGTTCTAACTGTTCCTCCGCCTTTTTCAGTTCTTCCTGCCTCCTCAGGTAGAGGTCAATGAAGTCCTCCTCCTTGGAGAGCATATGCCATAGTGCGACGAGTATTTTCCGGGCGATCGCCACCTGGATTTTCATTTTGCTCTTTTTCTTGACAGTTGTCTGTACATAGCTGAAGTTGGAGAAGAAACAGTTCCGGGTTCTTGACGCGGCCCATGCGATTTCAATCAGTATCTGTCTGAGGTACCTGTTCCCGTGTGTCACCTTCCTGCTTTTGAAACGTCCGTTGCTGACGTCGTTGCGCGGTTTCAGGCCGCACCATCCCACAAGGCAGGCTGCCGTGGCGAACATCTTCATGTCAACCCCTGTCTCCGCAATGATTGCCGTAGCCGCGCGTTCCTTGACTCCGGGGATGGTCTGAATCCGTTCGTATTGTTTTGGGAAATGCTCCTTGCACAATGCTGTCAGTTCCTTCTGGCATTCTTCTATCTGGCGCTCGATGAGACTGATCGCTTCCTTCAACTGCCTGAGAACGGTCAGGTCGGTCTTGGAGAATGAGGCCGTGACAGCCGCTTTCACTGTTTCACGCCCGTGTTTGTTCAGTGTGCGTCCATGGACAAGCTTGATGAGCTCGTCGGGGCTTGTCTGACCGCCAATGATGGCTTTCAGCACGGACTGGTAGCTTTTGCTCCTGGTGCTGGCCACATAGTTGCTGAGCCTGAATCCGCACCTCTGTAGGGCGGCGTCAAGCTTGTTGCAGTTGTAGGTCATGTCCTCGTTAAGATCCATGATACGGCGGTTAAGCTTGCGCATGTCCTGTACGGCGGGACCGGGTACGAAACTTCCTTTGATGAGATTCTTCAGGACGCATTCCGCTATCCACTGGGCATCCTTGACATCGCTCTTGCGGCCGGGCAACTGCTTGATGAAATAAGGATTTACCAATTTGAGAGCCATTGAGCCGCAAAGTTCGTTCCACACGGGAACCCAATATACGGCGGTGCTCTCCATGGCGCATTCCGTAACTCCGCGACAGAGCATGTCTTCGCGCATCCGACGAAGCTCTGGAGTCAGTACTCCGTATGTTTTCTGAAAAATAATGGCCCCGTCATGACCCATAATACAAAGATAAACGCTATCTTTGTGGACATCAAGGCCGGCGACTGTTCGATTACTGTCCATATGCATTGTATTTAAAAATTTTCCTCCAACAAATTTATAGAATTGTGACTAAGAGCACGCAGGAGGGGACAGAAAACAAGGCGTCGGCCTTGTTTTTTATTCTGCCGGTGTAGAATCTCGCAGTTTTTATCTAAATTTGAATATATGAATAGACTACATATAATCAGCATCGTAACAGCTGTCTTGGCAATATTGGCAAGCAATTGCCTTTTTGCCGTAAACAATACCGCCACAAAGCCGTTTGTGGTGCCGGAACTGAAATCATGGAGCGCGGGAGAAGGAACGTTCGTACCGGGCGAGGAACTGCGGGTGGCGGTGCCGTCCGGGGACGCGGAGCTGCTGCGGGTCGCCGGGATGCTGGCCGCGGACTGGGAGACCCTGCTGGGATACAGTCCCGAGGTCATCTCCGGTAAAGGAGGCAGGGGCGACATCATCCTGGAAGTAAAGAAGGACAGGAGTCTGGACAAAGCCAGCGGGGGAAGCGACGAGGCCTATTCGCTGGATATATCGGACAGGGTAAGAATCTCAGGCCCGGCGGTGAAAGGCGTGTACTGGGGTACTCAGACCCTGCTGCAGATGGCCGACGGCAGTGCGGACGGGAGTCTGCCCCGGGGACGGATAGAGGACTGGCCGGATTACGGTATACGTGGCTTCACGATGGACTGCGGCCGCAAATATATCCCGATGAGCTATCTGCGCAAGCTCTCGCGCATCATGGCCTACTACAAAATGAACACCCTTCAGATACACCTCAACGACAACGGTTTCAAGCAGTATTTCGGAGGGGACTGGGACCGCACCTACGCAGCCTTCAGGCTAGAGTGCGATACTTATCCGGGACTGACGGCCCGGGACGGCCACTACACCAAGGCTGAATTCATCGACTTTCAGGAAGAGTCGGCGGATATGTTCGTGGAGATTATCCCGGAGATAGACGTGCCGGCACACTCCCTGGCCCTCAGCCGCTATATGCCGGAGATAGGCTCTCAGGAGTACGGCATGGACCATCTGGATCTGTTCAATCCCCGGACCTACGGGTTCGTGGACGCACTCTTCAAGGAATACCTTGAGGGTGACAGGCCTGTCTTCCGAGGTCCGAGAGTACATATCGGCACGGATGAATACTCCAACAAGGACCAGGAGGTTGTGGAGCAGTTCCGTCACTTCACCGACCACTACATCCGCCTCGTCGAGAGCTACGGCAAGCAGGCCGTGGTCTGGGGTGCTCTCACCCATGCTGACGGAGAGACCCCGGTCAAGTCCGAGGGTGTGCTCATGAACGCTTGGTACAACGGCTACGCCGATCCAGTGCAGATGGCCAAGGACGGCTACAGGCTCATCTCCATACCTGACGGGCTGGTCTACATCGTCCCGGCCGCCGGCTATTACTACGACTATCTCAATGAGGAATATCTCTACGACAACTGGACTCCAGCCCACGTTGGCGATGCCGTCTTTCCCGAAAAAGATCCGGCTATAGCGGGCGGTATGTTCGCAGTATGGAACGACCACGCCGGCAACGGCATCTCGGTCAAGGACATCCACTACAGACTCTTTCCGGCCATGCAGACCCTCGCGGTCAAGATGTGGACCGGGGCGGAGACCTCGCTGCCTTACGCGCAGTTTGACTCCGCCAGAAGACGGGTAAAGGAGGCACCCGGCATCAATTTCGCCGGACGCATAGGCCTTGAGCCGGGATGCGTCCTGCAGGCCGATACGGTAAGTCCCGGCTCGCGTCTGCCCTATCCCGAGATAGGCTATGACTACACCGTAAGCTTCACCGTAGAAGGCCGCACGGAAGAGCCGGGCACAGAACTTTTCCGCTCTGACGATGCAGTGTTCTATCTGAGCGACCCTATATCAGGCATGATGGGATTTGCCAGGGACGGCTACCTCAACACTTTCCGCTACAGCATACAGGATGGAGACAGGCTGGATGTGGTCATAAAAGGAGACAACAGCTCCACCACCCTTATCATCAACGGCCGCGTCATCGACCGCCTCGAAACCGAAAAGCGCTGGCACAACGAAGGCAAGAGCGTGATGTACTATGTCCCCACCCTCGTCTTTCCCCTGCAGCAGGCCGGAGACTTCCGGAGCCGCATCACGAATCTGAAAGTCTACAACCACTATAACTAACTAACCTCCTTATACCATGCCGTATAAAGTATTACCCTCTGAAGGCGTTGGCTCCCGAAAAGGGAGGGGACCCACAGTAAGGTGGGGAGGACCTTCAGAGGGTAATACTTTATACAGTTAAAACCGATCTGCTCCGTTAGAACTGACGGCCGAGATTGACCATCTCAATGGCGGTGGTCATGGCGTCGAAGCCCTTGTTGCCCGCCTTGGTGCCGGCACGCTCAACTGCCTGCTCTATGGAGTCGGTGGTAAGCACGCCGAATATCACAGGCACATCGCACTCCAGTCCGACATGGGCTATGCCCTTGGTGGCCTCATTTGCAACCATATCGAAATGTGGAGTAGCACCACGGATTACCGCGCCGAGGCAGACGACAGCATCGTATTTCCCCGAGCGGGCCATCTTCTTGGCTACGAACGGAATCTCGAATGCACCCGGCACCCAGGCGACATCCAGGTCATCCCCGTTGCCGCCATGGCGCAGGAATGAGTCCTCCGCTCCGCCGAGGAGCTTGGAGGTGATGAATTCATTGAAACGGGCCGCCACGATGCCGATTCTCTGGCCGGTGGCCGACAGATTGCCTTCTATTACTTTCATATCGTATGTTTTAATTATTTCATGTGCTGTTTTTCCTGATTCTGAAAATGCAGAAGATGCCCCATCTTCTTGTACTTCGTGTACATGTACAGTACATTCTTCTCATTGCATGTCATCTCTATGGGATCACGGTCCACCACCTCAATGCCGAAATGGTCCAGACCGAAGATCTTCATCGGGTTGTTGGTCATCAGTATAAGTTTCCTTATACCCAGATCGGAGAGAATAGCTCCTCCGACATCATAGTCACGAAGGTCGGCCTTGAAGCCCAGGGCTATATTAGCCTCCACGGTATCCAGGCCATTGTCCTGAAGCTCGTATGCCCTGAGCTTATTGATAAGGCCAATACCCCTGCCCTCCTGGCGCAGATAAAGCAAGACTCCGCGTCCGGCCTTCTCGATGCGCCTGAGAGCCTCGGCGAGCTGTTCTCCGCAGTCGCAACGCAGCGAACCGAACACATCCCCTGTAAGGCACTCCGAATGCATCCGGCACAGCACCGGCTCGTCTGTGGTCAAGTCCCCCTTAATCAAAGCCACATGGTGCTCTTTAGTTATCCTGTTGACATATCCGCAGATACGGAAATTACCATACTTGGTAGGCAGGGCTGCATCAGTCACTTTCTCCACCCATTTCTCATGGTGCTTCCGATACATCACCAAGTCGTCCACAGTAATGATTTTCAAGCCGTGTTCCCTGGCAAAGGCAATCAGCTCGGTGGTACGCATCATATCTCCGTCCTCACGCATGATCTCGCAGCACAGACCGCACTCATCAAGTCCGGCTATACGCATCAGGTCTACGGTAGCCTCGGTATGACCGCGGCGCTGCAGCACTCCTCCCGGCCTTGACTCAAGGGGAAACATGTGACCGGGACGGCGGAAATCCTCCGGTCTGGCGTCCGGCTCCACACATTTCATAGCCGTTATGGAACGCTCTATGGCCGAGATACCGGTCGTAGTGGAAACATGATCTATCGATACTGTAAACGCCGTACTGTGATTGTCGGTATTGTGAGAGACCATCTGGTCCAGTCCGAGCCTGCGGGTCATCTCCGCGCTCATCGGCATACAGATCAGTCCCTTGCCGTAGCAGGCCATGAAATTGACATTGGCCGTGGTGGCATATCTGGCCGCACATATCAGGTCTCCCTCGTTCTCCCTGTCAGGATCGTCTATCACCACTATTATCTCACCCTGACGCAGGGCCTCCGCCGCCTCATCGATGGTATTGAACTTTCTTTCTGTCACTTTTTCCATTTTTATATAAAATACAATTTTTAAAATCGTCTAAAATCCGTTCTGTCTCAAAAATTCCATGCTCAGTCCGCCTTTTGTGCCGCTGTCTGCTCCGTTCCCGGAGTGCAGGAGCCGCTCGACGTACCGGGCCAGCATGTCCACCTCCACATTGACCGGCGAACCGACCCGAAGCAGATGCAGGGTAGTCGCGGCCATGGTATGAGGTATCAGTGACACCGTAAACGAGTCCGCCCAGACCGAAGCTACAGTAAGGCTGGTACCGTCCAGAGTCACGGAACCTTTCTCCGCGATATATCTCAGGACCTGTTCAGGTACAGATACTCTCATCAGCAGGGCTATGCCGTCCTTCTCCAGAGCCGCCACCCGGCCGCAGGCATCCACATGGCCGGATACGATATGGCCGCCGAACCGGCCTCCACAGAGCATGGCCCGCTCCAGATTGACCTTCGAGCCGGCCGAGAGACTGCCCAGCGAGGTGCGGCGCAGGGTCTCGGGCATGGCGTCCGCCGTAAAGTGTCCCTGGCCCGGAGTCACCGTCAGGCAGACCCCGTTGACCGCTATGCTGTCTCCCACAGCCGTACCTTCCAGCACCTTGGACGCCTCGATGTCGAGCACCGCCCCGGTCCTACCCGCGCGGACAGCGCGTACCGTGCCTATTTCCTCTATTATTCCCGTGAACATAATTCCGAATGTTTTGATGCAAATCCGTGCAGAAGCCAGTCGCAGCCAGAGGGCACAACCGATTCTATCACCACAGGAGCAGCCTGGTCCATAAGGCCGAAGCCCTCTCCGCCGACAAACCCCTTTGCCGTCCTGCCTCCGACAATTTTCGGAGCCACGAATACATAGTACTCATCCACGCAGTCCGCGCTTATCAGGCTCCAGTTCAGCTCGCCTCCGCCTTCCACCAGCACTGAGCTGAGCCCCATTGCGCCCAGCCTGTCCAGCAGGTCCGCGACATCCACCCGGCCGCAGGAGGAAGCGCACTCGAGGGTCTCCACTCCGTGACTTCGGAGAGCCGCTATCCGTTCCTGAGGGGCATCTGCGATATGAGCCACGACAGTGCGGCAGCTGCCCACACTACGCACAAGAGCCGAGCCGAGCGGCAACGAGGCCCTGGAGTCAGCGATGATACGCACCGGCTGACGCATCCCGTCCAGACGGCAGTTGAGCATCGGGTCATCCGCAAGCACCGTGCCGATACCGGCCATTATGCCGGCATACCGTCCGCGCAGCTCGTGGGCCAGATGCCTGGATTCCTCGCAGCTCACCCATTTGGAGTCTCCAGAGGCAGCCGCGATGCGTCCGTCCAGGGTCACTGCACTCTTGAGCACCACCCACGGACGCCTTGTTGTGATGTATTTGACAAATACCCTGTTGAGATACCTGGCCTCTTTTTCCAAAAGGCCGGTCTGTACTTCGATACCGTGACTGCGGAGTATGCCCGCGCCCTTGCCGGCCACCAGCGGATTGGGGTCGGTCATGGCCACCACGACCCGGGATATTCCGGCCTCCATGATGGCGTTGGTACACGGAGGCTGTTTGCCGAAGTGGCAGCATGGCTCGAGGGTCACATACATCGTAGCCCCCTGTGTCGGCTCCGTGCAGGCAGAAAGAGCGTCGCGCTCGGCGTGAAGGCTGCCGTAGACGTGATGCCAGCCACTGGCCAATACCCTGCCGTCACGTACTATAACCGCACCCACCATCGGGTTGGGATCCACGTGTCCCTGCCCTTTCCGGGCCAGGTCCAGTGCCATGCGCATATATTTGATGTCCTCGTCGCTCCACATAAACAAAAAAGCCTAAGTACTGTATCAATACGTACTCAGGGCAGCGGCGACGTCAGGTCGTCATGACACCTCTCTTTCATCCGGACTATACCGTCGGTATCGGAATTTCACCGATTCAGTCCCTGATAATCAGGGAGTCGCGGACTGTCACCGCCGGTAGGGAATCGCACCCTGCCCTGAGAGATATTCATTTTGGTTGGCAAATGTATGGAAATTTCCCCAACTTTGCAACCGTTATGAAAGAAATACGCCACATCGTCATCTCAGACCCGCACGACTGCTGCGGCTGCACCGCATGTGCCTCTGCCTGCCCCAGAGGCTGCATCTCCATGAAGGACCATCAGGAAGGCTTCCTGTATCCCGAAGTCAATACAGAGCTCTGCATCGAATGCGGTCTCTGCGTCAAGGTCTGTCCGGTACAGGCCCGGTATCCGGCCCGCAGACCGCTCGCCGTCTACGCCGTAAAGCATCCGGACGGACAGGTAAGGGAAGGCAGCGCGTCAGGAGGGGCATTCCCGCTGCTGGCCGCCGCCGTACTGAAAGACGGCGGTCTGGTCTTCGGCTCACGCTTCGACTCTGCGATGGAAGCCGTGCATGACTGCGCCTCCGCGCCGGAGGAAGTACATCCTTTTATCGGCTCAAAATATCTTCAGAGCCGGATGGAGGACTGCTACGGCAAGGTACGGAAAGCCCTCAAAGAGGGACGGAAGGTGCTGTTTACCGGGACTCCGTGTCAGGTGGCCGGGCTCAATCACTATCTGAGCAGCATACCGGACCATCTGCTGACAGCCGAGCTGATATGCCACGGTGCACCGTCTCCAGGGGTATGGCGGCAATACCTCCGCGAGGAAATCCAGAGACTGGAGGACAGGGGATACCGGAACGTGCGCATAGACAATGTGAGATTCAGGGACAAGGACGGTTCCGGCTGGAAGGGCTATCATTTCAGGATATTCTTCTCGGCTGTTGATCCGGACGGGAAGCCATGCCGCCCGGCGCTCAGCGAGCCGGGCAAGGCCGCGAACCTCTTCATACGGGGTTTCCTGGCGGACCTGTATTCCAGACCGAGCTGCTACCGCTGTCCCGCCAGGGAACTGCGCAGCGGCAGCGACCTGACCATCGGAGACTTCTGGGGCATCGGCGACCTCCGCCCCGACTTCGATGACGACCGCGGAGTCAGCGCGGTGCTGGTCAACACGGAAAAAGGCCGGAAAATATTCAACGGCCTTGACTGTATACGCATGGAGATGAGCTATGAGGATGTACTGCGGCGCAACCGATGCCTGGAGCAGTCCGTAGCAGAACCGGCCGGGCGGGCCGACTTCTTCGCTTCCACGGACAGCATACACGACACCATCCGACGCCTGATCTAAGTACAAAAGGCCGCCCGGAATACCGGACAGCCTCCTGCACCTTAATTAATCTTATGCCTTATTCTATCAGTTTCAGGATAGTAATGTCACGTATCTGCTCATTGCCGGTATTGTCCTCTCCGACGGAACTTGTCACGAAATAGGTCAGATTGGTACTGTACTTAATCCATCGGTTACGTCCCTCGTTGTACAGGTACACCGCGCCGTCCCCGTATGTAATACGCCAGATGTAATACGCGTCGGAAGATGCCGGTTCGGTTTTCATAAAGAAGAAGTTCCCTTCAACCGAAGTTCCTCCCGCAGTGCCGACATAGTTTCCATTGGTATTGCCCGCAGCCTCGCTGTACAGCCAGTAATACCCGTCAGCACCTGCTACCGGCCCTATTGTGAATACATAATCCATCACATCACCTACAACCGGAATACCGCCCAAGTCAGGATCATACTCAATTGTCACCGCGTCTATCTTAGATGATATGTGCTCCGATGCCACACGGTAGACATAATCGGACTGCCTGTATGCTATCAGGTACTTGTTGTCCGGAGAGAACTGCTCGTCTTCGGATATTTCGACAAAATACGGGTCCCTGATTACCTGTCCCTCCCCGAGCGTCATCTCCACCTTGTACAAAGTCGCATCAGGATCATCCAGCTCGAAATTACCGTCACGGAAGACGAACTCATTGTTGTCGGTCACAACCTCCAGAGTCACACCGCTGTAAGAGCCGCGCATAACGGGTACGTACACATATCCGCCCCTTTCCAGAGGAGACAGTCTGTCTATCGTTGTGGTGACACTGTTGGACACACCGTTGAAAATCACGTCTCCGTTCACGGATCCGGCCACATTTACAGTTCCCGCCACAGGCTGCGCCGCAGTGAATGTCACCGACTGTATCTGGTCCTGAGGGAAATCCGCAGTGGCAAAATCAAACCTGATCACAGACACCGGCACGTCATAGCTGACTGACACGGATGTCTCACCGGTCTCAGGCACATGCGTACAAGCCATCATTGGAATCACAATACCGGTACTGTTGACTGCACTTATCGAGTCCTGCGTCTGCTGAGCACTGATTTCCAGGCTGAGATCAGCAAGCGTTCCTCCAGCCAGTCCGTTTCCAGGATAAACCACGTACAGACGGTTGTCCGTCCCGGCACTCTCAGGTATTGTCGCTGTAAACACACCCTCAGAAGATACCTGCGCTTCTTTGACCACGTCCGATGCACAATCTGTGACATAGGCCACCACATCTCCTTCGCACCACACAAGATGTGAGTAGTCGGAGTACTCGTATTCGAGACTGGTCCTTGTATCCGCCTCCACAGGGTAGACAGTTATACTGCGCGTCTTTATGCTGTCCGACACTTCCGTAATCTGACAGGCAGAGAAAAGAATGGCCGATACTGTGGCCGCTACTGAAAGATATATATTGCGTTTCATGATTGTCGTTGTTTAGTTAATGAATGTTATTCCCATGGATTGATTTCAGTATCACCCCAGTTGCCGGTATCAACATCATCATAGTCCCTGGCAGGTCCTTTGTACACTGTGCATCCGTCATCCACCCGCAACTGGCTTGGATTGGCATTCTCGTTGATATACAACTCCTTCATGCCGTTATCATGACAGAACACCGATGTAATTACTGCCATGCTTGTTATATCAAGAGACTCTATCTGATTGATAGACACATCCAACATGGCCACGCTTTTCAGATAATTCAGACTCAGTTGCGTGAACTTGTTCGACGCCAATGTCAGGGAATTGATATTGTCACATCCCCTCAAATCCACCTTTGTCAACTGATTGCCGCCAAGTCCCACGGATACGAGCGTGCCGGTGGCCGGGAACAGGACTGACGTAATCGCATTCGCACTTGCCTCAATCTCCGTAATTGAAGTGGCGTCAGCCAGATCCAGCTCTGTCAGATCATTGCTGGAACAATTAAGCAGATACAACTGCGTACATCCCTCAAGAGTCAGAGATGTCATATCATTCTGCTGCACATAGAGATAGGCTATTGAGGAGCCCGTCATATCCAGCTCTGTAAGGGCATTGCCGTAAACAGTCAAAGACCTTATGACCGTATTGCAGTCTGACAAGTCTATGGAAGTAAGCTGGTTATCATGCAAATCAATATCTGCGAGTGCCACACATCCATCCAGATTGACAGAGGTTATAGCATTATTGAAAGCATTGATTGACGTCAGGTCCGAGCATCCGGACAGGTCAAGCGCCCCTATCTGGTTGGACCAGCATGTAAGGCCGGTGAGTTTCTTGTTTCCTGAAAGATCCAGGGAGGTCAACTGGTTGGAGGCCACGTCCAAGGATGTGATCTCAGGATTCCGCGTAAGGTCTACTGACGTAAGAAGATTGCTGTATAACTGGAAATTATAGAGCTTTGAGCTTGCTGTCACATCAACTGAAGGAATCTGGTTGGCATAGGCTATGAGCTGCTGCAGTTCCGGACATCCGGACACATTCAGACCGGAGAGCTGACTCTCGGAACAGTTCAGATACTCCATTTCTGCTTTCCCGCTCAGATCAAGGGTAAAGCCGGACATGGGATTTCTGCGCGTGGTAACGTTTACAAGAGCATCATTATTACTGAAATCCAGTTCTGATATGGAATTGTAAGCGATGTTGATATCCTCCAATGCCTTGC
Source organism: uncultured Bacteroidales bacterium (assembly GCA_944326255.1). Classification (GTDB taxonomy): domain Bacteria; phylum Bacteroidota; class Bacteroidia; order Bacteroidales; family UBA932; genus Coprenecus. The sequence continues at coordinate 11,325 of CALVDG010000025.1, forward strand.
AGTCCGAGATATCCAGTTCCGACACAGCTCCGTCCACTATGTTCAGGGACCTCAATGCCGAGCATCCCGTCAGGTCTACAGACTCCAGTATATATCCGGTCATATCGTTGGCCTTGAGGAGTTCCAGCGAGGAGCATCCGCTGAGATTGATATTGAGGAGCAGGTTATGGTCGCAGTACAGTTCCTTCAGGCTTGTCATGCCGCTCAGGTCAAGGTCGGGGCCTACTGAGTTGTAACTGATAGTAAGTTTCTCAAGGTTGGTAAGATTCTTGATACCGCTCACGGAAGTGATGACCGCATCTTCGTCAGTACATGTTATTTCCGTTATAGCCAGCATCTCCTCCTCGCTGAGAGTACCGTCTGAGTCCGTATCGAACTTACTTACCAGAAAGGCCAGGAAGTCAGCATCAAACTCATCCTCGTCATCATCAGGATTAACAGGATCATCGGGTTCCCCGCCTTCTCCTGCCGTCTGAGTCACGGTTACCGGCTCGCTTACACTTCCGGCGACTATTGTAAATGAAGTACTTCTTTCTTCTTCCGTATCATTAATCTCCGCTGTCAAGGTAATGACTATATCTCCGGCCTCTCCACCCTGAGGAGTTATATCAAGCCACTCGACCGGTTCATAGGAGATATACCACTGAACATTGGTACTGAATGAGAACTCTTTTGAGTCTGCCTCGGCGGAAAACTCCACAGCAGAGCCGTCCTTGAGAGTAATCTGAGGCTCCTCCACCGGCTCTATCTCATTCTTTTTGCATGATGTCATTATGAATACCGCAGTTACGATAATCATAACAATGATGGATAAACTTTTTCTCATATTTCTGTTAGATTAAAAACGTTTACAAATATACTAATACAACAAATTTTAATGTCTTAAAGTTTTCAAAATTTGTATAATTGACGTTTTTAAAACCCTATCCTGGACTCCTGCCTGTACTTAGACGGCGGAACGCCAGTCTCTTTGATAAAATTGTTGTAGAAAGTGGTCAGATTGCTGTATCCCACCTCATCGGCAACCTGCTTAATGGGAATTTCCGTCTTTGAAAGCAATTCTATGCTCTCCTTTATGCGCATGGAGTTAAGCCAGGAGTTGAACGAGACCCCGGCATAGGTATTGACGGCCTTGGAAAGATAGCTTCTGTTAGTTCCCAGACGGGAAGCCACATCCTCCACCGTCAGATTCTTCAAGGCATACATTTTCTCCTGCCTCATCATTTCTGAAAGCCGGTCAAAGAGCTGTCTTATCCTGTCGTTTTCCCCACCCTGTTCCTTATCAGCGGTCTCAAGACGCGCCATAAGCTCTTTCTCCCGCTGCATATAGTCATTGTATTTGGTCACAAGCTGCCGGTACATTCTGTTCTGCGACCGGTTCCGCATAACCACCGCCAGCACGACTACCACAGCCACTATAAACGCCGCCACAACCAGTTCTATCAACTGCCTCTGCTTCAAGAGCTGCACATCCCTGCGCTGAAGCTCATTGGCGTTCTTCTGCCCCTCATACTGACGGATAAGGCTGTTGAAGGAGCGTTCCTTCTCGACATTGAAGACCCTGTCCTTCAAATCGTAATACATGGACAGATACTCCACGGCCCGGTCATGTTCGCCCATAGCGGAATACACCTCCGCCAGTTCCTGATATATCCCGTAACCGTAGAAGTAAAGCTGATATTTCTCCGTTATATCCAGTCCGCGCCGATAATACTCCACAGCCCTCCTTGTAACGTTTATTCCCGGCCAGGAATTTTCCGTAGCCGGCAAGAGCCTCCACCTGCATCGTGCTGTCATCGCTTCTGTGAGCCTCCAGACAGTGCAGGAAGACACTTTCCGCCTCACCGTTCCTGCCCAAGGATGCCAGAACAGAGGCATAAAGCGGCTCATAGGAGTTGGAGCCCACCGAATGCTCCGGCCACCGCTCCGCTTCCCGGATATACCTGAGAGCCTCCTGGTCATTTCCCAGACTGTGATACATATAGGCATACATCAAGGATCCAGTGTACATAAAATAGCTGTCCCCGGTCCGCCTGCCATAATCACAGATCTCCCCGGCAGTGGCCAGGCCGGCAGGATCCTGCCTGATATAGTGGATGATGGACACATTGATCAACAGCATATAATAGGCATCCGTGCTGCCGCTCTTCTCCGCGCAGTCTATTGCCTCGTAAAAATGATGCAGGGCGTTCTCATACTCAATGGCGTTTATCAGATTGTAGACACCGATGATATTGTGTATGATTATGCATTCGGGATACATCTGAAGCTCCTCTGCGTCCTGCGTCACCGCATCAAAGTAATAATACATGGAATCCGGAGAGAAGGTCATATAATACAGACGGCCCAGTCTCGCACCCGACGCAACGGCTTCACGCCGGTTGCCGGACATCCTGGCACTGTCATATATGGACCTGGCCAGGCTCACCGCCTTCTCATACTGCCCGGCAGAGGCAAGACTGTCCACTTCCGCACACGGGTCCACATGCACTGACGCATCCTCGGAGCACGAGACCGACAGCCATCCCAAAAGCCCGATGGCCAATATGACAATCCGCAGATCCATGGCTACCACCTGCCGGCCTCCTTGAGCAGGCCGGTAACAAACGACATCACTTTCTTTATGTGCTCCAAGACCTTGGATGGCTTATTCATATCCGTAACCCGGGAGCGTATCTGAGCTGCCATCTCCTTGAGGGGTCCGGCAGCCGCCTCCATACGGTCCAGCAGTCCCTCCGCTGTCTCAGAAAGCATCTCCCTCTCCATCTCCCTCAGAGAAAGAGCGGCTGCCTCCAGCATCTTCCTGTCATCCTCCGGGATATCCGTATCCAGACGCAGACTGTCATTGTCCGCGATGGCCCTGCGTATCTCCTCGAGTGTATTCAACTGGCTGTCTTTTTCCATAATCTTGTCAATTAAGCATCCCGGCTACCTGTGCCGCCAGACGGTTCAGCCGCACCAGCTCCGCATACAGGTCTGCGGACAGGTCCGTCTCCCCCGCTGCAAAGTCCGCCGCCAGGGAAGCATGGGCGTTTTTCAGCGAACGCAGGGCCGACACGCAGCGGTTCCGTACCGAGGACAGATTGTCCGCCCTGCGCACGAGTGCCACATAGGCCTCAAGATCCGACACAGACACGGGTGTCCCGGAGATCTCCATAGCCGACAGCCAGGCGGAGAAATTGTCCCCCAGACTCTCCCTCTCGTGCTCGATGAGCGCATCCATCTCATCACTGCGCAGGATGGACATCAGCGAATCGCAGCTGGCTGAGACCAGCGTGTCCCCGGCCATCACCACATTCCTGACGGCCTTGGACTGCACGGCCTGCATGACCTCCTCTGCCACATATCCGAGCACCTTCCCGGCCATACGGGCGTACCCATCCGGCAGTTCATCCTCCTTGTCTGCCAACATATTGTACCTGTAAATCACAGAGTCCACCCTGGAGCCTATGCCCCGGAGCTGCGTCCCGGCGCCCTTCCACCGCGACTCTGCGCTGATGCTTTGCAATGCTCTGAGATAACTGTTGAGCACGTCCACATACCTTTCAGATTTGCGGACCATACTCTCATCGTCCATCGAGGCCTCAGCCAATGCGGTTATCTCCGCATACCTGGCCTCCCCCGAAGACAGCGACAGAGTATAATACAGTCCTCTGTGCAGCCTTATATCGGCCATCTCCCCGAACAGCACGGCAGGAGACCTGGATATGGTATCGCTGTTGAACGTCAACTCCCGCACTGCCTCCAGCTGAGCCTTTGACAGCGGCGAACAGGAGACCGCGACCGACACGGACAGAAAAATTACGTATATATTCCGGGTATTCTCATCATTTGCCGGCCTCAGTTATGTCTACCCTGTACATCCAGGGCCAGTATTTGCCGGTCAGATAGACAGAGCCGTCATCGGGATTGCAGGCTATACCGTTGAGCACATCGGTGGATGAGGTCCTGTATCTGGCATCCAGCAGCCCTGTGCAGTCAATCCGGCCGGTCAGCTGTCCCGAGACCGGGTCTATGATGACTATAAAGTCCTGACCGTATACATTGGCCCATATCTCTCCGTCAATATATTCCAGTTCATTGAGATAAGGTACCGGACGGACACCGTTCCGGACTTCAAGAGTCCTCTGCTCCATGAACGTAACGGGATCCCTGAACGACAGCACCGACGTTCCGTTGCTCATAATCAGAGAACTGCCGTCAGTGGTAAGCCCCCAGCCCTGCCCCTGATAAGGCAGCTCCGCGAGCTTGGTGAATGTCTCTATGTCATATACTAGACACAGTCCCTCATACCAGGTAAGGATATATGCCCTCCCGTCAAAGGCGCACGAGCCCTCGCCGAAATACTCGGCCGGAAGAATCTCCTCCCTTAGAACCTTACCGGTAGCCGGATCCACCTCCCTGAAAGAAGACTCACCGTACTGTCCGGTGCTCTCGTACATCCTGCCCTCATAGAAGAACAGGCCCTGAGTATAGGCCGAAAGGTCGTGACGTATCTCCTGCTTGTCAGATACACTGTACTGAGCCGGGTCTCCGCCCTTGACATCCCCGGCATAGCCCATGAAAGCGAGTCCGGCACAGACCGACGCGGCCAGCAAGGACAGCACCGATATCAGCAGCCTGTGCCTCATTTCTGACGGGACTTGTTGTATTCCAGTGCGGCCTTTACAAAAGCCACGAATATGGGCTGGGGGTTCTCAGGCGTGCTCTTATACTCCGGATGGAACTGCACTCCGATAAAGAACGGATGCTCCGGAATCTCCACTATCTCCACCAGTCCGGTCTCGGGATTGCGTCCGCTGGTGCGCATACCGGCCTCGTTGAGACGGGCCACGTAGTCATTGTTGAGTTCATAGCGGTGACGGTGTCTCTCGCTGATCAGAGGCTTGCCGTAGATACGGTAGGCCAGCGAGCCCTCCTCTATCTGGCACTTGTACGCGCCCAGACGCATGGTGCCGCCCTTGACCGTAGTAGTCTTCTGATCGGCCATAAGATCGATGACGGGATTAGCCGTATTGGCCTCCACCTCCGTAGACATGGCATCCTTCAGCCCCAGTACGTTACGGGCGAATTCCACCACTGCCATCTGCATTCCGAGGCAGATACCGAAGAACGGCACGCCCTTCTCACGGGCATAGCGCACGGCCTTGATCTTGCCCTCCAGTCCTCTCTCTCCGAAACCGGGAGCGATAAGGATACCGTCCATACCGGCGAGTTTCTCCTCCACATTGTCCTCCGTAAGATACTCGCTGTGAATGGGCACCACCTTGACCTTGCAGCGGTTGGCGGCACCGGCGTGGATAAATGCCTCCAGAATGGACTTGTACGCATCCTGCAGCTCCACATACTTTCCGACCAGGGCCACTGTGATATTTGCCTCGGGGTGAGCCAGCCTGTCCAGGAATGCCTTCCAGCCCTCCAGATCCGGCTCGGGGGTATCATTCAGACCGAACTTCTCGAGTACGATCTCATCAAGTTTCTCGTCCCTCATCATCAGGGGCACCTTGTATATAGTATCCGCATCTATGGATTCGATAACAGCGTTGGGACGCACATTGCAGAAAAGAGCCAGTTTCTTGCGGAGCTCCATGGACAGCTTGTGCTCGGTGCGGCAGATAAGTATGTCCGGCTGAACTCCGTCCTGCTGCAGCAGCTTGACAGAATGCTGCGTAGGCTTGGACTTGAGCTCCTTGGCCGCGCTCAGGTAAGGCACCAGGGTCAGATGAATCACCAGACAGTCCTCGTCCGGCAGTTCCCACTGAAGCTGACGCATGGCCTCGATGAACGGCAGGGACTCGATGTCTCCGACAGTTCCGCCGATCTCAGTGATGATCACGTCATACTGCCCGCTCTTGCCGAGGAGAAGCATCCTGCGCTTAATCTCGTCGGTGATATGAGGGATGATCTGGACAGTCTTACCCAGATAGGCTCCCTGCCTCTCCTTGTCTATGACAGTGCGGTAGATCTTGCCTGTAGTGACATTGTTCGCACGGGATGTATAGATATTGAGAAATCTCTCATAGTGACCAAGGTCCAGGTCAGTCTCTGCCCCGTCCTCGGTCACGAAGCACTCTCCGTGCTCATAGGGGTTGAGTGTGCCCGGATCCACGTTGAGATAGGGATCGAATTTCTGAATGGTGACCCGAAGGTTCCTGGACTGAAGCAGTTTGGCCAATGAAGAGGAAATGATGCCTTTGCCCAATGAGGACACGACACCTCCCGTAACGAATACATATTTTGCAGACATACTATATTATTTACTTACGGGGGAACAAAGTTAGTGCAAAAAAACTATCTTTGCAAGATATTTTTTCAACCTCATCTGCAAATGAAAAGTCTTACAACCACATACCGAATCCGCACTTCCGACGTGGACATACGGAAGAACTACAAGGCTTTCGCATTCATGTCCATGGCGCAGGAGATGGCCAACCGGCATGCGTCCCGCATAGGCTTCGGGTACGCAGACCTCATCAAGGACAATATCTCCTGGGTAGTGTCCAGGATGAGGGTAAAATACCTCGAAGCCCCCAAGTGGGAGGACGGAATACAGTTCACCACATGGCACAAGGGTCCGGACGGAGTGTTCTCGCTCAGGGACTTCGAAGTCGCTGACGAGGAAGGCAAAAGGACCCTGATACAGGCGACCAGCTCATGGCTGCTCATAGATACGGCCACCCGCAGGATGCTGCGCCCCGACCATGTGCTGGGGGAGAAAAGTCCCGCTACGGCTCTTGACCGTGATGCCATAGCGGAGCATTGCGGCAAGCTCGTCACCCCGAAAGAGGGGATGGAGCTGATACGTATGCACGAAGTACTATACTCCGATGCGGATTTCAACGCCCATACCAACAATGCTAAATACGTCGAATGGGCCTTCGACACCCTGCCGCTGGAGACCGTATCCGGCAAGGACATAGACGAATTCCAGATCAATTTCAACCACGAGACACGTCCGGGCGAGACCGTGGATCTGCTGCGCGGCACTGCAGGGCCGGATACATTCTTCGTGGAAGGCCGCTGTGCCGACAAGACGGTCTTCCAGTGCTCGATACGGCTCAAACCCTGACATTTCCTTATTAAAACCTATAACCGTGGATCTGACAATATTCAACGAGAGTTTTTTTCTTACCGTCGAAAAGATAATGGTGGTGCTGGCCGTCGTGGTCTTCGCCGCCCTGCAGTACTTCAAAGCGGGCTACGGATATCTGCGTACAAAGGGCTGGGGCCCCATGATCGACAACAAGCTGGGCTGGGTGCTGATGGAGATACCGGTACTGATAGTCACCGCGCTCATCTATATCTACGCACAGGGCTGGCAGCGTCCGACCGCCACCGTACTGGTATCGTTCCTCGTTGTCCACTACATCCAGCGCTCACTCGTCTACCCTTTCCTTATGAGGGGCAAGAGCAAGATACCTATAACGGTAGTACTCATGGGCGCGGTATTCAACGTCATCAACGCCTACCTCATCAGCGGCTGGCTCTTCATACTTGCCCCCGAGGAAAGATATACCCTGAGCTGGCTCTACTCTCCACAGTTCATCATAGGAGCGCTCATCTTCATCTTCGGCATGATTGTAAACCTGCACTCGGACTACATCATACGTCACCTGCGCAAGCCCGGTGACACCAGGCACTACATACCACGCGGCGGCATGTTCCGCTACGTTTCATCCGCGAACTACTACGGCGAGATTACCGAATGGTTCGGTTTCGCGATCCTGACATGGTCACTTCCAGGCATCATCTTCTGCATGTGGACCTTCGCCAACCTGGCCCCCAGGGCCAACTCCCTGTATGAGAAGTACACCAAGGAATTCGGTGAGGAGTTCACTAGTCTCAAACGCAAACGACTAATACCTTTTATATATTAAATGGATTCCCTTTTATTCACACCGGCCAAGATAGGCCCCATAGAACTTAAGAACCGCGTCATCCGTGCCTCGGCCTACGAGGGCATGTGCGACGGTCACGTACCCACTCAGCAGCTGAAAGACTACCACACGGCCCTGGCCCGAGGAGGAGTAGGCATGACGGGGGTGGCATATGCGTCCGTCAACAAGAGCGGCCTGTCCTTCCACCGCCAGCTGTGGATGCGTCCGGAGATCATCCCGGGTCTGAGAGACCTGACCGACTCGATACACGAGGCGGGAGCCAAGGCCTGCATACAGCTCGGCCACTGCGGCAATATGTCGCACCGTATGTACTGCGGACAGAGGCCGGTGGGAGCCTCCAGCGGATTCAACCTCTACTCCCCCACTTTCGTACACGGTCTGCGTGAGGACGAGATCCTCCAGACGGTCAAGGACTTCGGCAATGCGGTGCGCATCGCCCGCGACGGAGGCTTCGATGCTGTAGAAATACACGCCGGCCACGGCTATCTCATATCGCAGTTCCTCTCACCCTACACCAACCACCGCAAGGACAAGTACGGAGGGACTTTGGAGAACCGCATGAGATTCATGGATATGGTGATGGAAGAGGTGATGAAGGCTGCCGGAAACGACATTGCGGTACTGGTAAAGACCAATACCCGGGACGGATTCAAGGGCGGACTGGAACTGGAGGACTGCATCAGGGTTGCCAAGCGGCTGGAGCAGGACGGAGCGCACTGTCTGGTGCTCAGCGGAGGCTTCGTCAGCCGGGCCCCGATGTATGTGATGCGCGGAGCCATGCCCATCAGCGTACTCACCGGTTATATGCCCATGAAGCTGTGGTGGCTCAAACTGGGCGTCAACCTGTTCGGAAAGATGATGATAAAGGACGAGCCTTTCAAGGAGGCGTTCTTCTTCGACGACTCGATTGAGTTCCGCAAGGAGCTCAGGATGCCACTGGCCTTTGTCGGAGGACTCAACTCCCTGGACAGCATCAACAAGGTACTCAACGCCGGCTTTGAATTCGTGGAGATGGCCCGTCCGCTGGTATACGATACCGACTTCGTAAACAAGCTCAAGGACGGCACATGCACCGTAAGCGGCTGCCGCCACGCCAATTACTGCGTGGCCCGCATCTGGAACTACGACATGCAGTGCCACGAGAACTGTCAGCTCTCCCCCCGTATGAAACGCGAGGTGGAGCGCAACATTAGAAAGTACTATAATAAATAGGCGGGACGCTCTATCGCTGTCATGCGCGAGCATGAGGGAGGAAAGTCCGGGCAGGACAGAGCACCGCACTGTGGAAAGCACAGGTAGGCGAAAGCTTACGTCACGGGTAACAGAAAACAACCGCCCCTCCCTCGGGAGAGGTAAGGGTGAAAATGCAGGGTAAGAGCCTGCGTCCGTTCGATGGCGACATCATCGGAGTATCCGCCTGCGGCCTGCAAGGCCAAATATACCGGCAGTCAAGGGCTGCTCGTCCTTTGCCGGGGGGTAGGCTGCTCAGATAAATGATAGAGGCCGTCCGGGTCCGCCCTGACGGTACAGAACCCGGCTTACAGTCCCGCCTTTTATTTTTAATGACAATCCGCAAAGCCCCTCCTGATTGGCATGGGCCCTCTCGCCGCCTAAGGCAAGCCCGGGCCGGATTTCTGTTTTTGAAGCACAGATGCTTGTCACAACCCTCCGTAGCATTCCGCACAGCGGTAAGAATCACCCATGAAGCACTATCCGATTTATTAAGACTCTGATTTTCCAGGCATATCTCTTTGACACAGGTGCCTTATGGGTCAGGTTGAGAGCTGCTGGATGCTTGCGGTCAATACTCAGAGCACAATCCCGCTGGGCATTCTTTCTTAACGCCCGCATTGCAATAATATCCAGCGGGACATCCATCGGCCGTAATTCCGCAATCTCGCGCAAATGCGCTTTGTGTGAATATTATAAAAAGCGGAAAAATTAACACGCGTTTCATTTTACATCCCCCGTCATGGTACAGCATAAAAAAATTAATATATCCGGGCAACAAAAAAATCCGGCAATGCCGGATTTTTTTAACGTTGTTGCCGATTATAATATTCGTTGATTGTCCAGCCATGTTTAACGTACCATAAACTGTCCTCGGGTACTTTGGATGCTTCGCCCAATTTGAAATTAAAATCACCCCTGCCACGAACCTTTGGTGAATAATCAATTGCATAGGATAAAACATTGTTACGTATGGCTGTAACACCCTGTGATTGAAACCCTCTCCAATCATAATATGGAACCAAATAAATCGTGCGAACATCAGGTTGGGCATCCAGGTATTTTATTATATCGCTGACCTCTCGCGAAAGACGCAAGGGGGTTTCATCTGGATGGATAAGTATAACATTTGAACAATCGCCCTCTGAAAATCTTAATTCAATATCACGGGTTGGTTGTTCTTTTTGACATCCGCCCATCATCAGCGACGCACCCGCAATCCCAATCATTGGCAATATTTTTCTGATATTATACGGTACTGTTTTTTTTATTTTCATATCCAACCCCTTTGGTTTTATTTGTTAATGTCAAAGACCAAATTTTTAATGCTGTTGCCGATTGTAATATTCGTTGATCGTCCAACCGTGTTTAACGTACCATAAACTGTCTTCGGGCACATTGGATGCCTGACCCAACCTGAAATTAAAATCACCCCGGCCACGAACCTTTGGTGAATAATCAATTGCATAGGATAAAACATTATTCCGCAGGTCTGTAATATCCTGTGCCGAGACATTTTTCCAATCATCATGAGGGATCAAATAAATTGTACGAATATCGGGTTTGGCATCCAGGTATTTTATTATATCGCTGACCTCTCGCGAAATGACGGTTCCTTGTTCTTTTGGATGAATTAACACAATGTTTGAAACATCATCCTTGGTAAAAGTCAATTCAATATCACGGGGTGGTTTTTCTTTCTGGCATCCGCCCATCATCAGCGACGCCCCAGCAATACCGATCATTGGCAATATTTTCCTGATATTATACGGTATCGTTTTTTTTATTTTCATATCCAACCCCTTTTTTAGTTAATGTATTTTCGAATTATTGATGACAAATTTAGTAAAATTTCCGAAATGCATGTACAAATTTGTGGAAAATTGATTATCAATCACCTATCTCTTAAGGGAGGTGCTGCCGTGTGCGGAAGTCGAGGAAGCCGGAGAAAAGGTGCATAACGGATGGATTGGCCCTTTTGCATGGAGTGTATCAGGGATATCTTTGCGGACAATCATACTTATTTTAATACTATTGTAACAATTCTTTTGTGAAAATGTATCATATTTGCGCCGTCAATGAGTTGATACGGATATGAACAGACTCCGCACCGCCATCGCTGCCATCTTGGCCACAGTCACAGCATTCTGCGCTGCGGCCCAGGAACACATCTACGAAGTATCGGAAGAGATGAAGGACTCCGATTTCCAGCCCAGGGTGGATGTGGGCTTCGAGATTCCGCTGGCCGATGACTTTTCATTCACCATCAACAACGAGCTGCGTTTCCGCGACAACTCCAAGCGGATAGACCGCAACTACCTTCAGGGATCTTTCTCATGGGAGACCTGCGACTACTTCAGCCTTGATGCCGGATACATCTTCCAGTCCATACTGAATATCGGAGATCTGGAGTACAAACGGGAATGGCAATACCGTCACAGGGTATTCCTGGACCTTAAGGCCGAGTTAGAGCTGGACGACTGGAAGCTATCCCTGACCGAACGTCCGCTGGTCAATCTCCGTCCCTGGGCAGACGGCATCCATGACCCGAAAGCCGAATGGCTCATCCGTTCCAAGATCAAGGCCGACTACGACATTCCCAAGACAGACCTCACTCCCTACGCTTTCTTCGAGCTGTCCAACACCCTCAACACGGTGGACTACGGCGGAGGCCCCTTCGTAGACCGCCTGCGTTTCTGTCTGGGCATGAAGTGGGATTTCTCCGACTTCTGCAACATGGAGCTTTACTACTACTTTGACATCAAGAATGCCCGCGATGTCAGCTATACCCATAACGATCAAGAAGACTTATACCGCATCTACCTCAACAAGGAGCGTCAGTACGTCCACGTCCTCGGTCTCTCATTCAACTTCGGCTGGGACTAATCCGCACCTTACATTCCGGGATAGCGGATTTTTGCGTACATTAGGGGCGTAATTGTCTTTATTTATGAAAATACGTCTTCTGATTACGGCAATACTGACTGTCTCAATGTTGAACAGCGCGGAGGCCTCCGTGCGGACATCTCCGCAGGATTCCCTTATCTACACCCGGACGATGCAGGAGCTGCTGCCCTATGCCGGCCTGCCCGCCGGAGAGCTGATGGTCAAGACTGCCGGAATGTTCTACGGCACACCGTACAAAGGCGGTACGTTGGAAACAGTCCCTGAAGCACTGACCGTCAACCTGCACGAGACCGACTGCATCCTCCTGGTGGAGACCTGCACCGCCATGACCATTCTCCTGAAAGGCTGCACTGACGGCGGCATCCCATCGTTCGAGGACTTCTGCGCCATGCTCCGCACCCTGCGCTACCGCGACGGCATCACGGACGGCTACCCCTCCCGCCTGCACTACACCTCCGAATGGCTCCTGCAGGCCCAGGACAACGGATTTCTGAAGGAGGTAACGGCGGAGCTCGGCGGCATACCCCTGAACCAGGTATTCTCCTTCATGTCCTCCCATCGGGACAATTACCCCAGGCTGCGGGAGGATGACGGGGCACTGGAACTCATACGAAGGGCCGAGGAACGTCTGGACACCGCTGCCGCCTGTTTCTACATTCCTTCTGAGAAAATCCCTGAGATAGAGGACAGTATCCTGGACGGAGACATCATCTGTTTTGTAAGCACTATCTCCGGACTGGACATCACCCATACGGGCATCGCCTGCCGCAAAGAGGACGGCAGCCTGCATTTTATCCACGCCTCCATGAAAGAGGGGAAGGTGGTGCTGGAGACCCGTACCCTGACAGAATATGCCCGCAGCGGCATCCGCGTAGCCCGCCTCAACCACATCTGTAAAAAAGGATAAATTTCAAGGCCGGAGACAAGCACCTTAAGGATATTTTGCTAACTTTGTTTTCATACTGATTTATCCACAAAAACACTGACTGATATGAGAAAAACCGCATTCATCGCGATTCTGATCGCACTGCTTACGTTCTCATCCTGTTCGCAATACAAGTACGAGCAGGTGGACGGAGACCCGACAAAGACGAGAATCTACACTCTTGACAACGGTCTGAAAGTGTACTTGAGCGTCAATGACAAAGAACCCAGAATCCAGACCTACATAGCCGTAAGAGTCGGCGGTAAGAACGACCCCGCCCAGACCACCGGACTGGCACACTATTTCGAGCACCTGATGTTCAAGGGCACCGAGCAGTTCGGCACCACCGACTACGCCGCTGAGAAGCCGATGCTGGACGAGATCGAGCGTCTCTTTGAGGTCTACAGAGTCACTACGGACGAGGACGAGCGCGCCGCCATCTACCGGACGATAGACTCCATCAGCTACGAGGCCTCCAAGCTGGCCATCCCCAACGAGTACGACAAGCTCATGTCCATCATCGGAGCGTCGGGCACCAACGCCTTCACCTCCACGGACATGACCGTCTATGTCGAGGATATCCCCTCCAACCAGATAGAGAACTGGGCCATGATCGAGGCCGACCGCTTCAAGAACCCGGTTCTCAGGCTCTTCCACACCGAGCTGGAGACCATCTACGAGGAGAAGAACATGTCGCTTACCCAGGACTCCAGGAAAGTCTACGAGGCCATGAACGCCGCCCTGTTTCCCAACCATCCCTACGGCAAGCAGACTGTACTCGGCACCCAGGAGCACCTGAAGAACCCCTCCATCACCAACGTCAAGAACTACCACAAGACCTACTACGTGCCCAACAACATGGCCATCTGTATGGCCGGTGACTTCGACCCGGACGAGGTAATCCGCATCATCGACAAGTATTTCGGCGACATGCAGCCCAATCCGGACCTGCCCAAGCTCGAGTTCGAGCCCGAGAAGCCCATCACCGAGCCCATCGTCAAGGATGTCTACGGACTGGAGTCCGAGAGCATATCCATCGGATGGAGACTTCCCGCCTCCAAAGATCCGTCCAGTGACATTGCCAACATGGCCAGCTTCATCCTCAACAACGGCTCGGCCGGACTTATTGACCTGGATCTGATACAGGAGCAGAAGATACTCTCCGGCTACGGTTACGCCAGCCTGCTCCCGGATTACGGCAGCTTCGAACTGTACGGCAAGCCCAAGGAAGGGCAGACTCTGGACGAGGTCAAGGACCTGCTGATGGCCGAAGTGGACAAATTGCGCAAGGGTGAGTTCGACGACGACCTCATCGAGGCGACTGTCAACAACCTCAAGCTGTCATACATGAACCAGCTTACCAGCAACGGTGCCAGAGCCATGATGGCTGTCAATTCCTTCATTGACGGAGAGGACTGGAAGACCGTAGTCACCATGCTTGACCGTATGGCTAAGGTCACCAAGCAGGACATCGTAGACTGGGCGAATAAATACCTGACTCCTGAAGGCTATGTTGCCATATACAAACGGACAGGGGAAGACAAGAACATCCAGAAGATATCCGCACCCGAGATTACGCCCATCGTAACCAACAGGGACAAGCAGAGCGAGTTCCTGACCAGGGTCCAGAATACTCCAGTAAAGGAGATCGAGCCTGTATTCGTGGACTATCAGAAAGAGATGTCCATACTTGATGCCGGCAAGGGCATCGACGTGCTCTACAAGCAGAACGATATCAATGACCTGGCATACGTCATGTACGTCTTCGACAAAGGAGTGAACAACGACCCTGCCCTGTCACTGGCGTTCAATTATCTGAGCTACCTCGGCACAGCCGACATGAGCGCGGCTGACATCGCCAAGGAGATGTACAAGCTGGCATGCAGTTTCTATATCTCCACATCCACAGACCAGACCGTAGTCAACATCTCCGGACTGAGCGAGAATATCCCCGAGGCCATGGACATCGTAGAGAACCTTATATACAATGCCGTTCCCGACGAGGCCATCCTGGCCAATATCAAGAACGACATGCTGCAGAGACGCCGCAACAACAAGCTCAGCCAGGGCGGCTGCTTCGGAGCACTCCAGACTTACATGATGGTAGGCAAGGAGACTATCGACAGAATTACTCTCAGCAACAAGGAACTCGCCGACCTGACTTCCGACGAGCTGCTGGCCAAAGTCCGCGACCTGATGGACAAGCATCATGAAATAATGTACTTCGGTCCTCAGAGCAGCGCGGACATTCTGGCGACCCTGTCAGAGCATCACCGCATCGCTGACAATCCCGAGCCACTGGAGAAAGAGAGCCTGAAGTACCGTATGCCCGGTAAGACCGGCAAGGTATATCTGGCCGAATACGATGCCAACCAGCTGTACTACATCCAGTACTCCAACCGTGGCGAGAAGTTCGACCTTGCGTCCGTACCGTCCGTCTCACTGTACAACGAGTACTTCGGCGGCGGCATGAACTCGATAGTTTTCCAGGAGATGCGCGAGGCCAGAGGTCTGGCCTACACCGCCCAGGCATTCCTGTCCACTCCATACGACCTCGATATGCCCTATATGTACATCGCATTCATCGCCACCCAGAACGACAAGATGCAGCAGGCCATAGAGGCATTCGAGGATATCATCAACGACATGCCCGTCTCTCAGCCGGCATTTGACATCGCCAAGAAAGCCATCCTCTCACGCCTGAGGACCTACAGGGTCACCGGTGACGGTGTGCTCTGGGACTACCGCAGCGCCCGCGAGCTTGGCCTGACCGAACCGACCGAGAAGCTGATGTTCGAGAAGATTCAGACCATGACGCTGGACGACGTAATCGCCACCCAGCAGCAGTGGGTCAAGGACCGCACCTACGACTTCGCCATCCTCGGCCGGACCAAGGACCTGGACATCAACTACCTCAAGACCCTCGGTGACGTAGAGTACGTATCCTCCGAGGAGATGTTCGGCTACTAGTACCTCGGAAAACTGACAGCCTGACAACTACAGGCATAGAAACAAAGGCAGCGACCGGAACGGCAATTCGGTCGCTGCTTTCTTTACGTAAGCATGGTTACCGACTCCGCAAAACATCTTCGGTGTCTATTTATCAAACAACCGCTGTATGAAATTCATACACCCAACAGGCTCTAATACTTTCACAACATCCTTAATACCTGAATCTTACCGATATGGCATGGTTTTAGATCAAAAATCTCTGACAGCTTATATCATTCACTTTAGACACCATGTTCAGACTGATCATCCGGAATCTGGCCCATACCCTCAGGCGGTATCCCCTGCCCTCGGCCATCAACCTCGCGGGGCTGGTAGTGGCCCTCACCGCATTCATCATCATCATGTCCCATGTGGAGTACGAGACCACCTTCGACCGTTCCTACCCTACCTCCGGGAGGATTTTCAGGGTGGACTGCCCCGGGAACGACGAGACTTTCCGCAGTATCCTGCCCAACGCTTTCGCCAGGGACGTCATCAACTCCTCGGCCCACATCGAGGCCGGAACGATGCTCATGCCCTACTTGGGCAAGCTGCCGTTCTACATCGACGACGCTGCCGGTGAACCGCACGGATACGAACTGAGATGCGACATGGTGCAGCCGGACTTCATGAAAGTATTCGGAGTACGCCTGACAAGCGGAGATCCGGAGGCCCTGACCCGCCCCCAGACAGCAATCATCCCCAGGAGCATGGCCGAGAATCTCTTCGAAGGGGATGCTGTCGGCAAGATCCTGCGCACGGACAGCAACTGGTTCTTCCCGGACGGCGAGCTGACCGTGGGAGCCGTCTACGAGGACTTCCCCTCCAACAGCAACCTGCAGAACAGCATTTATTTCGCAGTGGATGAAAGAGTCACGCCCTACACCTACGGAGGGGCGAACTTCATCTGCTACCTGCTGCTGGACTCCAGGGAATCCGCGTCGCTGGTAGAAAACGAGTTCAACTCCAACTTCGACTTCTCCCTGAGCTGGATGAGCCCCATAGAGCTCGTGCCGATGGAGGACATATACTTCATGGAGCAGGGCGGAGACGGCAGGGGATTCTACAGCGGCAGCCGCAGCACGACCATCCTGCTGACGGCAATCGGCATACTGGTACTCCTCTCGGGGGTAATCAATTTCGCCAACTTCTTCACCTCCCTCGCCCCGGTGCGCATCCGGAGCATCAACACCCAGAAAGTAGTGGGCGCATCCACCTCCAGGCTGCGCTGGATGCTGACCATGGAGACAGTCGTCATTGCGCTCATCGCCCTGATCATCTCCTTCCTGCTGGCCGGTTGGATATCCCAGATGCTGGTCAGCGCCAACATCCTGAAAGGGCTGTTCACGGCTCACAGCATCGGTATCATCGTCACTGTCAGCGTCATCACCATTGCGGCCGGAATCCTTGCCGGACTGTATCCGAGCTGGTACGCCACCTCATTTGCCCCGGCACTGGTGCTCAAGGGAGATTTCGGCCTCTCGAAGGGCGGACGCACGTTCCGCAACGTGATGAGCGGCATCCAGTACACAGTAGCCTTCGTAACACTGGTGTTCATGACTTTCGTGCTGCTGCAGAACCGGCTGATGCGCAACACCATATTGGGATTCGACAAGGACGGGACAGCTGTCGCCAACGCCAGTGCCACCATAACAGCAAAAATGGATATGCTCCGCAGCTCCGCACAGAAATACCCATCGATAGCCGGCATAGCCTATTCCTCAGAGAAAGTCGGCGCCTCGGACTCCTACAGCACACAAGGTATCGAGTACAACGGGGAGAAAATCCAGATGTTCTTTATCGGAGTGGACCCGCAATTCATGGATGTCATGGGCATAGAAATGGTGGAAGGGCGCAACTTCAACCAGTATGACTCAGCCGGAGTCACGGTAGTGACCCGATACATGATGGACCAGTTCGGAATCATGCCCGGCGACATCCTTCCGGAGGCCGGTGAGGTAATAGGCATATGCGAAAATGTCCGCTTCAACTCTGTCCGCGAGCCCAATACCCCTATTGCATTCATACCTTCCGGCATATATAGCGGAGTCAACGGAGTGCTTTACTTCCGCATCACTGCCGGCAGCAATGCGTTCCAGGCCGCGTCCGATATAGAGTCCCTCATACGCGAGGCCGACCCCTACTGGCCCTCACAGGTAGAGTTCTACGACACCATACAGAACAATCTGTACCAAAATGAGATCCGCACATCCCGCCTCGTAGTGGCGTTCAGCGTCATCGCCGCCATCCTGGCCCTATGCGGAGTCATCGGCCTGGTGCTCTTCGACACCGAGTACCGCAGGAAAGAGACAGCCGTCCGCAAGATTTTCGGAGCCAGCGTCGCCTCCATTCTCGAGCGGGCCAATATCGGTTACGGTACCATTGTCCTCATCTGCTTCGCGATTTCCTGCCCCATAGCCGCCGTCATCACCTCGCGCTGGCTGCAGAACTTCGTCGACCGCGTCCACATCACCCCCTGGGTCTTCGCCCTTGCCCTCGTGGCCGTGCTGGCCGTCACTGCACTGATCGTCACCGCCGTCTTCTACCGCCGGGCCACCGCAAATCCCCGCGACGGACTGCAGTAATTTGAAAATGAGGTTTTGATTTGCATTGCTCTCGGCTTATTTTTATCTTTGCATGACAGGAGTGAACACTCTCTGTGACCATACAATTATAACTCCAAGCATTATGAAGATCAGAACTGTTCTAACATTGGCCGCAGCTGCGCTTATGCTGTACAGCTGCGGAAACAACAGCGGAAAAGCCGGGGCCGGAAAAAGCACAGCCACGGCGACTGAGACCGCCAAGTCCGCCGGAGCCGAAAGCGACAAGCGAGGCTACATCGTAAAGGTGGGCGACCAGGTACCCGATTTCGACCTGCTCATGACGGACGGCAGCAAGGTCAACATCAAAGAGCTTCAGGGCAAGGTGGTAATGCTCCAGTTCACAGCCAGCTGGTGCGGTGTATGCCGCCAGGAGATGCCCCACATCGAGAGCGAGATCTGGCAGAAGCTCAAGGACAATCCTGAATTTGCCCTCTACGGCATAGACCTCAAGGAGACGCCCGAGGTGACAGAAGAGTTCGCCAAGTCCATACCGGTGACCTACCCCCTCACCCTCGACCCTGAAGGTGAGCGCTTCGCCCTCTTCTGCGACAAGGGAGCCGGCGTGACCCGCAACATCATCCTCGACCGTACCGGCAAGATCATCATGCTGACCCGGCTCTACGACGAGGCCGAGTTCGCCTCAATGGTCAAGCTCATCAATGAGGAACTGGCAAAATAAACAGTCATCAATATAAAACCTGTTGTTATGAAACGATTTATGGCAATGAGTGCAGCAGCTGTGATGACAGCGGCCGCCATGGCGGCTCCTGCAGACGGAAGTGCCGGAAAGTCCGACGGTGGACGGCTGAGCCTGCTCTCTCCCGACAAGAGACTGGAACTGACCTTTCAGCTGAGCGGATTCGGTGAGCCGGTCTACACCCTGTCCTTTGACGGACAGCGGGTACTGGACGAGAGCCGCATGGGCTTCGACATCCGTCATGAAGGCGGAGTGAACGACATCCAGCCGTTCATGCACGACTGGACTATAGCACAGAG
>CALVDG010000026.1 GCA_944326255.1 uncultured Bacteroidales bacterium
GCTGGGAAAATGAAAAAGCTGGTAATTCTCTTAACGGTACTGTCTTCCTGGATGTATGCCTCGGCCGAGGAATATACGCTCGACGGCATCCAGCAGCTGGCCCGTGCCAATTACCCGGCCATCCGCCAGTTCGAACTGATAGACAAGATTGCGGATTTCTCCCTTGCCGATGCCTCTTCCGCATGGGCACCGCAGATATCCCTGTCCGGACAGGCCACATACCAGAGTGACGTAGTGTCTTTTCCTGAAAGCATGACCGATGTGTTCAGTATGCTCGGAGTGGATATTTCCGGGCTTCACAAGGACCAGTACAAGCTGGCGCTGAACATAGAGCAGACACTGTGGGACGGCGGTTACACAAAGTCCAGGAAAGAGGCGGTCCTGGCGGAAAAAGAGGTATCCTCAAAGTCCCTGGAAGTCGAGTTGTACGCACTGACGGACAAGGTCAACCAGCTGTATTTCGGCATCCTCGTCCTCGATGAGCAGCTCCGTCTCAACGACTTGACAGCAGGAATACTGGAGGATAACCGCAAAATCATCCGGTCTTATATTGACTACGGTCTGGCCAAACCCTCAGATCTGGCCAAGGTCGATGCTGAGCTCATCGCCAACTCACAGCAGAGGACCAGAATCTGCAGTTCGAGGAAAGCCTATACACAGGTGCTGTCAGTCATGACCGGCAGGGAACTTTCGGAAGAGGATACTTTTGTCAGGCCAGAGCCTGTACTGTACAGCGACAGTCCGCAGAGCAATAGACCGGAATTGCAGCTCTACGACGCGATGGCTGCCTCCATAGAAGCCGGCAGGACAGCGGTGAAATCCACGCTCATGCCCCGGTTCAGCCTGTTCGCCCAGGGCCTGTACGGCTATCCGGGCCTGAACATGTTCGAGGATATGATGGAATACCGGTGGAGGCCGAACTTCTATGTAGGAGTGCGCTTCCAGTGGAATATTTCCGCATTCTACACAAAGAGGAACACAGAATGCAGACTCGACGCATCCGTACGCCAGGTCGAACTGCAGAGAGAGACCTTCCTGTACGGCAACCGGCTTGAGCAGATCCGCCTGAATGCCGACATTGAGCAGATGCGAGAAATTCTGGAGGACGACGACAGGCTCATCAACATCCGGACATCCATCCGGGAGGCCTCTGAATCCCAGCTGCAGAACGGCACACTCCTGATCAGCGACCTGCTGAAGGACATCAATGACGAGCACAGGGCCAGAATAGACAAGTCCATCCACGAACTGGAATGTCTGAAAAAATTATACGAAATGAGATATACGTTGAACTACTAAACGGCACGGCAATGAGAAATTTTTTAATGACGGCAATATGCGCTCCCTGCTCCCTGATACTCCTGAATTCCTGCGGACCTTCCGGAATGAGTTCCGATGCCGCCGGCACTTTTGAGGCCGACGAGATAACCGTCTCGTCAGAAGCGACGGGCAAAATAGAATGGCTGGACCTGACCGAGGGACAGCGGCTTCAGGCCGGACAGGCAGTAGGTCAGATAGATACAGTACGGCTTTTCCTGCAGAAGCAGCAGCTCGAGGAAAGCATCATATCTCTGGAGGGCAGTATGCCCGACATAGACAGACAGACTTCCGCAATGAGAAGCCGGCTGAAACAGCAACTCAGGGAGAAGGACAGGATAGAGCGGCTGCTCGAGGACGATGCCGCCACCCCGAAGGACCTGGAAGACATTATCTCCGCGATAGAAGTCCTTGAGGGGCAGATAGAGGCGCGGGAGTCTGGCCTCGGCAATACCATTGCATCCCTCGAAGGTCAGATCACCTCCGCCCGCAACCGGATACTGCAGATCGAGGACCAGCTGGCCAAATGCAGGATTGCATCCCCTGTGGACGGGACGGTGCTGGCCCGGTATGCCCATGCCGGAGAGCTCGCAGTCAGCGGCAAGCCCCTGTTCAGGGTGGCTGATACCCGTACAATGACCCTCAGGGCGTATTTCTGCCTCTGGCAGCTGAAGGATGTCCGGATAGGACAGAGGGTCAAGGTAATCGCTGACTTCGGAGGGGACAATACGAGGGAGTACGAGGGAACGGTGAGCTGGATTTCGGACAAAAGCGAGTTCTCCCCGAAAAGCATCCAGACCAAGGACGAGCGGGAGAATCTGGTGTATGCGGTAAAAATATCGGTCAGGAATGACGGATATCTGAAAATAGGAATGTACGGAGAGGTAATACTGTAGTTTATGGCAGAGGTGTCAGTAAGGAATGTCCGTCTGAGTTACGGGAAAATCCAGGCCCTGAAGGATGTAAGCCTCGAGGTGGAGGAGGGCTCGCTCTTCGGAATCATAGGCCCCGACGGAGCCGGGAAGACCTCGCTGTTCCGCATAATGACGACATTGATTGTGCCGGATTCCGGCTCGGCTCATGTGTGCGGATACGATACGGTCAAGGACATGATGGAGATACGCAGGCTGGTCGGATATATGCCCGGGCATTTCTCGCTGTATCAGGATCTGACGGTGGAGGAGAATCTTTCCCTGTTCGCCTCGGTTTTCAACACCACTGTTCAGGAGAATTACAGCCTGGTCGAGGACATATACCGGCAGATAGAGCCGTTCAGGAAAAGACGTGCGGGGAAACTCTCAGGAGGAATGAAGCAGAAACTGGCCCTGTGCTGCGCCATGATACACAGGCCCCGCGTGCTTTTTCTCGATGAGCCTACGACGGGCGTGGACCCCGTCAGCCGCAAGGAGTTCTGGCAGATGCTCTCACGGCTCAAGGCCCAGGGCATGACGATAATAGTGAGCACTCCCTATATGGATGAGGCATCCCTCTGCGACACCGTGTCCCTCATGAAGGACGGCCGCTTCTTCAAGACGGACACGCCCGGGGCCATAACGGAGAAGTTCGGCAAGCGCCTGTTTGAAATAAAGGCGGGCGGCAGCACCGTGAAGGCCCTTGACGGCCTTGCGGCAATCGATGGAGTGCAGGCCTGCTACCCCTTCGGTGACAGGCTGCACATAGTCTCTTCATCCCTGAGCCTTGCCGAGCTGTCGGAGAGAGCGGCCTCGGCCGGATACGATATTTCCACCTTAGCCGAATGTACGCCCACCGTGGAAGACTGTTTTATGGATTTTGACAATAATGATTATGAGTGAGATGGCCATACATGCCGAGTCGCTGACAAAGCGGTTCGGAAACTTCACTGCCGTAGACAATATCTCGTTTTCGGTGGAGAAAGGAGAGATCTTCGGATTTCTCGGAGCCAACGGTGCGGGCAAGACTACGGCCATGAGGATGCTCTGCGGGCTCAGCCGCCCCACATCCGGGAAAGCGGTTGTGGCCGGAATTGATGTCGTGAAAGACCCCGAGAAAATAAAAAAACGCATAGGATACATGAGTCAGAGATTCTCCCTTTACGATGACCTGACCGTTTCCGAAAACATGACTCTCTTTGCCGGCATATACGGGATGAGGGAGAAGGATATTGCGGACAAAAGAGTTGCGGTGCTGACAAGACTGGGGCTGTATGAAGAGCGGGACATGCTTGTAGGCTCCCTGCCGCTGGGCTGGAAGCAGAAACTGGCCTTCTCCGTATCCATTTTCCACGAACCGGCGATAGTTTTTCTGGATGAGCCGACGGGAGGAGTTGACCCTGTTACCAGAAGACAGTTCTGGAGGCAGATTTACGAGGCCTCGGAGCGTGGCATAACCGTGTTTGTGACCACCCATTATATGGATGAGGCCGAATATTGCCACAGAGTCTCGATAATGGTCGACGGACGCATTGCGGCGATGGGCACCCCTTCGGAACTAAAGGCCTCCCTCGGCACCGGGACGATGGACGATGTATTTTATATGCTGGCAAGAAATGCGGAACGTATAGGATAGACAGCCATGAGACAGCTTAAGGCATTTGTTAAAAAGGAATTTCTTCACGTGTTTAGGGACAGCAGGACGATGTTGATATTGCTCGGAATACCGACTGTCCAAATTATATTGTTCGGATTTGCGATTTCAACAGAAATACGCAATATGGATCTTGCGGTAGTATCTGTACAACAGGATGAGGTGATAAGAAGACTGACGGAAAGAATAGATGCGAGTGAATATTTCACAGTACGCAAGATACTCCACAGTTCAGATAATATAGAGAAATATTTCAGGGACGGAAGTATAAGTCTGGCAATGGTATTCTCTCCCGGTTTTGCCGATGAGGTATTCTCCCCGGAAGGAAGTGTTGTCCAATTGATAACCGATGGGTCCAATACCAATACTGCCAGAGCGGCAGCAGCATATGCTTCAGGAATAATAACCATGGAACTTTCCTCTGGCGCAACAGCCGGACAAGCAGGGATACAACCGAATATCAAAATGCTGTTTAATCCTCAAATGCGCAGCTCGTACAGTTTTGTTCCCGGAGTCATGGGGCTGATTATCATTCTCATCTGCGCCATGATGACCTCCATCTCTATCGTAAGGGAGAAAGAATCCGGTACAATGGAAATTCTCCTTGTTTCTCCAATGAGGCCTTTAGTCATTATTATTTCTAAAATGATCCCTTACATGGTATTATCCATAGTCAACTACCTGACCATATTGCTGTTGTCAATAACATTGCTGGATGTCCCGATGACCGGGAGTTTCTGGAGTCTCACTCTGCTGTCTCTTATTTACATAATTGTTTCCCTTGCCCTCGGCCTGTTGATTTCTACAAAAGCAAGAACTCAGCTCGCCGCAATGCTAGGCTCCGGTATGGTGCTGATGATTCCGGTGATATTCCTTTCCGGTCTCCTATTTCCCATAGAGAGTATGCCGGGAATATTTCAAATAGTTTCTTATATCATTCCGGCTAGTTGGTACATTGAGGGTGTAAGGAAATTGATGATAGAGGGCCTTTCTATAAGCATGGTCGCAAAAGAGTTTATCATACTGTCTGTAATGGCGGTCTTTTTACTGGCAATAAGTATTAAAAACTTCAAACTCAGATTGAAATGATGATAAAGTTTCTAATAATAAAAGAATTCAAACAGTTCTTCCGCAATCCGTTTTTGCCTAAACTGGTTGTTGTATTTCCTATAATGATTATGCTGGTAATACCGTGGATAATGACTATGGATATAAAGAACATACGTTTGGCTGTGGTGGATACTGATGGAAGCAGTATGTCAGGTAAGTTCATACAGAAAATAGATGCATCCGGCTATTTCATTCTTGAGGATGTAAGCGCAAATTACAATGAGAGCATGGAGCAGCTTATGCTGAATAAAGTAGATGCAATAATAGAAATACCGGACTACTTTGAGGAACAGCTTATAATGACCGGACAATCTCCTATGCAGATATCTATTAATGCTGTGAACCAGATAAAAGGAACACTCGGCTCAGGATATATCAATGCTGTATGCGGGGACTTTTACACCGAGAATTTATCTTATCTGTATAAGGATAACCCTGAGAGAATACCGAAAGTGAGTATAAGTGTGCTTAACAAGTTCAACCCGTACATGGACTATAAGAACTTCATGATTCCTGCCTACATGGTCATCGTTATTATTCTTCTCGGAGGCTTTCTCCCGGCTCTGAACATCGTCGGTGAAAAGGAGAAAGGGACCATTGAGCAGATAAACATCACGCCTGTCCGCAAGACATCATTTATTTTCGCAAAGCTGATTCCATATTGGGTTATGGGACTCATAGTGTTGTCCATCTGCATGTTGCTGGCCTGGGCTGTATATGGGTTGTCGCCGCATGGCGGTATTTGGACTGTTTATCTGTTTTCCCTCCTTTTCATATTCGCACTTTCCGGATTTGGTCTAATAGTTTCCAACTATTCCGACACCATGCAGCAGGCCATGTTCGTCATGTTCTTCTTCATATTGGTTTTCATGCTGATGAGCGGACTGCTCACTCCTATATCCTCCATGCCTGAATGGGCACAGGTTATCACCTGGCTGAACCCTCCGAGATACTTCATTGAGATGATGAGAGGGGTCTATCTGCAGGGATGCTCTTTAGCAGACCTCGGTCATCAGTTTCTGGCATTGCTGGGCTTTGACATTTTCTTCGGTACTTGGGCCGTCATGAGCTACAGGAAGACATATTAAAAAAGGATATTTTTTCTACATTTCAGCAGACCTTCTTGAAACCAAAACTGCGACAGCTGTCGCAGTTTGCATGTGGAAGAATTTACTTGTTGGTAGAATATCAATAACATTTTGTATTTTTGTATTGAGAAATATTTGTGAGCCAATGCGACAGATAAAACACATACAGGATTATGAAAAATTCAGGTCGATACTTGCCGGAAAACTTATTGACGGAAATAAGTTCTGGTCATACGACCGGGAGTCTGTCCTACGCAATATCTCAGATGAGGATATAATAGAAAACACCCTTATATATCTTGATATAGACGATATAAACATTCTGTTTAGAATATATCCGATAAAGGAAATCAAAAAAGTCTGGGCCACGACAATGGCTTTGCAGGACAATCGCTACAAAGATTTGAACCGGTTCATAGCCGGCTGTTATTTCGGTGTAAAGAATCCGGATTCATATGTGAAGAGAGTCAGGTTGCATGAGTTGAACAATAGGTGCCGATGACTGGTATTACAGATTATATAGAAAAGATTTTACCCGTCCTTTCAGAAGCCGAGTGTCTGAAAGGTTGGACTTTGGTCGGGGGCACTGCTCTTGCTATACAGATAGGCCATCGTGAAAGTGAGGATCTTGATTTCATGAAATGGAATTTCAAAGGCGGTTCCGTTGACTGGCCAGTGATAAGAAAGGAACTTACTGCAATCTTCGGCAGCGAGCCAGAAATGGATTTGCTGGGACATGATCAGGTTCAGTTTTTCGTAAATGGTGTCAAACTGTCTTTTTTATAGCAGATTGCCGGAATCCATTAAAAGACACAGTTCCGTTCACGGGCAACATTATCCTTGCAGATATAGATTCCATTGCCATAATGAAAATGGAACTTGCTCTGACACGTGGAAAGTATCGGGATTATTACGATCTTTACTGCATATTCAAAGACAGGCAGGACATTGTTCCGATGGCAGCCGAAACGAGCAGATACACTGGTCATACAATTAAAAGTAAATTCATTCTTTCAATTTTGACCAATAAGGAAAGATTTGCCAAGGATATGAGATTTCAGCAGTTAAATCCCAAGTATGATGTCGATGCAGTGCAGATTGAACAATTTTTCAGGACTGAAATCGCTTCAGAGCTGGGAAAGTTCAATGAAAAAGAAATGATAAACTTGTAGCTGCGCATTGAACGACACGATGTATTTTTGTCGCATGTTAGCACGGAACAGTGAAATCCATTAGGAGGACTATTAGTTTCATCTTCCGTCCGCACCGCAGAAAGCCCCGAAAATCATCGGGGCTTTTTTCATGCACTGCCTCAATTTGGTGCTGTCGCTGAGATTTAATGAATCGGTAATATTGTTGAAAGATATCTGTAACTGTACTGAAATACGGCCGGTATACTTTTGCGGCCGTAAACAGAAGCAGGTATGTATAGGAAATTGACAGCGGCGCTTGCCGCATCAGCCGCAGCTCTCCTGAGCCTGTCTGTTCCGGTCTCCGGGCAGATGAGGGATTCGGTAAGTCTGACATCGGACGGCAATGAATCAAAAGCAAGTGTGTATTTCAAGGACGGCAAGTTCAACGTCAGGTCCAGGGACGGCAAGTTCCATCTGTGGCTGGACAACCGTATCTACACCGATGCATCGTTCTATTTTCCGACGGAGCCGGTGGACGGACTTGTGTCCAAAGTCAATAAGGACCTGGAGGAGGACGACGGAGTGTTCCGTTTCAGCAACGGGGTGAGCATCCGCCGGGCCCGATTCGCCATCAAGGCCGAGCTTTACGACAGGTGGTTCGCCGAGTTTGACCTGGATTTCGCCTACAATGAAGTAGAGATAAAGGACATGTATCTCGGGTATAAGTTCAGCGAGCATCTTTCCATTCAGGCCGGTCATTTCAAGGAGCCGATGAGTATGGAGAGGGTGACCAGCTCGCGCTATATCATGGCCAATGAGCGTCCTATGGTAGTGGATGCCCTTGCCGGCGGACGCCGTCTGGGAGTGGCGGTGACCTGGTGGGGCAAGTACTGGTGGGTCTCCGGCGGTGTCTTCGGACAGCAGGTGGACCTGATTCAGAAGGAGCGCAACAGAGGCAGCGACGGTTACGGATTTACCGGCAGGGTGGCGGTTCCTATTATAAATAACGACGATATTACGCTGCATATAGGCGGTTATGCCAGCTGGCGCAGACCTGACGCCGGCGGAGAGGAGGACCGCATAGCCCTTTTCAGGACATTCCCGGAGAGCCGAACCGACCGCAGGCGTTTCGTGCAGGCCGAGGTGGGCAATGTGAACCATTACACCACATACGGAGCCGAGCTGGCTTTCAGGTGGAACAAACTGCTTATGTATGGCGAGTATCTATTTACGGATCTGAGCAGATACAAGAAGAACGGTCAGGTGCATGAACCTCTTAAGAATGCAGAGTTCATGGGCTGGTACGCCACCGCCTCGTATATGATAATAGGCGAGCAGCGCCGCTACAGTCCTGAGGATGCCGAGTTCGGTGGTGTGAAGGTCAACCGCAGGGGCGGCAACCTGGAGGTCAGTGCCAGGGTAAGCCATTTGAATCTCAATGATTTCCATGACATGTCATCACCTATAACGGGCGGCAGCGCATACTCCTACAGCGCGAACCTGAACTGGTATCCTGTGAGCAATGTGCTGATCGGTCTCAATTACCTCTTCATGGACAATGACAAGTACGCTGACTCCAAGAGACAGATAACTGTCAATACTCCTTCCGGCAACAAGGCCCTCAGCGAGGCCCGTCCCGGCGGTATAGACTTTCATGTGCTCCAGCTCAGACTTATGGTGTCATTCTAAGCACGGACAGAAAACAATTAAAACATTAAGGATATGAGAATCAGAACATTTTTCTTATGCGCGGCTTCATTTGCCGCCACGGTACTTGCTTCCGGGTGCAAGGACGATGTGGAACCTGGAGTAGAGCCTTCTGACGTGCAGGGGCTGTTTGTCAACGAAGTGTGCTCCGGAGGTACGGATTGGATCGAGCTGTACAACGCTTCGGACGAGGCGATGGACCTTACCGGCTATCATGTGCAGGACAGCAAGGGAACGGATGAGGAATATACATTTCCTTCCGGCTCCAGCATTGCAGCCAAAGGCTTCCTGGTACTGGAGGAGGGTACGTTTGAGTTCGGGATATCCGGTGGCGGAGATGAGATAAAGGTGCTGGACGAGAACTATTCCGTAATAGATGACGTGAATGTTCCCGAGATGGAGGACGGCTTCACTTATGCCCGTACAGAGGACGGCGGTTCCTCCTGGGAGATAGTCGAGGGCGGAACAAAGGGCCGCAGCAACGGCGGTACTCCTGATGAGAGGCCCGAGGATCCCGATGACGGGGACAATCCTGATGATGACCAGCCTTCCGGGGTGGATTATTCGGCATTGAGACTCAATGAACTGAACGGAAATGACAAGTTCATCGAACTTTACAACTCGTCCGATGCGGACATCGACATAGCCGGTGTGTATTTTACAAAAGACGATGAGGATACATTTACCGCAGCCGAAGGTACTGTGGTGCCGGCCAAAGGATTTCTGACGGTGTGGTCGGAGAAGGCCGATGCCCTTGAGGAGAATCCAGGTCTGGCTCCGGTGTTCGAGTTCGGCTTGTCAGCCGACAAGTCGGTGAAGATTGAGCTCTTCGCACCGGACGGTACGTCTCTGGATGTGTTTAAGAACCTGAGCGTGTCTTTAGGTGAGACCTGGGGTGAGGACGACGGTATGTATGACAGTAAGGACAAAGGGTCGTTTGCCCGCGAGACAGACGGTACGGGTGACTGGTATATCATGACCGCTACGGAAGGAGAGAGCAATGCGTCGGCTGAGAAAGTAGAGGACGATAAGATAGAATGGTAAAAAGGTTCATATTAGTGTTGGTGGGCGTTTCCCTGTTCTGCGGCTCTGTGTGGGCGCAGGGCGGGGAAATTCTCCGTTTTATCTATTGCTCTGACCTGCATTACGGTCTGGAGCGGGATTTCCGGGGAGAGGAGGATGTGCCTGCGGATTCGGTCAGCAGGGCCATGATAGCCTCGTTCGGGATTCTGGAGAAAACGGCATTGCCGCTGGACGGAGGAGTGGGGCAGGGACAGGTGTTCGGTGAGCCGGAGTTTATCATATGCACCGGTGATATCGCCAACAGGATGCAGCATGGAGTGCAGACAGCATCGGAATCATGGACGCAGTTCTGCCGCGACTGGGAGGAGTATCTGGACAGGATGTGTCTGGTTCCGGGCAATCATGACATATCGAACGCCATAGGTTATCCGAAGCCCATGAGTCCTGATAAGGATGCCGCGAGTGCTGCGGGCATTTATGATATGATGATGTCTCCGGATACGGTGGTCACGGCGGATGATTTTGATTACGCAGTGCATAAGACGCACTATACCTTTGTGGCGGACAGTATCCGCTTTGTCTTTATGGGTATGTGGCCCGACTCGCACATGCGGGAGTGGTACAGCGGTACTGTGGATGCCGGAGAGGATATTCCCGTCCTGCTTTTCACGCACGATCCTCCGGAAGCGGACGCGAAGCATTTTACCAATCCATGGAAACCTCATGATATCAATTCTGCCGATAAGTTCGAGAACCTGCTGACCGATACGTGCTCGGTACGCAGCATAGACAGGGCTCCGAAGGACAACTGGCGGTCACTGGAGCGATTCCTTTCCTCGCATCCTGAGATAAAGGCCTGGTTTCACGGTGACTGGAACTACAATGAATTCTATACCTGGACGGGAGTGGACGGCACTGTCAGCCTGCCTGTCTTCAGGGTGGATTCTCCGATGAAGGGGGATTATTCGTCCGTGGACGAGACCCTGCTGTCCTACATAGTGGTGACTGTGGATGCTGACTCCCGTCTGCTGACCGCCAGGGAGTGCCTGTGGAATCCGGACGGAGCAGCCGGTATCCGCTGGGGCGCATCCTGTACTATTGCACTGTGATGTAAAAGAGATTATATTTGTGCAGTGAATCTATGAGAAAGTTTACTGCATATATCTTGATCTGTCTGTCCTTGACCTGCCTTGTGCCTGTCGTAGCGCCGGCTCAGGACGAGGGGCGTATATCTCCTCTGTATTTCGGTCCCAATGCCCTGCCTGTGCCCGACATGCTGGACGGACGTGTGTCGGAACGGTTCTATGTGGAACTGGATTACGACTGTCACTCGGGCTTTTACGGAGACTTGACCCAGACCGTGTTCGCAAAGGCCCATATACCTCTGTTCTCGCCCAGGGTCAACCTGTCGGTGTGGATGCCGGTCGTGGAGTTTTACCGCAATACTCCGGCTTCCATCGCGCACAGCCGTCCGCCGGAAGTCAGCTACAGCGGATATCAGATCGGCAACGTGTATGTGTCGGTGGACTTTCAGGTGCTGAAGGAGGGACGTTTCATGCCCGATATGTCAGTCAGGGCGGCTATTGTCACGGCTTCGGGGGACGGAGACGAGTATTTCCGCAACTTTGACGCGCCGGGCTACTTCTTTGATGCATCCATAGGTAAGTCCGTCAAGTTTCAGGGCGATTTTTTCCAAAGTCTGCGTCTGGCGGCCAACGCCGGCTTCCTATGCTGGCAGGTGAGCGCCAATACTCAGAATGACGCATATATGTACGGGGTGAAGGCGGTGCTGGAGACCAGGCTGCTGGATGTCTCCTGTGCCTGGCAGGGGTATACAGGCTGGATAGGGGACGGGGACGCTCCGATGGTCATCAAGGCTTCGGCGGTGTTCCGGGCCGGGCAGTTCAGGCCACTGATAGCTTATGAGTACGGTCTCCGGGATTATCCTTTTCATCATTTCCGTGTCGGAGTAGGCTTTGTTTTCGGGCAGGCCGAGGCTCTTTTCCGAATAAAGAGACAGAGATAATTACTATATTCGCATTTTATGCGTGTTCAGAAAAATATATTTACAATGGCCTTTGTCAGGAATGCGGTGCTGTCGCTGCTCCTGCTGCTGTCTTCATGGACGCTCAGGGCGCAGTATGACACGGACCATTTTTTCTTCAGAGGGCAGCTGGCTCTCAATGAAGGCCGGTATCTGGATGCTCTGAACAGCTTCAGCATTATCATAAGGATAGACGATTCCCTCTACGAGGCTTATTTCTTCAGGGGTATAGCGAAATACAATCTAGGGGATTTCGGAGGTGCTGAATCAGATTTTGACAAGGCCATTGAACTCAATCCTGTCTATACCCTGGCATACCATTACAGGGCGATAACGCTCAGCCGGATGGGGAAATATGACCGGGCTTTGGAAGATCTGAGACGCGCGATAGATCTGAGACCAAGCTATTATGGACTGTATTTCAGCCGTGGAGTGACTTACTTTCTCTCGCAGCAGTTTGAGAAGGCCGTGGAGGATTTTGACCGATTCATCATGCGTGAGCCGAAGGATCCGGACGCTTATCTCAACCGTGGAGCCTCTTATCTGTTTCTGGGAGATACCGTCAGAGCCCTCAAGGACTATGACCGTGCGATTACACTGGACAGTTTTGACCCGGAGGGTTATATCCGCCGCTCCAGGATATATTATTCCCGGCACAGGATGGAAGATGCCCTGTCCGACCTGAACCGCGCGATAGACCTGGATACGGCCAATACTTTCGCTTATTTCAACCGTGCCCTTATCCGTTACGAGATGAAGGATGTGCAGGGGACGCTGGCAGATCTGGACAAGGTGCTGTCCCGGGAACCTGACAATTCCCTGACACTGTACAACCGGGCATTGATTCTGTCTCAGCTCGGGGATTATGACAATGCCCTGAGTGACTATGACAGAGTGCTGAATATCAATCCTGAGAATGTCCTGGCGTACTACAACCGTTCAATACTCTTTACTGAGATGGGACGCTATAAGGATGCGGTGGAGGATCTGACCAAGGCGATAGAACTTTATCCGGATTTCGCCAACGCCTACATGAACCGCTCCTATGTCAAGAATCAGATGGGCCAGTATGCCTCGGCCGAGGAGGACTATCGGACGGCGCAGAGCAAGATAGCGATGTATCGGAGTCTGACATCGGACAGTGCCGGTAGGGTGGCTTTTGCGGATACGTCCCGTAAGTATGACCGGCTGATAGCGTTGGATTCGGATTTTGCCAGAAGTGACTTCAATGACGACCAGCTGCTTCAGAACCGCAACGTTAGCATAGACCTGAAGCCGATGTACCGTTTTGTCGCAGCGTCCGACAAGCGTGTGGATGAGGACGGAATGCCCATTACGCTGACGAACCGCTATCAGAACGAAAAGGTGGAGCAGTTCCTTGCTGAAGTGCCTCTGGATGTGGAAATATCCTGCCGGCCCGCCGCTGCTGCCGCCGTGGACAACTCCCGTCTGCTGGAGGCTGTGGACAGAGTGGCCGGAAATACAGGAGATGACCGTGTGCTTTTTGCCAAAGCCTTGATAGAAAGTGATAACAAACAGTTCAATTCGGCTATGTCCTGCTACGATGAGGCGATAGACAAGCATCCTTCGGAAGTTTTCTATTATATCAACCGTGGGGCTCTCCGTGCGGAGATGATAGATTTTATCTCCTCGATAGAGAGCAATGTGCAGGTGCTCACCATAGACAATGCCGGTACGGCCAGGGCCAGGGTACGGGACGGGTCGTCGTCGGCCGGTTACGATTATTCCGAGGCGATATCCGATATGCGCAAGGCGTCCATGCTGTACCCTGACTTCCCCTATACCTACTACAATCTGGGCAACCTGTACTGCCTTTCCAGCGATATGCCCGAGGCCATTACGCAGTACACCAAGGCTATAGACCTGTATCCGGGCCTTGCCGAGGCCTATTATAACCGAGGTCTGGTGCTTATCTATGTCAAGGACCGGGAGAAGGGCTGTCTGGATATGAGCAAGGCCGGTGAACTCGGTATTGAGGATGCCTACAGTGTCATCAAGAAATACTGCGATTCCGAATGATGGAAATGATTAACTTCAATAGATATGAGACATGTAATGATGGCGGTCGCTGCTTGTGCGGTGGCTTTGCTGACGGGCGGATGCTCGGACAGATCTGAAACTGAAATCATCTGGCTGTGCGACAAGGCTGCAGGGCAGTCGCTGGCTCTTTTCCCCGATGCGGACAGTGCTCTGGTAGCCGGTCTCGGATTGGTGGACGAGGTGCCTTCTTCCATGAGTGCATTTCTGGTGCATAAGGACGGTAAGTGGCTGCTGTTCGATACCGGTCTCGGACTTCCCGACGGCGGTATCCGCAGAGGTCTGGACTCGCTGGGGCTTTCGCCTGCGGACATCGACTATCTGTTTATTACGCATTTTCATGGAGACCATATCGGAGGTATGCTGGATGCGTCCGGTGCGCCTGTCTATACCGGGGCCCAGGTCTATGCTTCACAGGCAGAGTATGATGCCTGGATGGCTATGCCTGCGGGGGCCAATGCTCAGGCAGTGCGCACTATGGAGGCTTACCGGGACTGCCTGCATCTGTTCGCATTCGGAGACATGCTGCCATGTGGGGTTGAGGCTATAGATGCTGTCGGCCATACTCCCGGGCACACTGCATTTCAAGTTGAGAATATTCTTGTCTGGGGTGATGTAATCCATGGCCTGTCCCTGCAGATCGATCACCCGGAGATATGCGCTACCTACGACATGGATCCTGAGACTTCCATTGCTACCCGCAAGCGTATGATCCAGTACGCCCGTGACAACGGCCTCCTCGTCGCCGGTATGCACCTTCCCTCCGGCTTCCTCAACTTCCGCGCTCCGGCCGAGTAGCACCTCCCGACATCCGGCACTCCGAAGTGCTTTCATATTCAAGCCTGCCGCTTATGCTGCTTGCGTCCCGTACCGTCAGCATCTGACCTGCATCTCATAAATTGGACAACAAACAAGACAGAAATGAGAATTCAATTATACCCACATAAAGGACACCGCTTTGTGCATTGGCAAAGCCACAAATCCATTTCTGGTATTCGTCGCGCCAAGATTCTTTAAATTCTATGTTTTGGGATTCGGTATCCATCATATTGTCATCCATTATATTTCTTGAAATTCTCCGCCTGTTCCAGAATCTCCTTGAATACTTCATCATTCGTCACGGGAGGATAACCATATTCGGCCAAAACCAAAATCAAATCCATTTTCAGTTCCGCCTTTATGTCATCACGGGTGGACCAGTCCGTGTACTTGGACTTATCCGCTACAATCTTCTTGATTTCTGCTGCAAGTTTCAAGAGTTTGTCTTCTGGATATTCGTTAATAAATTGATGATATTTGCAAGGATAATGATTTAAGGCGAAAAAGAATAAAGACTTAACGATAATTTAGTTAATAGTTGATAGTTGTGCTCACAACCGAATTTGCTTTAGCCTCTGGTTTAAATGAGCGGAGTCCCCGCAATATTTCGGTTAAAACATTGGAGAAAACATTTCCCTGTTTTGCCCTGTATTTTGACCGTTTTCAGGTATAAAAAAAGAGAGTTGCTTTTCAGTAACTCTCTGATTTTCAAGTGGTGCCACCGGGAATCGAACCAGGGACACAAGGATTTTCAGTCCTTTGCTCTACCAACTGAGCTATGGCACCGTGTTTGGTTTGGGAGTGCAAAAGTAAGAGTTATTTTGGATTTTGCAAAATTTTCTGCAAAAATCGGGGAAAATCGCAGAAATGCTTACCTTAGCGGTTGCACCGGCAGGGTGAGGTGTCCGTCCGAAGCACGGGCATGAGATGACAAATTATACGAGTGATGAAGTATGTGGATGTGATCATACCGTTGAAGTTCAGGGATTCCGTGACCTATTCGGTGCCGGAGTCCCTGGAGGGGAGCATTGTGCCCGGAAGCATCGTGAAGGTGACGGTTGTGGGGCGGTCGTATACGGCGGTGGTGCTGAGGGTAAAGGATGTGCCTGGCTTCGACCCTTCAAAGATTATCCCGCTCAGGGAAGTGGTCAATTTTCCGCCGGTAACGCAGGCCAACATGGATTTTCTGCGGCAGGTGGCCTCTTATTATATGTGCTCGCTCGGAGAAGCGTTCAGGTTTGCGGCTCCGTCTACGGTCAAGGCACTTAAGCGCGACAGGGCAAAGGGGGCGGATGCTGAGGAAGCAGCCGGGAACGGCAGTGGCGGACAGGAACCGGCCGGGGCGGCTTTGCCGGTGCTGTCCGATGAACAGGCTAAGGCAGCGGACAGTATCAGGAATCTGTTCTCGTCCGGGAAAAATGTCCTGCTGCACGGGGTCACAGGCTCCGGCAAAACCGAGATCTACATCACATTGGCGGATGAATGTCTCCGAAAAGGGCGGAGTGTCCTGTATCTTGTTCCGGAGGTCGCCCTCAGCCGTCAGATACAGAAGCGGCTCGAAGAGCATTTTCCGGGCAGGCTGCTGGTATATCATTCCCGGCAGACCGCTGCGCACAAAAGAGAAGTCTATGAGCAGGTGGCATCCTGTCCGGCGCCTCATGTCATACTCGGCCTTCGTTCGGCTCTCTTTCTGCCTTACAGGGACTTGGGACTGATAATCGTGGATGAGGAACACGACACGTCTTATAAGCAGACCGACCAGGCTCCGCGATATCATGGCCGCGATACCGCCCTGATGCTGGGCAGGACTATTCGCTGCCCTGTGCTGCTGGGCTCGGCAACGCCGTCGTTTGAGAGCCTCTACAATGTGCAGACCGGCAGATTGGGCCTTGTGTCCTTGATGCACAGGTATTTCGGAGGAGAAGACAGTTCGGTGGTGCTGGTGGACATGAGGAAGGAAAGACGAAAGAATGCGGTGAAGGGTCCGTTTTCCCTGATCTTGCTGAAGGCTATGGCCGCACGGCTGGAAAGACACGAGCAGGTCCTGATTTTCCGTTCCAGAAGGGCGTATGCGTCTGCGGTCGAATGTGGTGAGTGCGGGGCTGTGCTCAGATGTCCCGGATGCAATATTCCGCTCAGCTACCATAAGTTCAATCACAGTCTGTCCTGTCATTACTGCGGTTACAGTACACCGTTCCCTGCGGTATGTCCTGAATGTGGCAAGGACGCATTGCGGATGCTCGGGGACGGTACTGAGAAGATAGAGGAGGCCCTGCGGGAGTTTTTCCCTGAAGCCAGGATAGGACGTTTTGATGCGGATACTGTCAGGGACAAACGGGAGGAAGCCAGGATTCTGAAGCAGTTCGCCGAGGGGAAAATAGATGTTCTCGTGGGTACGCAGATGATAACCAAGGGCTTCGACTTCAGCCGGCTGACGCTGACGGCCGTGCTGAAAGCCGAGACGGTGACCTCGGTGTTTGATTTCAGGGCTGACGAGCGGGCACTCCAGCTCCTGCGTCAGCTGATGGGGCGGGCCGGGCGCAGGAACTCTGCCGGCGAGATGATAGTGCAGACCTTCCGGGCGGAGCATCCGGTATTCAATATGTTGCTTTGTCCGGGAGGAGAGGATATCCGCCGGCTGATGGATGAGCGCAGGGAATTCGGTTATCCTCCGTTTACGAGGCTTATCCGTATATTGCTCAGATCCAGGGAGCAGGACCGGCTTGAGACTATGGCGCAGAATGTTTCCGCAGTATTGGACCGCTCTGGATTCCGGGATGTCGGCGGTCCCGCGGCACCTCCTCAGGAAAAGGCTGGAGGTGAATATCAGCTGCAGTTCCTTGTAAAGACGGACCGCGCTCACAGCTGGGCGCAGGCGAAGGAACGGCTGTACAGGGAGCTTCGCCGGATTCCGTCCACGGACCTGACAATTGACGTAGACCCTGTGAGCTGATTTTCAATGTATTTAAGATGATAATGAAAAATCCGGACAGCTAATTAAGGAAAATCGGAGATTTTTGTTTATGTTTGCACGTTATGAGCAAAAAAGGGTTTAGGGACATATTGTGCGCGTGCGTCATCATATTGATGCTGCCCTGCTCTGCTTTTATCATACGGGGTATGTCCATGCCCTACGATGTCATGGCCGGTGTGCCGCAGGACTCGCTGTCAGTCCAGGCGGATTCGGTAATCGGTCAGGACTCCATGCTCAAGGACTCTTTGGCTGAGCCGGATACACTTGTAATACCGGATTCCCTGGCTGTACCTGATTCTTCAGTTGTGTCAGATTCATTGCTTCTGCCGGATTCATTGGCCGCAGCTGATTCGCTTACGCAGTCGGACTCAACAGCTGTGGATTCAGTTAAGGTGTTGACCGAAAGAGAGCTGAGGCGTATGGCAAAAGACAGTGTGCGGAAAGTTAAGGATGCTTATAAGGACAGCGTGGCTATGGTGAAGCAACTCAGGATGGACAGTGTGCACCATATTAGAGACAGTATAAAGTCTGTAAAAGACAGTATACGCTGGTCCAGGCCCAGGGTTTTGGAAACTATTTTTCTTCCTGACAGTCTGTATTATGACAGGATTATCTCGTGGACGACGGGCACACGGGTCAATGAGTATAGACATGCTGATATAGATACCACTTTCAATGACTGGTATACAGAGTATCCTTTCTATAAAGAGGACATAGATGCAATATATCTTGGAACATCAGGTTCGGCTGTGCAGAATGTCAATTTTTTCAGGCGGCGTGAATTCGATATATTCAAGGCTTACGCCCCGTATATTGCATATTCCCATACACCTGAGA
This sequence comes from uncultured Bacteroidales bacterium, assembly GCA_944326255.1. Lineage (GTDB taxonomy): Bacteria > Bacteroidota > Bacteroidia > Bacteroidales > UBA932 > Coprenecus. The sequence continues at coordinate 18,676 of CALVDG010000026.1, forward strand.
ACATGCCGTTTTTCAATACAAAAGCGCCTTATACAGAGCTTGCGTACTGGGGTACGATTTTCGCTTTCAAGGACAAGGAGGAAATAAATATCCGTTTTATGCATACGCAGAACATAACTCCTGCATGGAATATGGCTGTGTTGTATCAGGGATGGAAGGCCGCCGGTATATTGGATAAAGAGGCTACTGCCAATAATTCCCTGGAGATTACGACGAACTATCTGGGTAAGAGATATGTGATGAATGCCGGATTTATCCATCACAATATAGACCGGGATGAGAACGGCGGAATCCAGGACTCGTATATGGTGAGGGATACTACAATGGATGCCAAGACAATAGCGGTGAATTTGCAGAACGCGAGGAACAAGTTGTCGAGAAATACGTTTTTCATAAACCATTCTTACGATATTCTTCTGGAATCCGACCTGGCCAGAATGACGAAGGCGATGGATGCGGATTCTGCGTTTACTGCAAAAGTGGATTCCTTGATTAAAGTGAAGATGGCGGCTTACGAGAGATCGGTGGATGCTGCTGTCGCTGCGGTCAAGGCAAAGGCCGCAGCGGAGGCCAGGGCAGCGGACAGTCTTGCCGCTCTGGCGGATTCGACTGCAGCGATGCTGATGGACTCGCTCGGCACTGCTTTGGATTCAACCGGGATGGTGTTGGACTCAACCGAGATGTCGTTGGACTCGGCAGGTGTCATGATTGACTCAGCGGAGGCTGTTTTGGATTCTGTGGCGACAGCTGTGGATACGGCATCGGTGGCAGCCATGCCTGCTGATTCTCTGCTGTCTGCTCCCGGGACGGATTCCTTGTCATCGATAAGTACGTATGCTTCTCCGGAGGACTCGATAGCGGCTGTGAGGGCGGATTCCATCGCGACGGCTGTCGCGGACTCCCTGCTGAGGGCTTCTATTATGGACACTCTCCGTCCGCCTACAGAGGACGAGATAATAGCGTCATTGGCGGATTCCCTGCTTTTCGGTCAGGCAGGAAACAGTCCTAGGCTGACAGTGGGCCATATAGGCGAGGTGTCCAGGTTCTACCGATTCTATACCGATGAGATAACCGACGAGGTGGGTAGGAATTTCTACAACAATATGTTCTACGTCAATCCCACTTCCTCTGCCGACTCCATGAGGCTGTTTACCGTAGAGAACAAGCTGTTTTTCAAGCTTCAGCCATGGAAACGGGACGCCATAGTCTCCGAGATATCCGGTGGAGTGGGTTATCAGTGGAACAGCATCTACGCATTCCGTCCGGATATGTACCTGACCGGCAACCGCAATATTCATCAGCACAATATGTATCTGTATGCGGGTGCGGCAGGAGAGTACAAGAAGTATCTTAACTGGGGTGCGACTGCGCAGTACAGTTTCCTGGGCTATTATCAGAACGATTTCAATGTGGACGCGCATGTGGGCGTGTCGTTCTATCCTTTCAAGGATAAGTCCGAGCCCATAACACTCAATGGCCGGTTCAGCACTTCGCTTAAGGAACCGGACTGGTTCTCGCAGCACTATTATTCCAACCACTATGTCTGGGACAATGATTTCGGCAAGACATCCACGACCAAGGTAGAGGCTTCTCTGGATATTCCGAAGTGGAATATGGAGGCTTATTTCGGATATGCATTGGTCAATAACTATCTCTATAACGACACTCTCGGTATCGCCCGCCAGCACACAGGCCTGATCAACGTGATGAGCGCGTACCTGAGGAAGGATTTCAAGCTATGGTGGTTCCATCTGGACAATCAGATACTCTTCCAGTATTCCTCGGACCAGAGCACATTGCCGTTGCCGATGCTTACTTTCCATATGAGATACTATCTGGAGATTGAGGCGGTAAAGAATGTCCTGACCATTCAGCTAGGAGCGGATGCGCGGATGAATACGCCTTATTATGTTCCGGCATATAATCCGGCTTTGGGCACTTTCCAGCTTCAGACACACGAGATGATAGGGTACAATCCATATATCGATGTCTTTCTGAATATGCAGTGGAAGCGCGTCAATGTCTTCCTCAAGGTAATCAATGTCGGTGAGGGCTGGCCTACGGGAGCGTCCAGTTTCTCGGCCTATCATTACATCAGACCTTCTCTCGGATTCAAATTCGGTATTCACTGGCCGTTCTACATCGAGTAATACGGCTGCGCATGAGGACAGTCCGTATAATAGGAGTACTGCTGGGTATTTTCATACTGGGAAATATTCTCAGGATATGGGAAGGTCCACGCTGCGGAACCGAATCGCTGGACTTGTCTCTCAGCAGGGATTCACTGACGGCCTATATCAACATCAGAAGCGGAATGTACACGGCTAAGGGATTTCTGACAGGTTTTCAGTATACACTCATGACAGGGTTCGCTGACAGTGTGGACCGGAGCCTGGGCATTATGGGTATGAACCGACGTCATGACTGCTGGACCATGCTCTCGGACGGTCTGGTGGACATCGTGGCGGTAGATACATCCGACTCCATTCCTGACCCGTATGCCGGTACGGTCAGCCTCAGTATGCCGTTCCGGAGTTATGCCTGGGCGGTCAGGCAGGATGACCATGCGCTTCTGCATCAGGTCAATATGTGGCTGGGACTGATAACCAAGGAACGGGTGTATGCGGATATGGAACGCCGTTTCTTCTGCTCTTATAATCTTTCATCCTATATTGAGAATGGAACCAGAACCGGCAGAATATCGCCCTATGATGATGTCGTAAAGCGGCAGAGCCGGTTGCTGGGCTGGGACTGGCGGCTGCTTTCTGCGGTGATATTCAAGGAGTCCCGTTTCTCGATGGGGGCCAGGTCGCGGCGCGGGGCAGTCGGTCTCATGCAGGTGAAACCCTCGACTGCGGCTGTCTACGGAGTCTACGACCTCTTTGACCCCGAGGAGAATGTCAAGGCAGGCACGATGTTTCTGCGGCAGATACAGAAGCGGTATACCGCGATGGGTCTTGACTCGGTCAATGTGGTGAAATTTACTTTGGCGGCCTATAATGCGGGGGAGAGCCGGATCGGGGACTGCATCAATTTTACCCTGGACCAGGGACTGGACTTCACTGACTGGGAGACCGTCGCTGCGACTATTCCGATGATGGCCGAGCCGGAGTATTACGAGGATGCGGAGTACCTGCGGCACGGTAAGTTCCATGGTAGTGAGACGATACGTTATGTCAGGGACGTGCTGTCCATATATGAGGAATATCTGTCAGTGGTAGAGTGAGCCTACATGTCCTCCATCGGAGTGGGAGCGGTCACTGTGACCGGCTCTTTCAGGGTGGGGTGGAGGAATGTTATCTGTCTGGCGTGCAGGCTGATGCTTCCGTCCGGATTGGAACGCCTGGCACCGTATTTAAGGTCGCCCTTGATCGGGCATCCTATCGAGGCAAGCTGACAGCGGATCTGATGATGCCGTCCTGTCAGCAGCTGCACTTCCACGAGAAAATAGCTTTTGGTGGGTCTGAGCAGGCGGTAGCGCAGCAGGGCCTCCTTGGCTCCGGGCTGTGGCTGCGGATGGCTGTAGGACTTGTTCTGCTTCTCGTTGCGTGTGAGCCAGGAACGGATCTCGCCCTGTGGCGGTTCCGGAGACTTTTCCACCAGTGCCCAGTATATTTTGCCAGCGTCGCCTTCCCTGAAGGCACCCGAGAGCCTTTCCAGGGCCTTTGATGTCTTGGCCAGGATAACGGCTCCGCTTACGGGACGGTCCAGGCGGTGGGGTACTCCCATAAAGACTCTGCCGGGCTTGTGGTCCCTGGCGGCGATGAATGCCTTCAACTTCTCGGGCAGGGGCTCGTCTCCGGTCTTGTCTCCCTGGGTTATCTCCCCGGCGCGCTTGTTCAGGACCAGTACATGGTTGTCCTCGTAGAGGATGCGCGAGGCTATGTCATCATATTCCTCTTGGGAGAGTGTCCTGTATGCCGTATCAGTACTGCTCGCTGTCATTGGGGAAATCACAGGATTTGACATCCTCTATATACTGGCGGAATGCATTGAGACTGACATCGTGCAGGTCTGCGTAGCGGCGCAGGAACCTGGGAGAGAACTTGGTGGTCAGCCCGAGCATGTCGTGCATCACGAGCACCTGTCCGTCCACGTATTTGCCCGCGCCTATGCCTATTACCGGTATCTTCAGGGTCTCTGCCACTTTCTTACCCAAAGCCGCCGGTATCTTCTCCAGTACCAGTGCGAAGCAGCCTGCGTCCTCCAGGGCGATCGCGTCCTGCAGCAGCTTGGCAGCCTCGGCCTCCTCCTTGGCCCTTACGGCGTATGTGCCGAACTTGTGAATCGACTGGGGAGTCAGTCCCAGATGTCCCATGACGGGAATGCCGGAGGAGAGGATGCGCTCGACTGACTCAAGGATCTCCATGCCTCCCTCTATCTTCACCGCGTCGGCCTCCGACTCCTTCATGATGCGTATCGCGTTGCTGACGGCCATCTTGGAGTTGCCCTGATATGAGCCGAAGGGCATATCCACCACTACCAGAGGATTTTTTACTGCCCTCATGACACTTTGGGCGTGGTAGATCATCTGGTCTATGGTGATGGGAAGGGTGGTCTCGTGGCCGGCCATCACGTTGGCGGCCGAGTCTCCTACGAGGATGATGTCGATGCCGGCCTCGTCCAGGATTCGGGCCGAAGTGTAGTCGTATGCGGTGAGCATGGCGATCTTCTCGCCGCTCTGCTTCATCTCCAATAGTCTGTGGGTTGTCATGACCCTTACATTGCCTTCTGTAGACATGTCTTTGCCTGTTTTGTGGTTTGATATTTGGACCTGCAAAGGAAGACAATAATTATCACAATTCCAATATGACATGTTGTCAGTTCCGCTCATTTGGCACAATCTTCGTTGAGGAGAGTTACGGCCGCTTGAAAATCAGGCGGCGTCAATTGTAGAAAAAAATTAAAAAATATAGAATTATGGGAAAGATTATTGGAATAGACCTTGGAACCACCAATTCCTGCGTAGCAGTGATGGAAGGTAACGAACCCGCTGTCATCATCAACAGCGAGGGCAAGAGGACCACACCTTCGGTAGTGGCCTTCACCGACAACGGTGAGAGAAAGATAGGAGACCCTGCTAAGAGGCAGGCCATCACCAATCCTTACAAGACCATTTTCTCTATCAAGAGATTTATGGGTGAACCTTATGACAGAGTGCAGAATGAGATATCCCGTGTGCCTTATAAAGTGGTGCGTGGTGACAACGGTACGGCACGTGTCGACATTGACGGCCGTCTCTACTCTCCTCAGGAGATTTCGGCGATGATTCTTCAGAAAATGAAGAAGACCGCAGAGGACTATCTGGGACAGGAGGTTTCAGAGGCAGTGATTACAGTGCCCGCATACTTCAGCGATTCTCAGAGGCAGGCTACCAAAGAGGCCGGTGAGATCGCAGGCCTGAAGGTAAAGCGTATCATCAACGAGCCTACCGCAGCAGCTCTGGCTTACGGTATGGACAAGAAGAAGAACGATATGAAAGTCGCCGTATATGACCTTGGAGGCGGTACATTCGATATCTCCATCCTGGAGCTCGGAGACGGTGTGTTCGAGGTCAAGTCCACCAACGGTGATACTCATCTCGGTGGTGATGACTTTGACCACAGGATCATCGACTGGATGGCCACTGAGTTCATGAATGACAATCCAGGGGTGGATCTGAGGAAGGATCCAATGGCTCTGCAGAGACTGAAAGAGGCGGCTGAAAAGGCCAAGATAGAGCTCTCAAGCCAGACATCTACGGAGATCAACCTCCCTTATATCATGCCTGTGGACGGTGTGCCTAAACATCTGGTAAGGACGCTGACCCGTGCCAAATTCGAGCAGCTCTGCGATGACCTGATCCAGAGGACTATCGAACCTTGCCGCAAGGCTGTCTCCGATGCCGGCCTGAAGGTGTCCGACATAGATGAGGTGCTGCTTGTCGGAGGCTCTACACGTATCCCCGCCATCCAGCAGATTGTCGAGAAGTTCTTCGGAAAAGCTCCCAATAAGGGTGTCAATCCGGATGAGGTAGTGGCCGTCGGCGCTGCCATCCAGGGCGGTGTCCTTGCCGGAGACGTAAAGGATGTCCTCCTGCTGGATGTCACCCCTCTGTCCCTCGGTATCGAGACACTCGGCGGTGTGATGACCAAGTTGATTGAGGCCAACACAACCATACCTACCCGTAAGTCGGAGGTATTCTCCACCGCGGCAGACAATCAGCTTTCAGTAGAGATTCACGTCTTGCAGGGCGAGCGTTCCATGGCCCGTGACAACAAGACCATCGGACGTTTCCATCTCGACGGCATCACCCCGGCTCCCCGTGGTATTCCTCAGATAGAGGTGACATTCGATATCGATGCTAATGGTATCCTGAATGTGTCTGCCAAGGACAAGGCTACCGGCAAGGAGCAGAAGATACGTATTGAGGCCTCTTCAGGACTGAGCGAGGACGAGATCAAGAGAATGCGTGACGAGGCCAAGGCCAACGAGGCTGCCGACAAGGCCGAGCGCGAGAAGATAGACAAGATCAACGGTGCCGATGCCCTTATCTTCCAGAGTGAGAAGAACCTCAAGGAGTATGGCGACAAGATACCGGCAGACAAGAAGGGTGCTATAGAAAATGCTCTCGGTCAGCTCAAGGAGGCTCACAAGTCGCAGAACATCTCCGACATCGACCGTGCCACCGAGGCTCTGAACAACGCATGGCACGCCGCTTCCGAGGATATGGCCCGCGCCGCACAGGCGGGTCCTTCCGCCGGTGCAGGCAGTCAGGCCGGCAGCCAGACAAGCGGCGGATCATCCTCCAACAGCGGCTCCAACTCCGGTGACGACAACGTCAAGGACGTGGACTACGAGGAGGTCAAATAATCCCGAGATTTTCTTACTTATATAGTTTATTGATTAGTGTTGAAAAGCCGTTCCGGATTCATCCCCGGAGCGGCTTTTTGTATTTAGGAAAGTATTGCTGAAAATTTTCTCGTTTCTCACTGCTCGCTTAGGATGGAATAGTTATCTTTGTGGTGTCATGGACAGAGAATTTAATATCCTGGATTTGGAAAAGATGCGCGAGGGAGGACGTCTTGAGGTCAAGACTGCGCGGGGAGGACTTCCAGAATCGCTATGGGAGACGTATTCGGCCTTTGCCAATACGGACGGAGGCTGTATTGTCCTTGGAGCAAAGGAAAGAACAGACCATACGATAGAAATCGTAGGGCTGAGAGATGCATTTAAGCTCAAGACTGATTTGTGGAATTCGCTCAACAATCGTCAGAAGGTGAGTGTCAATCTGCTTACAGACGGGTTGTTGAGGATTGAAAAAATAGAAGGAAAGGACATAATCGTGGTGTATGTCCCGAGAGCGGACCGCACATCACGTCCTGTATATTGCGGTATGGATCCGCGTATCGGCAGTTATCGACGCAATGGTGAGGGTGATTATCACTGCTCCTTGGAAGAGGTGTCCGCCATGTTCCGTGACGCTGCTCTGGTGCCCCAGGATGCGAAAATCCTGAAGGAGATGGATCTGAGCGTATTCTGTCAGGAAACGATAAGGGCGTATAGGCAGATATTTAAGAATGCTCATGCCGGGCATGTGTGGAATGCTTTGGATGACGAAATATTCCTTCGCCGTATCGGAGCAGTAGGTCTGTCAGAAGACGGAGCGTATCATCCTACGGCTGCCGGGCTGCTTATTTTCGGTTACGAATATGAAATATTGAGGGAATTTCCTCAGTATTTTTTGGATTATCAGGAGAACAGACAGGTTGCCTCCACGCGCTGGACAGACCGAATAGTTTCGTCATCGGGAGATTGGAGTGGCAATGTGTTTGATTTTGTGTCGAAAGTTATTCCTAAGCTGACATCGGATCTCAAGGTCCCTTTTGTATTGAGAGGATCTCAGCGTGTGGATGATACTCCTGTCCATAAGATAATAAGGGAAGCTCTGACAAATGCCTGCGTACATGCTGATTTTTATGGGCGCAGAGGACTTGTGGTCACTAAAGGCAAGGATGGATTTGTCTTTGCAAATCCTGGCAGAATGCGTGTTGCTAAGGATGTTGCAGTAGAAGGCGGAGTGTCTGATCCTAGAAATGGCGTAATGCTGAAGATATTTTCGATGGTGAATTTCGGTGAGCGGGCAGGTAGCGGCCTGTGCAGTATCTGCAATGTATGGGAGCGGGTTTTCCATACGCCTATAGTGATTGAAGAGGCTGATGATGTTGATAGAGTGATCCTGACATTGAATTATGGAGGGCGTGAACAGGATGTGGACGCTATGCTTCAATTGTATGAGGCTCAGGATGAGTTGATGGTGGTTGGAGATTCAGGAAGGTATGTAAGAGGTTATGAGGAGGCTGGAATGAATATCGATAAGTTGTCGATAAAACAAAAAATTATCGATAAATTGTCGGTAAATGATGGGAATGCCGATAAAATATGTAGAGTAATCCTTTATTTGAGGCAAAATCCATATTCGAGTACGGCATCAATAGCAGAAATGCTGGGTGTCAGTGTGTCAAGTGCCAAAATATACCTGCGTAGACTCGTTGGGGCCGGTTTCATCGTTCCACACGGAGCCAACAAGAACCGTACATATTCGTTATCCGGCAGACAATCTAAGGTATAGAATCAATCATGGCTTGCAGGCTGTCCTGGTATTCGGTCTGGGCCTCGGTCCAGAGCGGCAGGCATACTTCCCGGCAGGTGCTGAATATCTGTGCGGAGTACATGTGCCGCAGGGTGTCGTTGTCCTTGAACGCATCTGCCGCGCACTGCTCGGCCATGTCCCTCATGTCGTCCAGTATCCTCGAGTATTCCTGCATGGCGAACCGGTAGTACTCGTCCATAGTCATCCCTTCTCTTCTGCTACGGACTGAGTCGCACTTGACGGCAGCGGCGTCGGTGCAGTATTTCAGCAGCTCGTGGTACCGCAGAGTCTCGCCGTCCGTCTCTTCGAATGCCGGAGGCTCTGAAATCGCAGCCGGCTGTTCCGCAGTCGGATTCTCAGCCCACGGTCTCCATACCATGAGCGCCGCTATCAGCAGTGCCGCTGCGGAGATGGACGTGATACTCATCTTCCGTGCTCTGCTCCTTCCTGCCTCCCCGTTTGTCCCGGTCCCTGCTCCGTGTCTTGAGCACCAGTCCGCCCATCCTGCATATCCGCAGTACCGGGCCAGTAAGCCCAAAGTCGCACCGGTGGGAGCATTGCCGTTCTTGATGTAGCCGAATACTCTTTTCAGGGTAGTCGAACTGATGGATTTGCCGGTTTTCTCCAGTATTTCTGCTGCGAGGGCGTCGTAATCCGTAGGAGAGTCGAGGCTTTTCCCGAATATCCTTACCGTTTCTTCCTTCAGAAGTCTTATCTGTTCAGTGCTGTCGCTCTTCATTGGCGGTGTTTTGCGCAAAGATAGTGAAATCCCCTTACAATATGCTGTGGTGCTGTTTGGAATGATTTGGCACGGATTGGACCAAACATAATTTGGCGTTCATAGTCCGTTGCCGTTTCTTTGTCCTGCGAACGAATAAAACAGTCCGCACTTGATGAGTTGCAGTATTTTTTCTACCTTTGCGACAAAGGCCGCGAGGTCTTGTCAAAGTAGAAAATACTGAATGTGAATCTTAGGATTCCCGGGACAACAAAACCGCCAATTTTGTTTCCTTCCCGCGAGGGCAGGAAGAGTACACGGGGAATAATAAGCATCACTGTTGCGCTATTCGTTTGAGTGCGGACTGTTGTTTATTATATGTGTACGCGGTGCTTGGCGGTACCTGTTGCCTGTATGATAAATGACAGTACCGCTTTTTTTATATGAGAAAGACAGTCTGCATTTGAATGAGTGCCGTATTTTTTACTACATTTGCGTGAGGGTCGTGAGATCCGGCAAATAGAAAATACTGAATGTGAATCTTAGGATTCCCGGACGACAAAACCGCCAATTTTGAGCACACGGGGATAATAAGCGTCACAGTCTGCATATCCATTCGAATGCGGGCTGTTGTTTATTATACGTGTGCGTGGTGCTTGGCGGTACCTGTTGTCCGTATACTAGGCGACAGTACCGCATTTTTTATTGTATAATTTTTAAATAGTTTTAGCAATGAATGCATCAGAAATGACAGAGTGGCTGGCAAAATTGGGAAAATTGATTGGCCAGAACAGCATGAAAGGGGGCTTAAAGGTTCTTATCGGTGGCTCTGCTATCGGAGGAGTTGCCGCAGGAGCGGCTGGAACCACACTTGCGAACAGAATAAAGAAGAATAAATCGAAAATCAAAAGTAAGTAGGTGTTATGAAAAGTCAGAAAGGTGATCAGGATAAATCGCAGAAAAAGGCAAAGACGGATGACCGTTTAAATAGAACCCAGAAAGTACTTTCTATAATAGCAACAGTTGGAACTATTGTGTTGACAAGTTTTGGTATTAAGGAAAAGTTTTCAAAAAAATAATGGAGTAAGCGAAAATCCAGAAAAGAGTAGCATTAATTAATATTTGCGTTAGATGGAATTGATGTATGTTGTTGAGGAAGACTTGTGTGAAGTATGCACAGCATGTTATGCGCAATGCTGTGTGAATTCTCATACTGGTTCTGAATCGGATTACGCATAATTGCGTGCATAATGGAGTTGACTAAAAGTCAAGAGACTTTGCAGTCAACTCCTTGTTTTACCAAGAAAAATAAGATGGAAAAACATAAATACATTAATGTTGAAAAACGATATATTTTACCTGTAAATTTATCGGTAGTCCGATATAAAGGTAAAATTTTATTAATTGCTGTAGATACGGCGACATGGCTTGTGTTGGAGAATGAAGAGCAACTTAGATTCTTTTCATTGTTGCAAAAGTATTCAATAAGAGAATCTATGGTAATTTTTCAAGGCAAAAAAGAAGATGTAATAAACACAATAACGCAGATTGAGGCGCGTAAATTTGATGAGTTTGAATGCCATAGTGCTGTAGTTGGAACTCTGCATTTCTATTTGACAAATAAATGTAACATGAAGTGCCCTCATTGTTATATGAATGCAGGGGAATGCCTGGACGATGAGTTGACTACAGAAGAAGTAAAAGATGTTTTGAAAAAGTATGCCGAATATAGTGGCGAGAATGTCGTTTTTTCGGGCGGAGAGGCAACAACGAGAAAAGATATTGTTGAAATTTTACAAAGTGCAAAAGAGTATGGTTTACATGTGTCATTGCTTTCCAATGGCTATGGTTTGTCAGATATAATGATTGAAAAAATATCAGAACTTGTGGACAGGCTGCAAATTAGTATAGATGGTTATTCGGAAAAGGAAAATTCAAAGGTCAGGAGAAAAGGAAGTTTTCAGAATGTCTTGGATTCGTTGGATAAATTTCTGAAAAATGGAGTGAGTGTGGAATTGGCAATTACACCTTGGCTTGATGAAGAGCTTGAAAAGAAGGTAGGTGACTATGCGGATTTCGGAAAGAGCCTAAATAATAAATATGCAGATTGTAAATTAGGGACTGTCGTTTAATGTTTTCAATTTGAGCGGAGCTGCGACTTGCCCCATCAGTTTTCTGCTTCAAACTCCTC
>CALVDG010000027.1 GCA_944326255.1 uncultured Bacteroidales bacterium
TTATGGTTACGGCATTCCGCATTGTTCCGGTGTAATTTTGCATCGGATAAAAACGAGAAGAACAGCATGGAGCAGAAAACAGCATTACCTGAAAATTTGTGCGCGGACGAGGCGGTGTGCTTCATCGCAGACCGCCACCACGTTACGCCGCAGCAACTCTTGCGCTGTTTCATCTACGGAGAGACTTCCATACCCTTGGAGGCTAACGAAGTTGAAATTCTAAAAGGGCTGTCCGGCACGGCTGATAGGTTTGGATAAATAAAAAGTAATAATATGGACAGACGCGATTTTATAAAAAGTGGTCTTCTCGCCGCAGCCGTAGGAGCGGTGGGCGGTCCGAAAGTCATTGCGCAGGAAGCCGAAAGGCAGGTGGCGAGGGAAGAGATGTCGAAAGACATTCTCAATTACAATCCGCAGATGCAGTACCGCCCGATGGGGCGCACGGGTGTGAACGTATCGGCACTGGGCTTCGGGATGCTGCGCCTGCCGATGAAGAACGGGCACGTGGATTTCGACCAGACTACGCCGATGGTGCGCCGTGCCATCGAAGGCGGCGTGAACTATATCGACACGGGGCGCGTCTATCTCGGCGGCGAGAGCGAGCAGGCGGTAGGCAAAGCCCTCGCCGGAGGCTGGCGCGATAGGGTATATGTCACGTCCAAGATGCCGTGGTGGGAGATGCGGTCAGCGGACGATTTCGAGAAGTTCTTCGACCAGTCGCGCCGCGCTATCGGTACGGATGTCATCGACTTCTATCACATCCACATGATTATGCACCGGGCGTGGAAGAACTATGTGTTGCCCTACAAGCTCATCGAGAAGATGGAGCGGTTGAAGGCGCAGGGCAAAATCCGCTTCATGGGTTTCTCCTTCCACGACAGCCTGCAACTCTTCAAGCGGGTGGTGGAATATACCCCTGCATGGGACTTCTGCCTCATCCAGCACAACTACTTGGACTACGAATACGAGGCGGGTGTGCTCGGCCCGAAATATGCCGCCGCCAACGGCATGGGACTGGCGGTGATGAAGCCCGTCCGCACGGGATTCCTTGCCAACCTGCCGCAGACGATGCGTGACGCGCTTGCCTCCACGGGCATCCGCAAGCCCGACACGGAGTGGGCGTTGAACTACCTGTGGGACATTCCCGAAGTGAGCGTGGCAGTGAGCGGCATGGGCAGCATGGCGGATGTAGAGGAGAACCTGAAGTACGCCGCCAAAGCCCGTCCCAACATGCTCACCCCTGCCGAGCGCGAGGCGTTGGGAGCTGCCATCTATGCCTACCGCCACGCACCGGGGCACATCGACTGCACGGGCTGCTACCAGTGCATCCCCTGCCCGCACAATGTCGCAATCGGCTACATCTTCGCCTATGTGTACAACAACTACATCCTGCACCGGAACAAGGAGCGGGCGATGGCGGATTACACCGTCTCCATGTCGCCCGTCCAGCGCGGCGACCCGGCATCCTCGTGCGTAGCCTGCGGCGAATGTCTGGCGAAGTGCCCGCAGCATCTGGACATTCCTAGCCTATTGGCGAAAGTGAAGGAAACGATGGGAAAATAATAAGTTGATACTAAAGCAATTATCAAAATGCAACAATATGACAATCAATGAATTCAAAGACTATGTAAAGACAGGACATGCTCTTAGTACCGAGGAAATACATCTGTTCATGGACGAGATGAGCAATGCCGCACGTCGTATCACTTTCCGGTTGAATACGGCTTATCACACCCCGGCAGAAGTACGCACACTCCTTTCGGAGTTGTTCGGCTATGAGGTGCCTTCATCGCTGCGTGTTTTTCCACCGTTCTATACAGACTTCGGTAAGAACATCACCGTCGGTGAGAATGTCTTTATCAATGCCTGTTGCCATTTTCAAGATCATGGCGGCGTTGTCATTGGCGACGGATGTCAGATAGGACACAATGTCGTGTTCGCCACTCTGAACCACGGTTTGTCGCCCGAAGACCGCAAGAACACTTATCCAGCACCGATTGTGTTGGGCAAGAATGTGTGGGTCGGCTCAAACTCGACTATCCTGCAGGGCGTGACCATCGGCGACAATGCGGTCGTGGCTGCTGGAGCTGTCGTAACTAAAGATGTACCGGCCGATGTAGTGGTCGGTGGAGTCCCGGCAAAGATTATCAAGAAAATCCGATATTGACAAGTTTATAGAAAGGAGGCATATATGAAAAATCCCATTGATGCTGTTGCTCACATCAAGCACGCTGGGCAATATGGCTGCACGCATCCCGGAATGGCTGGGAGAATTAGGAGCAGAGTAATGGTCCGGAATCTATTAGCCGCATTATTATTTATGTTCGGACTGCTTTCATGCGGCGGGACAGAGAGAAAAACACATTCATCCCAGCAGCCGGGCATGTGCGCCAAGGAACCGATGGCTGCCGACGGCATCGTGCGCCTTTCGAAAGTCGAGGTCTATCCGCAATATCTCGATGAATATACGAAATATGCAACAGAAGTGGGCGAAATCTCCCTGCGTACCGAACCGGGCGTGCTGACGATGTATGCCGTTGCCGAGAAAGAGAACCCCTGCAGGATAACCATTCTTGAAACATACAATAGACCAGACACCGCTCAACACTGCCAACCGAATCAACAACTTTATAAAATAATATATTCGACACATGAAAAAGATACTGTATTTATTATTTGTAGCAACAATGACTAACATTCAAGGAATTATGGCACAGGAAAAGATTACACAGACATCGGAAGCGGACGGAAAGGCCGCTTTCCAGCGGGAAATGATATTCCCCATCGGCGAACCGAACACCGCTTACGCCAAGTATTTCATCGGCAACAGCTATCTGGCTCCGATATCCAAGGAGCAGATACCTTTCAGCAATGTCACTTTCGAGCCGGGATGCCGCAACAACTGGCACATTCACCACGCGACTAAAGGCGGCGGACAGCTGGTTTGCGCATCTCGCCTTTGAGGTGCCCGGAGAAAACACGTCCAACGGATATGCGGATATGTTTTTGTGAGGGACCTTGCACCGCTCCCCGATTTTCTCTACAGATTTGCGATGGATATTTTGTAGTAAAGAAAAAACTTTGTACTTTTGCACCGACAGAGTCCACCACGCTTCTTGCTTAGCACAGCGTACCAGGGTGGAACTTTTATTTTATACAGGTATGAAGTATTCCAAACAACCCCTCACCATAGAACAGCAAACATCTTTGCTAAAAGACCGTGGGCTTTCCATCGGTGATGAAGCCGCTGCCCGAAAGATATTGGATACCATCAGTTATTTCCGGCTTGCCAACTATTTCCGGCCGATGGAAACGGACAAGCAATCCCACCAGTTCAAGCCGGGAGCCACTTTTGAGAATGCCGTGCGGCTCTACGATTTCGACGCATCCTTGCGCGAACTGCTGTTCAAAGCCATCGCCCGGATAGAAATCGCCTTGCGCACGAAGATGATACATCATTTCTCGCTGGCACACGGTGCGTTTTGGTTTGCGGACAAATCGTTGTCGAGGGAAGAGAGGTTATTTCAGGAAAACATCGGCAGCGTGGAGCGCGAGTTGCACCGCACGAAAGAGGATTTCATCAAAGAACATTTCAAGAAATATGACTGTCCGCCTTTCCCCCCTGCATGGAAAACCTTGGAAGTGGTGTCGTTCGGCGCATTGTCGAAAATGTATTACAACTTCAGTGACATAAAAGTAAAGAAGAACGTTGCCCGCAGTTTTGACCTGCCACAGCACAAGATTCTTGAAAGCTGGGCAGCCAGTTTGGCGGCATTGCGTAACTGTTGCGCCCATCACGCCAGGATGTGGAACCGGAACTACCCCGTTACGCCCGCCATTCCCGCCAAGTTAAAGAACGCCTGGATAAGCAATACTGCCGTAGCAGACAACAAACTATACATACAGCTATGTTGCATAGCCTACCTGTTGAACAATATACATCCCGAAAATACATTCACGCAAACGTTGAAAGAACTGATTGCTGCTTATCCCAACGTGGATGTCATAGCGATGGGGTTCCCACCCGACTGGGAAACAGAATCTTTATGGCAGTAAACGACAGCTCCTGCCCGATGCCGTACTGAACATTTTCTCAGTATTATGCTCATCGCTTTTCGGTAAAACTTATAAGCAAAGCAAATTCTGTGAAAATGGTACAGATTGCCGTCCTATGGTTATGTAAAGCATCCTTGTTCCGGTATAATTTTGCATCGGACAAAAGAGAATAACCATGAGGAAAGCAATCGTAATAACCGCCGCCGCACTGGTATGCAGCCTGTCCGCGACGGCACAAACAGAGGAAAATATGGACAGAATCGAAGTATGCAAACAGAATTACCGCACCCTGTTCGGCAGCGAGGCCCTGACTGGGCAGGGCACGGACCCGGAAATGATGGATATCCTTCAGAAGTTCATCTTCGGCGATGTATTTCAGACGGGTGATCTGACTCTGAAGCAGAGGGAAATGATTACCTGCATCACCCTCGCCACGATGCAGACGCTCCCTCAGCTGAAGGCCCATGCCGGAGCGGCACTCAATGTGGGTGTTACCCCCGAGGAACTGCGCGAGGTGATGTATCTCACCGCCCCGTTCATCGGCTTTCCGAGGATGCTGAACGCCGTGGCGACGGTCAATGAAGTATTTACGGAGCGGGGTATCTCCCTGCCTCTGGAAAAGCAGGGCACGGTGACGGAGGGAACGCGCCACGAGGCGGGCAAAGCCATTCAGGACAAGCTCTATCCCGGCGGCATCGCCTCGGTGATGGAAGGCGTGCCCGGCAACATGGGCAAAGATGTGGAGCAGTTCCTCACGGATTATTTCTTCGGCGACATCTACAGCCGCGGTGCACTCGACTTACAGACGCGCGAGCTGTTGGGCTACTGCGTACTGACCACGTTGGAAGCCGAGAGCCAGCTCCACTCGCATTATCACGGAAACATCAACGCTGGCAACTCGCCCGAAACGCTGACCGCCGCCGTCATCCAGTGCCTGCCCTACATCGGCTTCCCCGCCGCCATCAAGGCGTTGCGTATCATCAAAGAGGAAACGGCGGATGCGGACGGAAAGGCCGCTTTCCAGCGGGAAATGATATTCCCCATCGGCGAGCCGAACACCGCATACGCCAAGTACTTCATCGGCAACAGCTATCTGGCTCCGATATCCAAGGAGCAGATACCTTTCAGCAATGTCACTTTCGAGCCGGGATGCCGCAACAACTGGCACATTCACCATGCGACTAAAGGCGGTGGGCAGATGCTGGTCTGCGTAGCGGGCAAGGGCTGGTATCAGGAATGGGGAAAGTCTGCCGTGCAGATGCTTCCGGGCGATGTCATCCACATCCCGGCGAATGTGAAGCATTGGCACGGAGCGGCGGCGGACAGCTGGTTTGCGCATCTCGCCTTTGAAATTCCGGGAGAAAACAGTTACAACGAATGGCTGGAGCCTGTGACCGACGAAGAATATAACCAATTAGGAGAATGATTATGACACTCGAAGAATTCAAGGATTTCGTCAAGACCGGCAAGCCGCTTGACACGGAAGAGATACATCAGTTCATGGACAGGATGGGCGGGGAGGCGAGGAAAATCACTTTCCGGCTGAACTCCGCCTATCATACTCCGGAGGAAATCAGGGACATCCTTTCCGAGCTTTTCGGGAAAGCTGTCCCCTCCACGCTCCGTGTGTTCCCGCCGTTTTATACCGATTTCGGCAAGAACATCGAGGTGGGCGAGGATGTGTTCATCAACGCCTGCTGCCATTTTCAGGACCATGGCGGCGTGCGCATCGGGGACGGATGCCAGATAGGGCACAATGTGGTGTTTGCCACGCTCAACCATTTTCTGGAGCCGGAGAAGCGCAAGATGACCCATTCCGCGCCTATCGTCCTGGGGAAGAACGTCTGGGTAGGCTCCAATGCCACTATCCTGCAAGGCGTGACCATCGGCGACAATGCCGTGATAGGTGCCGGGGCGGTCGTTACGGGCGACATACCGGCCAATACCGTCGCAGCCGGCGTCCCGGCAAAAGTAGTCAAGCGCATATAATGTCCTCCATTATTTGAGACAGATAAGACTTAATTTCTTATTTTTGTCAAAAATATTGTGACGAACTTTTACAGGCAGACCAGACATGACCAACAGACAATGGCACCCGGACAATATTGACCCCGTGGAGGAACTTTCCTACACACCTTTGGAGAAAAGCTATCTCAAGACACAGGCTGTGATAACGGCACTGATCTGGCTCGGACTGATGCTGCTGCCGCTTTTCCTGCTTCTGGCCGATGAGTTCGACGGCAGGAACCTGATCGTGATATGTGCGGAGGCAGTGCTGCTTGCGGCGGGGCTTGTCAATCTGGCGATTCTGCCCAGGGCATACGCCTACAAGGGCTATGCGGTCAGGGAGCACGACATCACCTACCGTTACGGAATTGTCTTCCCGAAGACAGTTACGATACCCTTCTGCAAGATACAGCAGGTCAGCATCCGGCAGAATCCCGTCTCGCGGATGTTCGGACTCTATGCCGTGGACATTGTCAACGGAGCTCAGATGCTGGCGGAGACCGTCATCCCCGGACTTACACGTGAGAAGGCCGAGGAGATAAAGTCACTTCTAATCGAAAGAACCGGAAATGAGAGTAAGTGATTTTTCCGTTCCTAGGCGGATGAGCGGAAGTGCTTACTGGGTCCTGATGGCCAAGGAGCTGCGGGAGTTTGCCGGACCTTTCGTACTTTTAGTTATAGTGAATATCACCGGGGACAAGCATACCTTTTCTGGGAAAATACTGCTGGCTTCGCTGATATGCGTCGGATATCTGGTACTGGCGGCATTGATGGCTTTCATCGACTGGTATTTCAAGAAGTATTATATCGAGGATGGTAAATTGGTTTTCATGAACGGCTTGCTGAATAAGGGAATAACCAGCATACCGCTGAATAAGGTTCAGTCCATGAGGACAAGGCAGGGGTTCATCTACCGGGTTCTGGAACTGCGGGGCGTCCTGTTCGATACGCTTGCGTCCAAGTCGGCGGAGGTAGAGCTTATCCTGGATGACCGGGACTGGAAGGCACTGATGGAGAGGGTGGAGATGCAGGAGGTGGCAGTGGAGGATAAAGACTCGGGAGCGGAAGCAGTCACGGATGCAGATGCCGGTGATGTTCAGGGCGTACCTGCGGGCGAGGCTATGGACAAAGACATGGCCACGGAAGAGAATCCAGAAGAAAAATCCGCTGCCGGAAATACCGTCAGGATGAACTTCAGCAATTCCAATTTGATCAAAGGGGCGTTCTGCCAGAACCACCTTCAGGGCATGGCCGTGCTCTTTGCCGCCCTGGCCGCTGTGTACAATTCCGTTACGACTGTAGACGACCATGCAGTAGACCATATCATAGACTATGTTGACACACATGCAGGGACTCTGTCGCTCCAGCCTTCGGGTTATGTGGTCATCGCCGTGGCTCTGTACTTCTTCGTGATGCTGCTGTGGATAGGCAAGGTCTTTCTGCGTTATGCCAACATGGAAGTGCGTATCGCCCGCGGTCAGTTGACCTTCGAGAGCGGACTTATAGCCCGCAACAGCAGCCGCTTCTCCTACGATAAGGTCTGCACGGTCTATGTCAAGCGCAATTTCCTGGAGCAATGGCTGCACGGCAGTACCGTCATGCTGCGGCAGGCACTGAATGCCACCGATGAGAAAAAGGGCGCGGATGTGAGGGTCTACGGCTCGGACTCGGCTGCTGATTTCCTCAACTGGTGGCTCGGAAGCGGCTACGGCTCTTCTCCGGAGGTCGTTTCGGCCCGCTCGGGGTACGGCCTGATGTGGCACGTCATGCGTCTGGATATTCTGATATCGCTGGCCGCCGCGGTCACACTGGCCTGCTTCGGCCTGTATGTGTGGCTCGCTGTGCCGGCGGCCTGGCTGCTTATATCTCTGGCCAAAGGACTCATGGCCGTCCGTCGGAGCCGCATCACTCTGAAGGAGGACTACATCGAGATTCACAACGGTAAGTTTGCGGACATTCGGAACTACGTCAAATACAGCAACATCGAGGTCGTCTGTCTGAAAGCCACCCCCTTCACCCCGTACACCTGTCGGGTGAGCCTCACCCTCTCCACCAACGGCACCTCCTTCACCCTCCGAAGCCTGCAGGAACAAGAGGCCCGGGAGATCTACGAACGTCTCATCTTCCCCCGCTCTGGTAGTTTTTCTTCTCCTGTGGCCATGCTTGAAGGGACTGATTAGCGACGTGGCGAAAAAAGAAATGACTGTCCGCAAAGATACCCCTAGTGCTGTCACCTACCAGGCTTAAGGCTCTGCGACACCAAAATCCCAAGAACCAACCGGTCATGCTGCAGCTATCGCGCAATTTCAGCAGTGACAGGCTAGTGGAGTTCTTTCAGGCCAATCCAGCCAGACTACGGCTATTACTTTACGCGGCTCAAGGCAGGAGAAGAGCCGCCGGGCAAGTACTCCCGACTTTTCCCACGACATTCATCCAAGTCCATTGCCATGTCCAAGACACCTATCCTGTGCCACACAATGGCAACTTGCTAGCATTCAGATGCATACACAAATAGGACCGAGGACAGGGGTGGCGGATTCCGGGCATTTTGACGGTTTTCGGGTACCCCTATCCTCAGCACCATTTTGCTTTTGCTTAGTTATCAGACACTTCTCAAAAGCGACAGAGGACAGGTCTCCGGCAGGCACTGCCATCTCCACCCCCATGCGGATATCCTCCCTGGCCCCACCGGGAAAGTGAACCGCTTTCCCACGAATTCCGGGCACTTTTCCCAGGCGAATCCGCATACCCCGCTCATTCCTCCGACAGTGTTGTAGGCACCCCGTCACCTACGCCACTTTCATCGGTGCATTCCGCTCTTCCAGTCCAATCCTCCCGGCATCCTCACGTTGCTTTTTAGTTGTATTGCAACCACCTGATTGGCTGGATTCTGTGTTTTTCGCAAAAGGTTAAATGACGGCAAAAAGGCTCATTCTGAGCGTAATTAGCCCCACTTAAAATATCGCCGGATAGATAAAGTATTTATATTCAAGCATATACAACTCAACTAAAAAGCATCGTGAAGTAAAGTGAGGACTTTAGGGGTACCTTTGCGGATAATCATAAAAAAAGAAGTCCCGTCCGCTCAGGACAAGTTCATAAGGTCCTCAACTGAATACACTTTGCTCAGATGCTGGAATGTAAAGAACTGGTCATCCAATATCATCCATGCCTCTCGCTCCTTGACTGAGAGCTGCTTGATGTCAGGGAATAATGACAACGGGACGATTTTCTCACGACCGTCAGTCAGTCAGCCATGCAGTCATCTTGCCGCGCTGTCTGAAATCGAGTTTCTTTATTCCCGTGTTTGTGTTTTTAATCTTACACATAATGCCTGTTTTTATTTCTCAATGTTCTTAACTATGGTTTTCTCACCAGCAGAAACATCTTCAAAAAAGCCAACTGCCCGATATCTCCTATCGTCCTTTAAGGTAAAGATAGTAATTATTTGCAACTTCCGTTTTCCAGTATATCAAAGAACCTCTTATTTATCCTAATCGTCTGTCCTCCCTATCGTGACAATGTCCTAGTTCGTCAATTTAAAATTCGCGCAGCGAGAGTGCTCTGGCTTAGTGGTGGAAAATGGTACACCCTCGCGAAGGAAGGAAACACTGCATTTTGAATTAACTAAAATTTTAGTTGCATTTTTAAATTTTTAGTTATAGCTTTGTACGCAGAAACTGAAAACATACGCGCTATGGCTAAAAT
Organism: uncultured Bacteroidales bacterium; assembly: GCA_944326255.1. Taxonomy (GTDB): domain Bacteria; phylum Bacteroidota; class Bacteroidia; order Bacteroidales; family UBA932; genus Coprenecus. Next base: position 9,772 of record CALVDG010000027.1, read on the forward strand.
AATCAAGGAAGGACGGCAGGAGCTCACACGGGCCGAGCTCGAGATCATGCAGGTAATCTGGAAGAAAGGCAAGGTGCTGGTACACGACATACTGGAGGAGATGCCCGAGCCCAGGCCGGCGTACAACACGGTATCAACGATAGTCAGGATACTGGAAAGCAAGGGCTTCGTCTCGCACAAAGCCTACGGCCGGACCTACGAATACTTTCCGCTCGTGGCGAAGGAAGAGTACACCGGCACCTACATGCGCACGGTACTGGACAACTTTTTCGACGGGTCCGTCAGCCGGATGGTCAACTTCTTCTCCTCGCAGAAGTCCATCTCGGTGGAGGAGACCGACGAGATCCTAAGGATCCTCAACTCAGGCAAATAAAAGACATGAAGACGGTCGAATACATAATAGAGGTACTGATCTGCAGCGGCCTGTTCCTGGTCATGTACCGGTGGCTGCTGGCAGGAAAGGTCGGCTACAGGCTGTGCCGGGCATACATCGTAGGGACAATGCTGCTCGCAGCCCTCATCCCCGCCCTCGACGTGCCGCTGTACTCCCCCGCCCCGGAGCCCGCAGCAGAGGGGACGGCCGCTCTCCACGAATTCCGGGGGAACCTCCTCCAAGAGGACGGAGGCTACGGAGGAACAACGGCAGAGGATGCCGCCGCCACCTCCCGGAAAACATCCGCGAAGGCCATTGTCCTTAAAACTGCCGCTGTCATATACGGAGTGACCGCCGCAGCCTCTATTGCCCTGATAGTCCTGAATATCATACGGATACGCCGCCTGCGCCGTGGAGCCCGCCTGACCCTGATGGAGGGCTGGTCCTTAGCCGAGAACGAAAGGGTTCAAACCCCGTTCTCATTCCTGCGGACGGTCTACATGGGCTTCAACTACGCCCCGTCCGAGCGGCTGATGATCATCACCCACGAAGCCAGCCACGTCCGGCACCGGCATTCCTACGAGAGGCTCGTCCTCTCCTTCCTGCGCAGCCTCCTGTGGTTCAACCCCTTCCTGTGGATAGCCGAGAAGGACTTGAAGGAGGTGCAGGAATGGGAGGCCGACCGCGACGTTCTCAACGAAGGAAATGACCTGACTCTATATAGAACAGCCATCTTCAAGCAACTCTTTGGTTATAATCCGGATATATCCAGCGGGTTGAATCACTCACTCACAAAAAAACGGTTTATTATGATGACAAAGACACGACTCGGCCGCTACGCCTCACTGAGGCTGGCCGCCGCCCTCCCGCTGCTCACCGCCACCTTCCTCGCGTTCGGCTGCGGGACCAAGGATCAGACACAGCAGAGTGCCGTCACCGCTACGGCAGCCGGCACTCACAGCACTTCTCCGGACGCAGTCTCTGCCGCACAGGACAGCGTACTGACCATCACTGTATCGAAAGATATGCTGACAATCGACGGTCAGCAATACAGTTCTGAGGACATAGACAAAGTCATTGCAGACAAAATCGCTGCCGACAAGCCCACCATTGCTGAGATTGAAATCTCCGGCGGCACCGACATGGGGGCCGTAACCGACGTAAAAAACAGCCTCCGGAAGGCCGGCCTCCTGAAAGTCCGCTACAAAGCAGACCTTGGCGGAGGTGCGGTACTGTCCGCTGAATCAGTACAAATACTGCCTCCGACCATCAACGACAATGAGGAGATTACGACAGCTATTCCCGTCACTCCCGCCAACAGGAAATATTTCCACCAGATCCGCGTGAACAGCAACGACAGGATCATGATGGACGGATATCAGGTGACATTGGAAGAAATTCCGGAAAAGGCCGTCGGGATAATCATGGAACAGGGTATCCGCACAGATACAGATGAGGATCAGTTCCTGGGAACATTCAGCATCAGATTCAACAGAGACTCGTCCCCGGAAGTCTATGTTCAGATCCGAAACGCAATGGACAAGGCCTACGACACCGCCAGGAACAATTACTCGCAGAAAAAATTCGGCAAACCGCTCAATGCTCTTTCCATAGATGAACTGAATCAAGTCATCGGAGCCGTACCGAAGAGAATCGCCGAGCAGGACCGGATCATATACGAGGACGTGCCGCGGTAGTTTTCCTAACACATTCAGGAGCAGCCGTATTCCACAATTCAAGGCGGTAAAGGCTGCTCCTTTCGCCGGAGATTCTTCGCCACTCCGTCTACAGCTGATCAAATTTTCTCATACACTCCAATCTCACACTACTGGCCACATCCACATACGGCTTCATAGCCTTATAATCACCGTGTCCAGTCCACTACGGAATACGGACTGGCTCCTGGACAAGTCCTGTGAATATAAAACAAAGCCCTGACTTTCACAAGCCGGGGCTTTGCCATATCAGAAAGGTTATGCGGTTTTACGACATAATTTTTTAATATTCTGATGTATCCATATCGTTTACCTTACTTCCGCTATATTTGGTAGCTGAGTCCCTCCATTCGATTGTAATTCTGTTCTTCGTTCCTTCTTTCAAATCCGGAGTATAACTGCTGAAAGAACCATAGTCCGTCATTTCAAAATAAAAATTCCAGATCTTGTTTTCGTCCTGCATAATGTTTACCTTTACATTGTCCGGACATCTAAGAGTCTTCATTCCATACATCTCGTAATTTTCAAAGTATTCCGTGTATTTGAAATTGGAATTCTGGAATTTAAAATTCCAGTGAGTGTCTGCTCCAGCCTGGGCAAGATCAATCTCTCCCTCGGTTGGAATGTTCTCTGCCATGTACATGAAGCTGGGTACGGTTATGGGGTCATCAATAGACTCTTCGTATCCTTCAGGTCTGAAATAAAAGAAATAGGCATCGAAAGTCGCTCCTCCGTATTGCGGATCACCTCCGCGCAGCCTATAGTCTTTTTCCAGACGAACTTCCATTGATGTTATGGTTTTATGGTACAGCACCGTGCCGTCCTCGGATGTTATGGTTATAGTTGGAGAAAACGGCACTATGGGAGTAAGGTCGAATTCTTCTTCAACTATTGTCATCTCCCCGAACCACTCCCCTTCTGCTATGGTCCCGTCAGGGAAAGTAACGGCAAATCCGACATAAGTCTTGTCTCCTGCGTTTTTAACGTTGATCTTGCCGGTTGCTCCTTTTCCCGAAGCTCCATTGATGTCAAGCGTGGAGTATGTCTCGTAATCATACAGGAAGAAGCCGCATTCACCGGCATCTTCAGGCAGCACCAGACTCATGCCTTCAGCTGTATTGCCTATAAGGAGTTCCACAGCAAAATGTCCTTCCATGAAGTCTTCAGGAGTTGTTGCGTTTTGTGTCTGTCCGATTGCAAGGATGTTCTGTGTTCCGTTATTGTAAAGGAACATGCCCTGAATATCGTTCTTCTCTACATCTCCCTCCTTTGTGGTCACGGAAAAATAATTGCCGCTGTAATATCCGTTTATGAATGTTCCTGTGTATTCCGCCTGCAAATGCGAGTCACCGGATTCCGCATTTAGCGACAGTGTTATTTTTTCTCCGAACTTGTCTTTGGATAATGTAAGTGTACCTGCCGTGCTTTCATTATTGGTAAATGCTCCGCATTCTATGGAAATGACGTCAGTGGTAACAGTGGAAAGATCAATATTTTCAGTGGACTGTCCGTCCTTTACCCTGATGACTAATCCCTTGGCATTGTCGTCCGGCTCTGTCAGGTTCTCGGCATAGAAACAATAAGTCATAGCCGCCTCTTTATGGTCATACCATTCCAGAACACTTGATATGGCCATCCTCTCATCGTCCAGAGAGTATTCATTATTGAGAGGAACGGTTTCCGGGACTGCCTCGACGCATGTATTGTGATATTCCGCCCTAAGCGTGGTCCCGTCTTTCATCTTGATGTCAGTTTCCAGATCAAGTTTCTCTTCGTTTGCGGAATACCTGACACTCATCATGAACTGCTCGGCATCAGCTTTGTCTGTCAGATGCAATGACGAATAGGACAATTCAAACGTACCGTCTATTTCACCGTCCGCGCTGGAAACTGATATCATCAGATAGTCGTTTGCCGCTGTCATTCCATTCACATCGGATATACCTTGCGTGGGTGACAGATAGAAAGTGGTCATACCGTTTTCTTCTGCTTCATAAATCGCAGAGCGTATTTCCACCGGCTCATTCTCATTATACATTATCTGGTCTTCCAACTCTACTGGAGGGACCAATACCTCATTCTTTTTACAAGAAGTCGGAATAGCCGTTGCCAGCATTGCAATCAATGCCGGCACGGTAAGTTTTTTCATAAACATTTTCATTTGTCTCATTATTTAAGTTTATTTTCAAATAAAGGTCTTTGGGATTTCAAGCGCATGGGAGCATTGAACGAATTATCGGACGGAAGAACAGGGGTATCAGTTCCCATCAGACATACCGGACCTGTCCATGAACCGGTTATCTTATGTTTCAGTACATCCATGCCGTCTATTTCGAAAGTATAGTAGTTTTCACCTCCTGCTGCTTTCGATATGGTGACAGTACCCTCATACAGACATGCGAAACCTGCCTGTGTGGGGATGTTCAGAGGAACATTCTCTTCTACGACTCCATCGCCGTCGATATCTCCACTGCCGATTGCATTGGCTATATCCATATATCTGGTGCCGAGGTTTCCTTCCATGCCCTGATATCCGCGCGGAGCAACACCCGGTCTGAAAGAAGCCGGATAGCGGTTAGGCGTAACCGTATACGTACCTACGGTTATTTTCCCTTCGTCTCCGGGGTTAACGAGGAGGTCGAGACGAATTATATCTCCTTCCACGAGTATTCCGTCCTCATCGTAAAATCCGGTGGCCATACCAATATCAATAATCTGGTATCCGCACGCCTCTTCAGCAGGCGGGGTTACAGTTGTAAGGTCTTCAACCGGAATCGTGCCGAGTCCTTTTACCCAGATGTCGGTCTTGGGTGTACAATATGCTGTCGGCAAATAGTCCAGATCAAGTGCCAAATCTTTTTCGAGAGTGGTCGAACCGTCGTTATCGTCTTTCGAGTTGTCTGTAATACCGATAGGGCCATCGAAATAAATCTTGACCGTATATCCGTCAGGAGTAAGAATCGTGCCATCTATCACTGTATTCATCCCATTTTCGGATACGGTTATATTGCCGCCTGCCACGTATGCATATTCAGCATTTTCTGTTCCGTCATTTTTCATCACATAAGATCCCAAAGGCATAACCAGTCCCATGATATTGATTTCCTCAGTAGTTATGCAAGTGGAGTGCTCAAGACTCGATGACACTGTGTATTCTCCTGGCATAATCCTGCTTTTCTTGGAGTCAAGGAACAGGTCGTGCAGGAGAACAAGTGTCATGCCGTACCCCGGACTTATACGGTTTTCCCAATTCTCATCATATATGACGATTTCCATGAGTCCTGTTCCATTCTCAAGGATATTCCCTTCATAAACTGCTTCCGCATAGAATCCTTTGAAATCCAGATCTTCTCCTATCTGCGGCAAACTGGGATTAAAGTCGGCGTTCTCCATGGGCAGTTCTCCAGAAAACGAAACACTGTATGTCGTACCATCCTGAACGAACGAGGCAGAGATTGTGTATGTATTGTTTCCGGATGCCTCTATGACTACTTTATCAGTGAGGGGTATCAGTTCCGACACGTTGCCCGCAGCATCCTTCATCATTATTCCGCTGAACTTGTCGGAATAAGTGAAGTTGGAAGCAGTGGAGGAAGATCCGTATTCACCCTCCGGTAAGTCAAGGACAAAACCGGCATTATCGACATAAAGATCCATTTGAAGTGCATAACCCTCAGACTCAAGACTATATTCATTACCATCCAACTTAAATTCGGCATTTGTCAAGACAATATAATAGTTTTCCAATTCTGATTCCTTGCCCATATAAAAGCTCATCACGGCTCTGTCCAAGGTTATGTGATTTTCACTGACATTGGTGCATGTTCCGTGATATTCTGCGCGAAGTTCGTCTCCGCTGTTCTTTTTCGCTGAAAGACTTAGTCTCAGATTGTTGCTGTCCAACACCAGCGAAAGTTCCGAATACTCGATCCCGGAGCTTTCCGCTGAAGAAATGCTGAAGTCCATATAGCTCAGAGAATTTCCTTCAGATGTAAGGTCTATTTCCCCATTTGCCACGGAACTTGTGATTTTGATGAAATCATTTGCATTCAGCATGGCTTCGATGTCTTCTATTCCTTTGGACGGTGATATGAAGAATGTATACACACCGTTCAGATTGTCGTATTCATAGAGTACGGATTGTATATCATTCGTCACCCCATTGAAACAGAATTGATTGATTAGAATTTCTACATTTGGCGCCTCATCTTTTTTACAAGAATTACTTGCCAGCATCAGGCATGCGGCAATGGCGCAGAGTGAAAATTTAAGTATGTATCTCATATTAAAACCGCTGTGAGACATAAAGCGTCTCTGATTAATACTATCGATGTGATTCTATCCAGTAATGTCCTCCTGCGGAATCAGCCGTAACGGACTGAGGAGCTTGCTTGAGACTGGGTTCAAGGATTTTTCTTCTTTCTGCCGGCATACGGCACTGAAATGCCGGCCAAATGGATAATACAGTTGATAAATTTTTTCATTGCTTATGGTATTTATTGGTTTGTCTGGTGCAAATTTACATTCCATAAATAAGAAAAAAGTTAAACTATCTTAATCCCTCCAAAATCTTTATGTATCTTTACACTCTAATCCGAATACGATGAACAGCGACTTAAAGCAACTTTTAAAACAGGAAGGCAACTTCAATCCTTCCGACAGCATTATAGAGAAATTTCTTGATGTCATGGATGAGATCAACCTAAAGCCCAAGGAACGCCTTATCGACTACGACAGGGTCAATACTGACATCTACTGCCTAATGGAAGGGATCATCAGACTCTTCCACGTGGAGGAGCACCGCGAGATCACCTTCGGATTCGCGACTCCGGGAACCATCATACTCTCTCCCCATTCCTATTATATGAGGTCTCCGGCATTTCTCATAGCTGAGAACTGCAAGACACCTGCCACTGTATTGAGGATGAGCAAGAGTACTTTCGACTCCATGCTCAAGGAATATCCTGAGTTCTCGCAGTGGATGTTCAATCTGGCCATGGGGCAGCTCTACACCTGCGAGCACAAGCTCTGCCTTATCAACGGCACTGCCAGGGACAGGTACCTGTCCGTCCTGAAAAACAGGCCGGAAATCATAGAGGCGGTTCCAGGGAAAATCCTCGCTTCGTATCTGGGAGTCACGCCGCAGTACCTGTGCAACCTTAAAAGCGAGCTGATGAACAAGGAAAAATAATTATTCATACTTTTGCATTTCAAACAAACATTAACTGTGTACTTATATGACTGAAAAGAAAAACTATGCGCTCCCGATAGCGATGATGTACCTGCTGTTCTTCATGATCGCTTTCGTGACCAATCTGTGCAACCCTATGGCTGTCATCGTCAAGAACCAGTTCGACGTATCCAACGCCATGGCCCAGCTGGGCAACGCGGCCAACTTCATCGCCTACGCCGTCATGGGCATCCCTGCCGGCATACTGCTTAAAAAGATAGGATATAAGAAGACTGCCCTTGCCGCGATTGCAGTGGGCTTCGCCGGCGTATTCCTCCAGTATGTATCGGGATGGGACGGAGTCCAGAGCTACGGCGTGTACCTGGCCGGTGCCTTTATCGCCGGTTTCTGCATGTGCATGCTCAACACTGTCGTCAACCCCATGCTCAACACTCTGGGCGGAGGCGGAAAACGCGGCAACCAGCTGATACAGTTCGGCGGCGTGGGCAACTCCCTGGCTGCCACATTCGTGACCATATTCGTGGGTGCTCTCGTAGGAGACGCATCCAAGGCCCAGATATCCGATGCCACTCCAGCCCTTTTCATAGCCTTGGGCATCTTCCTGCTGGTGTTCATCGTGCTCTCGTTCGTCAGGATACCCGAACCGGACCAGGAGAAGTCCTCCGAATCCGCACAGAAACCTGCGGTACCGGCTGACGGCAAGAAGCACAGCGCATTCTCATTCCGCCATTTCAACCTGGGAATCATCGCCATCTTCCTGTATCTGGGTGTCGAAGTCGGTATTCCCACATACGTACTTCAGTACCTGTCCACCGCCACCGACGCAGCCACTCCCGGATTCGGCATGGACTCAGGTGTAGCTGCCTCTATTGCCGGCGTGTTCTGGCTGATGATGCTCGTAGGAAGGCTCTGCGGAGGCCTGCTCGGCGGCAAGTTCTCCAGCCGGACGCAGATACTCTTCGTATCGTCAGTGTGCATGGTCTTCATCCTGCTTGGAATGCTGCTGCCTTCCGGCACTACGGTACCGTTCTTCGGTTTTGAAGGCTCCACCGGTCACTTCGTAACGGCGGACATACCCGTAGGCATGGTATTTCTGGTACTCTGCGGTCTGTGCACCTCAGTATGCTGGGGCGGTATCTTCAACATGGCCGTGGAGGGTCTGGGCAAATACACCTCAGTGGCTTCCGGAATGTTCATGACAATGGTCTGCGGCGGCGGAATCCTCATTCCGATTCAGGGCGCGATAGCCGATGCCACCGGATCATTCCTGATCAGCTTTATCGTTCCTCTGGTCTGCGCGGCCTACATCTTCCTTTACGCGCTGATATGGTACAAAAACGTAAACACCGATATTAAAACAGAATAACCATGACAAAACAGGCTTTAGTAATGGGCATCGATGTCGGAGGACAGACCACCAAGCTGGGGGTCGTGGATGCCCGCGGCAACATACTTTATCAGAGCGTCATCTCATCTCTCCAGAGAGAGCTGTCATCCTATGTGGAGGATCTCACCACCGCCATCAAGGACCTCATCAGACAGTCCGAGAATGACGGAGAGATAAAGGGCATCGGTATCGGTGCCCCGAACGGCAACTACTACAAGGGCACCATAGAGTTCGCACCCAATCTCAAGTGGGCCTACGACGAGAACGACAAACCCATGGTTATCTTCTTCGCCAAGATGATACGCGACATAGTCGGCATACCGGTGGCCATCACCAATGACGCCAATGCGGCCGCCGTCGGCGAGATGACCTACGGCATAGCCAAGGGGATGAAGGACTTCATCATGATCACCCTCGGCACCGGAGTCGGCAGCGGCATCGTGATAGACGGCAAGATAGTCTACGGCCATGACGGATTCGCAGGAGAGCTCGGCCACACCACCATCATACGCGGAGGACGGCAGTGCAACTGCGGACGCAAGGGCTGTCTGGAGACCTACACCTCCGCGACAGGCGTGGCCCGCACAGCAAGGGAGTTCCTGACCGAAAGGGACGAGCCCAGTCTGCTGCGCAATCTGGACCCGGAGAAGATTACCTCTAAGGACATCTACGATGCCGCCACAAAGGGCGACAAACTGGCCATCGAGATATTCCACTACACCGGCAAGATTATGGGAGAGGCCTTCGCCGACTTCGTGGCGTTCAGCGCACCCGAGGCCATAATCCTCTTCGGCGGTCTGGCCAGGTCCAAGGAGTTCCTGACCGAATCCATCCTCGAGAGCATGAACGACAATCTGCTGAACATCTGGAAAGGCAAGATCCGCCTGCTCTACTCTACCCTAAAGGACTCGGACGCAGCCATCCTCGGTGCCTCCGCCCTCGCCTGGGAACTCTAGTCCTACACCTGACCGCCTTCCATGAGGAATTTCTTCATGAAGGCGTTGAGGTCGCCGTCCAGGACACCCTGCGTATCGGAGGTCTCGTAGCCGGTGCGCAGGTCCTTGACCATCTTGTAGGGATGCAGGACGTAGCTGCGGATCTGCGAGCCCCACTCTATCTTCTTCTTCTTGCCCTCTAACTCGGCCTGTTTCTCCTGACGTTTCTTGAGCTCCAGGTCGTAAAGATGGGATTTCAATATACGCAGGGCTCTCTGGCGGTTGTCCAGCTGGGAGCGGGTCTCGGTATTCTCGACCACGATGCCGGTGGGGATGTGGCGCACGCGGACTCCTGTCTCGACCTTGTTGACGTTCTGGCCACCGGCACCCGATGATCGGTAGGTGTCCCACTCGAGGTCGGCCGGATTGATCTCTATCTCGATGGTGTCGTCCACGAGAGGATAGACGAAGACGGAAGAGAATGTAGTCTGCCGCTTGCCCTGAGCATTGAACGGGGAGATTCGCACTAAGCGGTGTACTCCGCTCTCGCCCTTCAGGTAACCGAAGGCGTAGTCCCCCTCGAACTCTATCGTCACCGACTTGATACCGGCCTCGTCCCCCTCGATGAGGTCGCTGACCGCCACCTTGTAGCCGTTGCGCTCGCCCCAGCGGACGTACATGCGCATAAGCATGGCCGACCAGTCATTGCTCTCGGTGCCGCCGGCTCCCGAATTGATCTTCAGGATTGCCCCGAGATTGTCCCCTTCTTCGCCGAGCATATTGCGCAGTTCCAGATCCTCGACCTTTCCGACAAGGGCCTCGAACTGAGCATCCACATCTTTCTGAGCCGCCTCGTCTTCTTTGGCGAACTCCAGCAGAACCTCCAGATCCTCATCCATTTTCTTAATCCCGTCGTAGGCATCGGTCCAGAACTTCACGCCCGACATTTTCTTAAGATATGCCTCGGCCTCCTTCGGGTCATCCCAGAATCCGGCTCCGGCACTGTGCTGCTGCATCGCAGCTACCTGCTCCTTCTTAGAAGCGATGTCAAAGACACCTCCCCAGCGTATCGATACGCTGACGCAAGTCTCTCACCTGTTCCGTGGTAATCATCTTCCGTAGTTATTTCGTTAATATTTCAGAGGGCAAATATACAATTTCTTTTTCATGAGACACAGCGGTCACTTTGAATGGGCATCCAGAAAACGCATCACATCATCGTACTGATAGCCCCGTGAGAGGGCAAAGCGGAGCAGTTTGGTGCGGCGCTCGTACAATGTCTTTCCCGATACCGACTTCCATTTCGCAGAAAGCACCTGACACATACGGGCCTCGCTGTCCTCCGGGCTGACCTCCTCCAACGCCTCTTCCACAACCTCCTTGGATATGCCTTTGGCGGACAGGGCAAACGATATCTTACGCGGGCCCCAGCCGGCAAGCAGGGCCTTGTCCCGGACAAACGCACGTGCATAGCGGGCATCGTCTACATACCGCTCTCTGACAAGACGATCCAGCACGGCGGCCGCGTCCTTATCGTCCAGGCCCTTCTGTCTGAGCTTCCCCAGCACGGCGGCGGAGCAGTATTCCCTCCGGGAGCACAGCCAGGCCATACGGCCGAATACCGCATCGAGGTTAGAAATAGTATCCGAGGTTGACATACACGCCTAATGTTCTGGTTATATTGGACCAGCTGAAATCCACATCCACAGGGCCGATCGGAAGGTCATACGAGTACCTGAGGCCTACACCCCACCAGTCGTATGCGGTCATGGAGCCGTCCCCATACGGAGTCTTCGGCACGAAGAAGTTACGGATACCGTTGGCCTCGCGGGCATAGTTGCCCATAACGGTCACATAATGCTTGCGGTACACATTCCAGCGCAGATCTGCTCGGAGAACGGCTACGGTGTTGTACATCATCTCGGGACGGTTGGCTCCGATGAAGGGAATCTGATGGCCCACATAGCGGCCCGGCATGACTCCTCCCAACAGGTTGTCGTATGAGAAGAGATAACTGTCTCCCATAACGAACCTGGCATAGACCTGCGGCACGAGCACCAGCCTTCTGTCCGCAAACGGCACATAGGAGAGAAATGACAGTTGAGCCTCTCCAAAGTTCCTGAACGGTACGGTCCTGTAAAAATCGTGGAATTTCCAGCCTCCGCTCAGAGTGAAGTCCACACCCTTCGTAGCGAACGACGAGCGGTCCTTGCTGTCAAACCTCAGCAGACCATACACCCCCATGTAAGCACTTCTGAGCAGGCTCATATCCGGGATGTAAGATCCGTCATTCCCGGTATAGACATGATTGTAGATATAATTCTCGAAATTGAGACCTATCTCCGTACTGAAAAACCTGGAATGGTATTCGGACACATACGCCTTGACAGTCTGATTGAGAAGCATGGTGTTGGCGAATGCCCTGCCGTGATACCTGAGGTTAGTCTCGCTTTTACGGAACGTATATGAGAGACTGAACCTGGGGAATGCCCTTGGTGCAAAAGAGACCCTGACAGTGGCCCATGGATTGTAACTGAGACGGGTGGAGAAATTGAACTTGACTCCTGTCAGTTTCTGTTCGTTGATGCCCAGTCCCAGCAGGATGGCCGCGGCTTCCTGCGAGTCAAACCTGAATCCGAATCCGAAACTGTGCGGAACATCCCTGACCAGATCTATGTCGATGTGGTATGTGGAATCCCCCTCGTCGGGAAGTATCCTATAACTGACCTTGGAGAAAGCATTTGTCCCATGGAAAAACGATACGGCCTTCTCTATCTGCCTGCCCGTCATCCTGCGGTTCCTGAGGATCCGGGACTTTTTAAGCAGCCACATACAGTCCTTCTCACTGACTCCGGAGATGTATACCGAGCTTATCGTCAGAGTATCCTTGTCTATATTCACAGCCCTGGGAGCCTGCCATACCTGCTCCACCGGGCCGTATTCCTCCAGTTTCAGCTTTAACGCCACCAGAGCTTCCCGCTGTCTGTCCGCAGCATCATACCCCCTTTGTATAAGCGTGTCAATACTGTACTGGTCAAAATTCATCGGCCCGTAACCGGTGACATCCGGCTCTATGAAGATGTCGCACATGGCGATGTTGTCATCCGCCTTGTCCTTTGTCACCACACCCATAAGCTGGTCAATCAGCTGAGGCAGGGAATTAAGTCCGTCAGGATCACCGCCCACCTTGCTGGAGACCCTGACTCCGATGATGATATCCGCCCCCATGGCCTTGCACACATCCACCGGGAAATTGTTGAGCATACCGCCGTCCACCAGCACCATATCCCCCATCCGCACCGGAGAGAACACTCCCGGGATAGCCATACTTGCACGGATAGCCTTGGAAAGCAGACCGTTGTGGAAGACCACCTCGTTGCCGCTGACCATATCGGTGGCCACACAGGCATACGGTATGGGCATCTCATTGAAATCTATGGAGTCCTGATAGCCGAAGCACAGGGAATTGATAAGACTCTCAATATTGTTGCCGTTGATGAATCCCGCCGGCAATGAGCTGACAAAGACGCTGGAAGAGGGTTGCTCCCTTGCCATCATCTCATCCCGCCTGTTCCTGCCGGTCTCCATTGAACTCTCCAGCGATGCAGCTGTAGCAAAAGGCACTGTAAGAAGATATTTGCCGCTGCGCTCTTTATCCTGAAACGAAAGCTGTTCCCTTGTAACGCTGTTGCTCATGTAGACAGACCAGTCTATCGAGCGGATAAGCGAATCCAGTTCCTCAGGAGTATATCCCAGACAGTACATACCTCCTACGACCGAGCCCATGCTGGTGCCGGCCACGAAATCCACCGGGATACCGACCTCCTCCAGCACTTTCAGTGCACCGATATGGGCCGAGCCCTTGGCGCCTCCGCCGCTGAGCACCACCCCCACCCTGGGCCTTTCACGGCGCAGGCTGTCGGACGGCACCGCCGCATTAAGGCATACGGAAGACATTGCCGCGCATAAAAGAAATATCGTGACGAGTTGTTTCATAGGCCGGTTCATTCTATTGTTTCCGGCCTTTGCCGCTGAGCATACCGCAGGCGGCCAGGATGTCCTCTCCACGGGAGGCCCTGAGAGTCGTAAGTACACCGGCATTGTTGAGCCGAGCTTTGAACTGCTCAATGACCGGCATCGGGGACGGAGCCAGAGGCGAATCCGGTATCCGGTGAAAGCGGATGAGGTTGACCCGGCATTCCAGACCGCGCAGCATTCCGGCCAGAGCATCGGCATGACGCTTGTCGTCGTTGACTCCGGCGAACATGATGTACTCAAAGCTGACGCGCCGCTGCCCGGTGAAATCGTACTCCCGTATCAGCGACAGAGTCTTCGCCAGAGGGAAAGGTTTCTCCATCGGCATCAGCTCCGCCCTCTCCTCAGGGAAAGGATTGTGCAGGCTCACGGCCAGATGACAGGAGCATTCGTCCATGAAACGCCGCAGAGGCGATTCCCCCGTGCGCGGATCCGATGTCACGCCTATGGTCGAAAGGGTAATGCGCTTGGGACTCCAGCCGAAGCCCCATGGAGCTGTCAGCACCTCTATCGCCCGGCGGACATTGTCCCAGTTGTCCAGCGGCTCGCCCATGCCCATGAAGACAGCGTTGGTCAGCGAAGCCGCCTCGTCTATCTCCATGAACTGCGAGAGTATCTCCGCCGGAGTCAAGTTGCCGTGCCAGCCCTGCCGGCCGGTCATGCAGAAGCGGCAGCCCATCCGGCAGCCCATCTGCGAAGAGACGCATACCGTGTGCCTGTCACCGTCCGGAATCATCACTGCCTCCACGCCCGGCCCGAACGGAAAGAGATATTTCCTGGTCCCGTCAGACGAGGATATCAGGTCGCAATAACCTGTCCGTCCCAGCTCATAGTCCTGAGAAAGAGCCGCTCTGGCCGCCTTTGAGATATTGGTCATCTCATCTATCGTCCTGACTCTCTTGCTGTAAAGCCAGTCAGCCATCTGTGTAGCCACAAAAGACTTCAGGCCGTATCCTGCACATACGGCCTTGAGTTCATCTATATTTTTACCTAAAAGTGCTTCCATCAGCTTCTTGTACTCATCTACAACATTAACGGCAATTCCTGACTCACGCTCACCGGATACAGAAGCAGCATCAAGGCGGAGCCAGCCAGATATGTCAGCATGGCATTCATTTACGCCTGCGGTCCTTTTCGATCATTCTGACCAGATCTTTGAGTTCCTCCAAGCTGATGCGCTCGTCCTCCACGAACTGAGATACGACTTTCTTATAGGAATTGTCCAGATAATCCCTGATAACTCCGCCCAGATATCTCTGACCGTACTGTTCCCGGTCCATCGTCGGGGCATACCGATAAGACAGTCCTTCCGCCATGTGGGTCGTAAAACCTTTCTTCTCAAGTGAGCGGACCATTGTCGAGACAGTATTGAAATGCGGCCTGGGCTCATCGTAGTGCTGCAGCATCTCGGCCACGGTCAGAGGACCGTACTCCCACAGCAGATCCATTACTTCCTCTTCTCTCTTTGTTATCTCGCTTCGCATAATATCCCGATTTAGATTGTTTGACTTGTTTGTTTGCAAAGATAGGAAATTCCCGGGAATATTGCTCATCTGCGCCTGCGGAACAGAGCGAGGCCGGCACCGTCGGAGAGCGGAAATGCAAACTGTTAACGAGTGTTAAATAGACGGCTCTGCATACAGTTCCGAACACAATAATCACGGTTTTCCGCCATATCCTCCGACATAGGATTTTGCTATCTTTGCAGTCATAACACAACTGACTGACCCTACTATGCGCCACAGATTCCTGACAGGGCTCACGCTTCTTGCTGTTTCCGCCACATGCCTTTCCCTGAAGGCTGAGTCAAGGCGGGATTTTTCCTATACCTTGCAAATTGACAGCCTTGCGGAGACTGCCTTCGCAGAAGGCGATATGAGACGCTGTATCAGCCTCTGGCTCGAAGCGGCCGAGATTGCAGACCGCTGCGCCAAGACCGAGGAGGACTCACTGATCTACAGCGGGTTTCTCCAGTCCATCGGAGTCTGCTACCGCCGCACTTCGATGATGGACTCCACCCTGCACTACTACAATCTGGCCTGGGACATCCTCCACGACAAGACCTCACCAGCCGCTGTCTCCGAAAAGACCCGCCTGCTCACCAGCATGGCCATCCTGCTGACTTTCATGGGCCGGGACGAGGAGTCAATGCAGTATGCCGACCGTGCGATGACCATGGCCCGGGACGATGCCGACATGGAGATGGTCATGTACGCCGCGACCAATGCCGGAGGCATCTATGCCCGCAACGGGGATTTTGCCAAAAGTACCTCTGCCCTGCGCACCGCAGTATCCAAAGCTGAAGAGAGCGGCCTGCCCGACAAACAGCTCTCAGCCCTGACCATCATGACCTCGATGTTCAATCTCGCCGGAGAGACTGACTCAGTAGAGCATTATCTGCAACTTGCGGAGAAAGCATCGGAAGGGCTCCCCGAGAACTCAGTGGAGGTTCTGGGATTCCGTGAGACCCAGGCGGCGGTACTCAGCAGCCTGGGACGTTACGCAGAAAGCAACGCCATCTATAAAAGGCTCTTATCGTCATCCGGAAGCAACTCCTCCGTAGTGGAGGATGCCGGATACATGGCCATGGCCCGCAACTACATGGCACTGGGACAATGGGAAAACGCCGGACAATGCTACGAGAAAGCCTACAGCGTCATCGACAGTATCTACAATGCGGACATCACAGCCCAGGTCTCGGAATGGTCTGCCAAATACGGAGCGGCCGAAAAGGAACTGGAAATCTCCAGACTGGAACAGGAATCCCTGAAAAACCGGACGGCCATGCAGACATGGGTCATCATCGCCATGGCGTTGGTCGCGGTTCTGGCAGGGGTTGTCCTGACAGCGGCATTCAGACGCAGACATCTGAAAAAGGTGGAGGAACTGCGGCTTGCCAGGAAATACATAGACGGGCTGGAGAAAGAAAGAGCGCGGGTGGCCCGGGACCTGCACGACGGAGTGTGCAACGACCTGCTCGGCATAGGTATGCAGATCTCGGCCATGAGACCAGGCGGCCCCGAACAGGACAAGGTGCTGTCACTGCTGGAGGGTCTGCGCAGCGAGGTCCGCGCCATCTCGCATGACATGATGCCGCCCCAGTTCAGTTTCTCCGACATTGAGGAAGTGATGAAGATGTACGCTGACCGCTTCCGCTCCCAGACCAACGCCCTGATTCAGTTCGATGCCGCATGTGAAGGCCCTCTCACATGGCGGCAGGTGCCTGACCATATATCACACGAAGTCTACAGGATCTTCCAGGAACACATGGGCAATATCATCAAGCATTCAGGAGCAGGATGTATCGGTGCGGAACTCCGGTTAAACGGGACTTCGCTGTCCCTGACTGTATCCGACGACGGAAAGCCTTTTGAACCTGACATGCCGATGCAGGCCAAAGGCGGAATAGGCCTGAACATAATGACAGAAAGAGCCAAGTCCATAGGAGCCGTCATGTCGTATTCCTCCTCCGGCGGGACAAACATCCTCAAACTTGACGTATCTTTGAATATTTTATAAACCGTTATGAGCAACAGGACTATGACTATCCTACTGGTCGATGACCACGACCTGGTACTGAAGGGCATGACTGCCGTCCTCAGGGAACATTTCAGAGAAGCGGAACTCCTGCCTGCCGCAGACGGACGGCAGGCTGTAGAGGCTGCTGTCAACTACGACATAGACCTGGCCATACTGGATCTGGAACTGCCCGACATGTCCGGATTTGACCTGATAGAACGGCTGCGCGGAATCTCCCCCGGGATAAAAATAGTCGTCAATACCGTCCACGAGGAGATATGGGCAATGAATCGGCTCAGACAGTGCGCCGTGGACGGCATCGTATTTAAATCCGTGGACTCATCCGCACTTGTACAGACCGTCAGGAATGTACTTGAAGGGCTGCCGTCCTCATGTCAGGCCGGCACCGGGCCCGGCGTATCATCCAAGGAACTGGAGGTGCTCCGGCTTATCGCCGACGGTCTGGACTCACAAAGCATTGCGACGCGGCTGTTCATCTCCATAAACACAGTGGAATCGCACCGAAGCCATCTTATGCGGAAACTCCGGGCCTCCAATGCGGCCGATATGGTGATGAAAGCCGTCTCCCTCGGGCTCATCCCGCCGGCCCATCTCAAGAAGATGCTTTGAGAGAGTGCTAAAATCACGGTTTTCCGTAATTGACACCGCAGACTATTATGCCGTACTTTGCAGAAAATACAAATCTGTCAAAGTATGAGAAAAACAGCATTTCTAAGCATCATGGCCGCAGCCGCACTGTTTACAGCGGCAAGCTGCACCGAAGATCCTGATACCGGCAAACCCGACGACGGGACTACAGAAGAGCCCGGCACAGAAGAACCGGACACCCCTGGAACAGAAGACAATACCGACCGCATCAGTATTATAACTTTCCGCAACGATGAGGGAGACGAACACTACTGGGGATTCACCTATGACTCCCAGGACAGGCCTGTGGCCGTGGATCTGAACGGAACTGACTACGGAGACACATTCCTGTATCACTACAACATCGAATACTCCGACAGCCACGTCAAGTTCTACAACGACACTCTCAGCATAGACCTGACCCTGGATGCATCCGGAAAAGCCGTAAGCGGCATATACCATGAATATTACGACGAATACGGCTACCCCTATGAGTCCGAGACGGCCATATCTTTCTTCTACGACGCCGAAGACCGTCTTATCCGCGAGGAAGGCACGGATGAGTACGATTACAACTACTTTACCGTGGAATACACCTGGGAAAACGGCAACATGGTCAATTCATACATCAATTATTACGATGTGCCATTCCTGTATTCGGAACACGCCGCCAACTCCAATATCGACATCAACTGGATACTGACCACCGGTTACGGTTCCATGGTAGGAAGTGCCGTGGGATTCCTCGGCGTACTTGGTACTGGATGCACCGACTATGTCTTTCCCACTTACTTCGATGACGATCTCGCAGTCGAGAATCAGCCGATCGAGGAGTGGATCAGCGAGGATCTCATCGGAATAACCCAGACCCGGGAATACAGCAGACATGTGGTGGCCGATGACGAGTCCTCCGCCGAATACCTGTTCGATGATAAAGAGAGGCTCACCGACATCACCATGACAGTTCCCAATTATATGGTGTACTACACTCAGGACTATACTATCACAGTCGTAGACCCTGATGGTTATGTCGTCAATGACGGTAAAAAGTACTATCGTTACGAAGCAGTCAGATACGAGTACGAAGAACCGGTAGAGACTGGCCGCGAGCCCATGGACCCGGACATCACCTACGTCTCCATCACGTACTGACACACATTCCGGCAGCTTACTTAGACTGTGTGAACAAAAGGGCAGACCCTGTCTCTGAATGGGCCTGCCCTTTCTTTATAGGTGTTTTCGCAGCAGTTTGCATCAGCCCTGTATGGGAAATCCGCGGATTCCGGTCTTTCCCGACAGAGCCTACTTGTGCAGGGCTGCTACGGCACGGCGGATGGTATCCTCGTCACTGTGGACGACAGTCTCCTCTTTTGCTATGCCGCCGAGAACTCTCATACCTGACTTATGACGTTTTGTGGCTGACAGATGCAGTTCTCTGACTCCGGTCAGCATAGCAAGATCCCGGATATTGTCGGGATTGATACCTGAACCCGGCATGATTATCAGAGGCCTGCGGGAACTGCCGGTATGGTTGGCCATCATAGCCTGCATCCGGGCAATGGTTTCCCTGCCTTCCCATGCAGTCGGACAGCCGCCGGAAGTAAGCACGCGGTCATAACCGAGCGAGGCTACTTCCTCAAGCGCGTCCAGAATATTGTCCGCACAGTCTATAGCCCTGTGAAATGTCGTAGACAGTCCGTGTCTGCGGGCCTCCTTCAGCCACTCCGCAGCCACAGTCCGGTCTACCTTCGCATCAGGAGTCAACGCTCCGACCACGACACCCTGGACTCCGGCCTGGGCACAAAGGGCGATATCCCTCGCAACTGTCTCCACCTCATAGGAGGAATACAGAAAATCCCCGGACCGTGGCCTTACCAGCACATTGACGGCTATTGTAAGAGCCGCCCTGACTCCCTGAATAAGGCCGAAAGAAGGAGTAACACCTCCGGCATCCAGCTCGGAGCAAAGTTCAATCCTCGCAGCACCGCCTCTTTGGGCTGCCAACGCGCTCTCATAGGACGGAGCGCATATCTCTATCATATAATCCCGCATCTCTGAATATTTTTCACCCCGCAAAGTTACACAATTCTGATGTTTATCCGCAGCATCATCTCCTCATTCCATTCCGAATATCAACTTCCGGTCAATGGTCGGATGCGCAATCCAGCCGCTTTCATCCTACCCCATAAGGCATCAGCATCAATCATAACCAACTGTCAATCAGCAACTATTGAACACACCTATTGCTCTATGGTCTGAAAAAACAGACCATAGGGTTCCCGCACCAGAGAGATACATCTGGAAATCAACACATTAACAAACTGAATAGTGCTTCATGGGTAACTCTTACCGCCTGAAAAGCACGCAGGTGATGCTCCCTCCAGGGATTTGCTCCCGATGGTCGCACATCCCTCACCGCCTGCGGCTGTACTTTGCAAAAGGGTACAAAAAACCGTCCGAGCAAACTCGACGGTTTCTTTGTACCCTTTTGCGGAGAGAGAGGCTCTCGAACCTATACATTCAAGAAATATCATAAAATTGCAAATTACTGATAATCACACACAAT
>CALVDG010000028.1 GCA_944326255.1 uncultured Bacteroidales bacterium
TTGTAATCAATTCTTTGTTCATTTTATGGATAGTTGAATTTCACCGCAAAAGTAGTAAAAAAACAACACATTGACATCAATAATGACCTGCCTGAATCCTATGACCGTGAAGTCTTCAATTCCAAGACGAACTTATTGATGAATCATTTCATTGATATGGCTGTACAGGGTTATGGCTGGCTTACAGCCTAATATTAATGATTATTAATTTGATAATACCGTATACATCCTAGTGCAAAGAGGGCAACCCAAAAGGGTAATTTCTGCGTTACGCTTGATTCGAAAATCCTCATGTACGATAGTACACTGCGGTTTTCTCATCTTCGCAAGCCTTGAAATTCCTCCTTTTGGGTCGTTTAGGTCTTCCCATAGTGGAGGATATTTGAATTGGAAATACAGCTTGCGGCAATACTCACAAACCTCTGTAAAGGTAATGAATTTTGTCCAAACAAATCCCGATCTCTCCTCCAAAAATTGTATTTTGTCCAAACAAACCGCGCCATCTGAGGCGGTCAAACACTGTTGTCCAAACAAATTAAACCCCCGCTAATCTATCTGATTAACAGGGATTTAACGATTATTCCGCGCTTAAAAACGCATTAATATTCTTCCTCGTTGAAGAAGAAGTCCTCCTTGCTGGGATAGTCGGGCCAGATCTCCTCTATGCTTTCGTAGACCTCGCCGTCATCCTCAAGGTCTTCCAGGTTCTCAATGACCTCCAGAGGGGCACCTGAGCGGGTAGCGTAGTCTATCAGTTCGTCTTTGGTTGCGGGCCAGGGAGCGTCTTCGAGCTTCGAGGCCAATTCAAGTGTCCAATACATAGTCTCAATGCATTTTTATTTGGTCGGCAAAGATATACAAAAATCCTCTAGTCAGTCCAAAAATCTTCCGAAATATCATGCCTGCGGCACTCCATGCGCCCCAGCGTGAACAGATAGTCCGACAAGCGGTTGAGATACCGCAGCACAGCCACCATTACAGGCCGCTCATCCCCCAGGGCAACGCATGAGCGCTCGCTCCTGCGGCAGATGCACCGCGCCACATGACAGTGTGCCGCACTGACCGGACGCGAGGGCAGCACAAAACTCTTCATGGGAGGCATCTCCCCGCTCATCCTGTCTATCTCCTTCTCCAGAGTCTGGATCCTGTCTTCCGGAAACGGAGTCAGCCTGGGATTCTCCACATCGGAGGCGACATGGGCAGATGCCGTCATAAGCGCAGCCTGTATCTGTTTCAGTACCGCGTCCTCCGTCTCTATATGGCACCGCAACAAGGCTATATATGATATCAGTTCGTCCAGGTCTCCGTATGCGCAGACCCTCTCAGATGCCTTGGAGACCCGCCTGCCTCCGACGAGGGATGTCTCACCGGCGTCTCCTGTCTTAGTGTAAATCTTCATATTCGTACTATTTTACATGTTCTGTATCTGACTCTACTCGGCCGTCCCTGAGACGTATGACCCGATGGGCGTAGGCGGCGATATCCTCCTCATGGGTCACGACTATCACCGTATTGCCTCCGCGGTATATCTCATCGAAAAGCCTCATTATCTCCACTGAAGTATGGGTGTCCAGATTGCCGGTCGGCTCATCCGCCAGTATGATGGAAGGATTGTTGATCAGCGCCCTGGCAAGCGCCACCCTCTGCCTTTGTCCTCCCGACAGCTCGTTGGGCCGATGGTCCATCCTGTCCTCCAGTCCTACACTTCTCAACGCCTGTGCCGCCTTCTCCCGTCTCTCCCCTGCCGGAACACCGGCATAGACCATCGGCAAGGCGACATTCTCCAGCGCATTGTACCTCGGAAGGAGATTGAAGGACTGAAAGACGAAGCCTATCTCCCTGTTCCTGACATCCGCCAGCTCGCCGTCATCCATCTCGCTCACATCCACACCGTTCAGCACATACCTTCCGCTGTCTGGCGAATCAAGACATCCCAGGATATTCATCAATGTGGACTTGCCCGAGCCGGACGGTCCCATGATGGCCACGTATTCGTTCCTGAAAACGGAGAGCGACACCCCGTCCAATGCTCTCACCTCCTGATTCCCGACCCGGTATATCCTGCGGATATCCTCGAGTCTGATAATCTCGCTTGCTTTCTCCATATCGTAGAATTTTAATGATTCCGGATTCGAATGTAATAATTTATTGGCAGTCTACAACATTTTCCTTAATATTGCGCCTCAAAATTTATACCGAAATGGCATTCAAGAAAATAGAGGAGTACGATCCGCAGGCCACCAAAGAGCTTGCAGTACATTATAAAGAGGTTCTGCGTCTGCTCGGGGAAGACCCTGAGCGCGAAGGGTTGCTCAAGACCCCGGAAAGGGTTGCCAAGAGCATGCAGTTCCTGACCCAGGGCTACCACATGGACGGAGCGGAGATTCTGCGCTCGGCCATGTTCAAGGAAGATTACCGTCAGATGGTGGTGGTCAAGGACATAGAGCTTTACTCCATGTGCGAGCATCACCTGCTGCCTTTCTACGGCAAGGCTCATGTGGCATATATCCCCAACGGATATATCACCGGGCTCAGCAAGATTGCCCGCGTCGTAGAGTGCTACGCCCGCCGTCTTCAGGTCCAGGAGCGTCTCACCGTCCAGATACGCGACTGCATCCAGAACACCCTGCATCCTCTCGGAGTGGGCGTGGTCATCGAGGCCTCCCACATGTGCATGCAGATCAGGGGAGTACAGAAACAGAACTCCATCACCACCACATCGGCGTTCACCGGCGGATTCCTCAAGGACGAGCGTACCCGCAGCGAATTCATGCGTCTGATAGGAGTTTCTCTACATTAGCAGAGAAACTCCTATCAGACGCAAGCGTCCCTTTCTCCACCCCCTCCAACCTCCCCGGTGGGGAGGCTTAGTCGCTTCACTCCGAAAATGCACTCCGTACAGCATAGGGAAATATAAAGTTCTGGAAAGACTAGCCGCCCTCGGCTCTAGTGGGATGGGGCCCGCCGCGAAGCGGTGGGAGGGCCTGGTCTTTCCGGGACTTTATATTTCCCGGTCGTGGCTTTCTTTCAGGCCGAGATCTGCGGCTTTTTCGCGCATGAGGGCAAGGGCCGCATCGTGATCATTGGGAATGCGTCCGTCCAGAATAGCATCCTTAATGTATTCCTTGATGATGCCGATCTCGCGGCAGGGAGGGATACCGTAGATGCTCATAATCATCTCGCCGGTCACAGGAGGCTGGAAATTGCGGATGCGGTCCTTCTCCTCCACCTCCTGCAGCTTCTGCCGCACCAGCTGGAAATTGGCCAGATGCCGGGCCACGGTCCTGTCATTCTTGGAAGTAATGTCCGCCTCACACAAGGTCATAAGATCATCTATGTCATCCCCCGCGTCGAACAGCAGACGGCGCACGGCAGAGTCTGTCACTTCTTCCTGTACCAGAGCAATCGGACGCAAATGCAGGAACACCAGTTTCTGAACGTACTTCATCTTCTCGTTCAAGGGCATACGCAGATACTTGAACACCTGGTAGACCATCTTGGCCCCAACTACCTCATGACCGTGAAAAGTCCATCCGGTACCCTTCTCGAATCTCTTGGTGGCCGGCTTGCCTATATCATGCAGCAGGGCTGCCCAGCGGAGCCACAGATTGTCAGTATGAGGTACGATATTGTCCACCACCTGAAGAGTATGCCTGTAATTGTCCTTGTGTCCGCGTCCGTCCTGTGTCTCAACCCCTTTAAGACCGCTTATTACCGGCAGAATAAGCTCCAGCAGAGTCGTCTCATCCATAAGGTCAAAGCCGACAGACGGCTTCGGAGACATCAGAATCTTGTGCAGTTCCTCGCTCACGCGCTCGGGCGAAAGGATGGACATACGTCCGCGGTTGCGGCGGATTGAGTCCATCGCCTCGGGGACAATGGTGAAACCCAGCTGCGTGGCGAATCTTATGGCCCTTACCATCCTGAGCGGGTCATCGCTGAATGTCGCGTCCGGATCCAGCGGCGTACGGATCAGACCGCGGCGCAGGTCCTCCAGTCCGTTGAACGGATCGTACAGAGTGCCCATATCCTCCTTCTGGAGGGAAAATGACAGGGCGTTGATGGTAAAATCCCGACGGAGCTGGTCATCCCTCAGAGTCCCGGGGCACACATTGGGCTTTCTGGAGTCCTTGGAGTAAGACTCTTTCCGGGCCCCGACGAACTCTACCTCCTCCCCCTCCGTGGAATGAATCATAGCCGTGCCGAAACGGGCGAAAATAGCCACATTGGAACCCGTCCGCGCACCCACGCGGCGGGCCAGGGCGGGGCCGTCCCCCTCCACCACGACATCTATGTCCTTACTCGGCCGTCCCAGAATCATATCCCTAACGTAGCCACCTATGACATAGGCCCTTACCCCCATTTTTTCCGCCTCTTCGGATATTACCCCGAAGACAGGCCTAGAACTGTCCAGTATCATATCTTAAATCACAATATCCGGTATATCACTGAGAAATCTGTACTCTGGTCCGTCTCCCGTCCTCTCGCAAAAATACATATTCACACCGTTGGTGAAAAGCATGTACCTGACGTTCAGCACGCGGTTGTAGCGCACACCCTGCTCTATCACCTTCCGGTCCAGCCTTACGGACGGAGCCTTGCACTCCACCAGCATAAGAGGCCTGGTATCTCTCCCGAAAACCACTATATCCGCCCTGTAGGTCATGGAGTTGAAATGAAAGGCATACTCCGAGGCCATCATCACCAGCGGGATGCCCTTCTCGGCATTCAGCCAGGAGATGACGCTCTGCCGCACCTCCTCCTCGGGCGTACGGGCCACATCTATCTTCCGCAAGGGATCGAAAATCGTATCCATAGTCTGCAAAGTTAATGATAAAATACATATTTTTGCAGTCATGGCTAAAATAGATACAGCGGCACAATATGAGACGCTCCGCAAGGAGATCGAGGCCGGAGAGTTCCAGCCCGTATATATCCTGATGGGGGAAGAGCCCTTTTATCCGGAGCGGCTGTGCGCCCTCATTACAGACAGGGCCCTGCAGCCCCATGAGCGGGACTTCAACCAGACAGTGCTCTACGGAGCGGACACCTCGGTGGACGAGATCATCTCCAACTGCGAGCGGTATCCGATGATGTCCGAAAAAGTGCTGGTGGTGGTTCGCGAGGCCCAGGCCCTGAAGAAGCCGGAAGGCCTGGGCGTATATCTGGACCATATCTCCCCAAGCACAGTACTGGTACTGCTGTTCTCAGGTAAGAATATGGACAAACGGACGTCCTTTTATAAAAAGGCATCCAAGTCGTGCGTCATCTTCGAGTCGGCCAAGATACGCGAAGAAGCCATGCCGCGCTGGATTGAGTCGTACTTCCGCAGCATCGGCAGGGCCATTGAGCCCCAGGGAGCCGTGCTTCTGGCCGAGTATGCCGGCAACGACCTGCGCAAGATCTCCGTCGAGGCCGACAAACTTCTGAAAGCGGTCCCGGAGCAGCAGAAAACCATAACTGTAGACGATATCGAGCAGAACGTAGGCATCAGCCGGGAATTCAATACCAGTGAACTCACTTCCGCCCTCGCCTCACGCAACGCCGACAAGGCTTTCAGGATAGCGTACTTCTTCGGAGAATCTCCGCGTCAGTATCCGCTGCAGATGACGCTCGGCTTCCTCTTCTTCTTTTTTTCCAAAGTGGAGATGATACACGCCATCATGCAGAGAGACCGCATGTCCATACAGGATGCCGCGTCCAAGGCCGGAATCTATTACAGCTATGCCAAGCCCTATACCGCAGCTGCAGCAAATTACAACCTGCGCAAGACCATGAAGATCATCTCCTGGATAAAGGACTGCGACCTGCGCAGCAAAAGCGGTTCAGGCGGTACCGCCACGGAAGGTGATCTGCTCACCGAGCTCATCGGGAAGATCCTGTCACTTTGAACGGTTCCTGCGCCTGAGTATCTTCCTGTAAGTACAGCCTGTCTCCTTTACCAGTATCCGGTCCAGACTCCTTCTGGTCCTGAATCCGTAACTGTTCGCGAACTCATCCGGGTCTCCCCCCTCCGGCTCCGCTGTCCTGCTTTCCTGGACATCGGCCAGAAGGTGCTCTACCCGAAGACTGTTGATGTATCCCCGAAAACTCTTATACTTCTCACAGATGGCCCTGGAGGCATATGTACGGTTGGTTCCCGTCATCTCCGAAAGTTTTGGCAAAGTCATACTGTAGTCCAGATACAGCTTGTCTTCCCTCATCTTATGGTCCAGACGCTCAAATACCACCTCCTTGGTATACTCCCATGCTTTTCTACTGTCTTTCATTGTTCCTCCTTTCTTCCTGCAGTTTATTCTTCATATCGCGGCACCATTCTCCCGGAGTGCATCCGGTATTCAGCTTAAAGGCACTGGTAAACGAGGCATTGTTGTTAAAGCCGCACATGTCCCTCAGATCACTCATTGAGATATCGGTATTGGCCGAGAATATCCTCATAGCCTCCCGTACCCTGAAGTAATTGACAAGTTCCCTGAAATTCTTGTTCATCTCCACATTGATGGTCTTCGACAGATACGACTTGTTGGTGAAGAGCCTCATCGCCACTTCCTGCATACTCAGATCCTTGGACAGGTACGGCTTCTCATTCTCAAAATAATTCAAGAGTCTTTCCTTCAATGACAGCGAAGTGTCCTCCTCCACGTCCCTCAATGCGCTGTCCGCAAGAGAGCCAATCACCATACTGTTCGGTGCACGCCTGCAACAGTCCGGTCCGTCGCTGGTAATACCGCACTCCGGCCTGTTTCTCTTCAAGGCGACGAACAATACCCCGTGAATGACTGCAAATCCGCTTATAAGGATAAAATAATCCAGGACGACATGCAGCCTGAACGAGTAGAACAGAAGCAGGAAGTTATATGCGGATGCAGAGAGTATCTGCGTAAGCAGTCCTCCGGTACGCTCTGTCCTGCCCTCCCCCGCAAGCGCAGAGCACTGGGTAAAATACGTATAAGTTGCAAAGCAGAATATGAACAGCGCGATGAACACCGATCCCCTGAACAGGATGGCCTCCGACATATTCTCCTGAACCCCCGACAGGACCATGGCGTCAGTAAACAGGATAAGAAGCAGGATGAAAAATGCAGGAATGTAAAAATTAATCCATGGCCGGTCATTAAGCACGTAACGCCGTACATAAACGCAGGGCATGAACGAGGATACGACATACAGTTTCATAACTATGCGGTCCATTACCCCTGACAGCGCGGTATCCACGTCCACCGCCATGTAGGAACAGCCGGAAAGATAGCACAGGGCTATCACCAGCAGAAGTATTGCAAAATCTTTTTGAATCCCGGATGCTGTCCCGTCACTGCCGTCCCATTTGCCTCTCATCCTAAAAACAACATATATACCGACAGAGAGATAT
This sequence comes from uncultured Bacteroidales bacterium, assembly GCA_944326255.1. GTDB lineage: Bacteria > Bacteroidota > Bacteroidia > Bacteroidales > UBA932 > Coprenecus. The sequence goes on from CALVDG010000028.1 coordinate 7,370, forward strand.
ACGAGACACGGCAGCAATGATACCGTTAATATAAAAATAGTCTCCATCATCTTTAGGTTAATAACTGCCCAAAGATATAATGGAGACTAGTTCCTGACTAGAAAATCAAAAATATTCAGAACAAATACATGTTTTTATATTTTTGCTATTTTCTTTTTTTCTTTAATCGCGTCAAAACCACGTCCATACACTCCCATAACACTGCCGACGGAAATAAAGGCCTGTTTGTCGATCTGCTTGATCATGGAAAGCAGATAATTGGTCTCTACCTTCCGGACCATTACCAGCAGCACTTTCTCGTGATTCTTTGTATACCATCCCTCCGCATCCAGAACGGTGACTCCGCGTCCCATCGTTCCGGATATCATATCTGCTATCTTCTCATACTCCTTGGAGAAGATGAACAGCTGTACGGACTGTTTGGTTCCCGCTACGGACAGATCCACCACATAACTGCATGCGGCCACCACCAGATAACCGTACATGACACCGGCTATTCTGGCTCCGAAATTCAGATCCGACGGCAGCAGGATGGACGAGCCCACGATGAATATATCGCACAACAGGATAATCCTTCCAGGAGGAACATTACGGTACTTACTGATAATCAACGCTATCACATCTGTCCCGGCCGTACTTCCGCCTCTACTGAAAGCCATGCCGATACCGAGGCCTGACATTGCTCCGCCGATGAGAGCACAAAGCAGCTTTCCGTTAGCCAGAGCCAGTTCCTCTATAAAAGTCTGGGGTATAACTTCCGGCAGCACCCTGAAAAGCAGGGAGGCCACCACTACTGCATACACAGTCTTGACTCCGAATGCCTTTCCAAGGGTCTTCACTCCTATGATCAGCAATATCAGATTGACAAAGAAGAATGTGTAGCTGACAGGTATCGCACCGTTAGTAGCATACTGTACGATGGCACCGATACCGGAGACACCTCCGCCGACAATTCCGTTGGGAATTACGAAAATACACCAACCTGCCGTATAACACAGCAGTCCCAGGGTAATAATCAGATAATCACTTACTACTGTAAGGACTTTTCTTGTGCTTGTTTTCTTTTGCGTTTCCATTCTATTTTCTCTGGTCCTTTTAATTCATCAAATCCTCTTCCATAGACACTCATGGTCGATGTCACCGACATAAAAGCAGAACGGTCAAGATTCTTGACTATCTTATTGATCTCGTTCAGCTGATGCTTGCGGGCTATGACCACCAGCACCTGATGGGCCTCCTTCGTGTACCAGCCGATACCTTCAAAAGCCGTCACTCCCCTCTTGAGCTGCGTCATAAGCGCATCGGCTATCTCGCTGTATTTCTGCGAGAATATCATAACCTGCACCGATTGCTTGCTGCCGGTCAGCAGAAGGTCTACTCCCTGGGAGAAAGCTATCACCTGCATGTAGCCGTAGACCACATCGGAAAGCGTCTTTCCGGGCAGCAGAAGCACCGAACCCACTATCAGCAGGTCACAGAAAAGATACACCCTGCCTGGAGATATCTCCCTGAACTTGGAGAGTATAAGGGCTATGATATCCGTACCTCCCGTACTGCCTCCCTGATTGAATATCATGACGATACCTATCGCTCCGATAAAGCCTCCGATAAGGCCGTTCAGGAACTTCTCATCAATGGTAGACACCCAGGGTATCAGCTCAGGCAGCACCTGCAGCAGCAGTGAATTGAGCAGGATGCAGTATATCGTCTTGAATCCGAACCCCTTGCCGAGAATCAGGAACCCGAGAATCAGGAGTACTACATTGATTGAGAGATATGTCACGGATACAGGTATCAGGCCTCCTGTCGCATAGTTCACAAACGTTGCCAGTCCAGGAATAGCACCGCCCACTATGCCTTTCGGTATCAGAAAAGCCGTCCAGCTGAAGCAGTACAACGCAAGTCCAAGAGTAATGATGACATACTCCTTCAGCGTTATAAGGACTTTCTTCGTTACCGGTTTCATATCAGAACACGACATTGATTATCTTGGAGGGAACCACTATCACTTTACGCACAGGCTTGCCGCCCAGGTATTTCTCTGTATTCGGAGAAGCCAGTACGGCAGCCTCCACTTCCTTGGGCGAGAGTCCGAGGTCCAGCTCCATCTTGAAGCGCATCTTGCCGTTGAACGACACAGGATACTCAAATGTATTCTCCACCGTGTAGCTCTCCACGTACTCGGGATACGATGCGTTGGATACCGAGTCATCATGTCCCAGCCGGCTCCACAGTTCCTCGCAGATGTGAGGTGCGAAAGGCGAGAGCAGTATGACCATCGGCTCCAGAATCTCCCGGCTGCGGCACTTGATCTCCGACAGCTCGTTCACTGCTATCATAAACGCGCTCACCGAAGTATTCATGGAAAAATGCTCGATATCGGACGACACTTTCCGGATAAGGTTGTGCAGCACCTTCAGCTCCGCAGAAGTGGCCTTCACATCCGTAAAGACAGCCCCGTCCTTATCGTAGAAAAGTCTCCAGAACTTTCTGAGGAAGCGGTGAACTCCGTCTATACCCTTGGTATCCCACGGCTTGGACTGCTCTATCGGACCGAGGAACATCTCGTAAAGCCTGAGCGTATCAGCGCCGTAAGTATCGCATACATTATCTGGATTGACCACATTGAACATCGACTTGCTCATCTTCTCTATGGCCCATCCGCAGATATACTCCCCGTCCTCCAGTATAAATTCAGCGGAAGCGAAATCCGGCATCCACTTTCTGAAAGCTTCCAGATCCAGACGGTCATTGTGGACTATATTGACATCCACGTGTATCTCAGTAGTGTCATACTGGTCCTTGAGATTGTATGAGACAAATGTATTGGTGCCCTTTATCCTGTACACGAAGTTGGAGCGGCCCTGTATCATACCCTGGTTGACCAGCTTGCGGAACGGCTCCGGCTCGCACACATAACCCAGATCGTACAGGAATTTGTTCCAGAACCGGGAATATATCAGATGACCGGTGGCATGTTCCGTCCCTCCGACGTACAGATCCACATTCCTCCAGTACTCGTCTTTCTTACGGTCTACCAGAGCCTTGTCATTGCAGGGGTCCATATACCGCAGATAATACGCGCTGCTGCCTGCAAAGCCGGGCATCGTGCTCTTCTCTATAGGCCAGCCGTTGTATTCCCAGTTCCTGGCTCTGGCCAGAGGAGGCTCCCCGGACTCAGTAGGCTGGTACTTGTCTATCTCGGGCAGGCACAGAGGCAGATCCGACATCTCCATCGGAACGGCCACACCGTCCTTATAGTAAATCGGGAAAGGCTCTCCCCAGTATCTCTGACGGGAGAAAATGGCATCCCTGAGCCGGTAATTGATCTTCCTGCGTCCGATACCCATCTCCTCTACCTTGGCTATGGCGGCCGGTATCGCCTCCTTGACAGTCATTCCGTTGAGAAAACCGGAGTTGCACATCACGCCGTCCTTGGCGTCAAAACTCTCCTGCGACACATCGCAGCCCTCTATGAGCGGAATTATCGGCAGATTGAAATGTCTGGCGAAAGCATAGTCCCTGCTGTCATGAGCCGGCACAGCCATGATGGCGCCGGTACCGTACCCGGCCAGCACATACTCCGATATCCACACAGGTATCTTCTGGCCCGTCAAAGGATTCACAGCATAGGAACCGGTGAACACACCCGTTACCTGACGGGTCTGGGCCATCCTCTCCCGCTCTGTCTTCCTGGCCGCAGAGGCCAGATACTCGTCTACCTGAGAGCGCATCTGAGGCGCAGTAAACCTGTCCACCCACTCGCTTTCAGGAGCGAGCACCATGAAAGTCACGCCGAAGACAGTATCAGCCCTGGTCGTAAAGATAGTCACATCATATACCCTGTCTCCGTTCTCCACCTTGAAGATCATCTCGGCTCCTTCCGAGCGTCCTATCCAGTTGCGCTGCATCTCCTTCAGGGAATCGGACCAGTCCAGAGTATCCAGGTCTCCGAGCAATCTCTCCGCATAGGCGGAAACTCTCAGCTGCCACTGCTGCATCTTCTTCTGAATCACAGGATAGCCGCCTCTGACAGACAGTCCTTCCTTGACCTCGTCATTGGCCAGTACCGTTCCCAGTGCAGGACACCAGTTGACGGATGTCTCTCCCAGATAGGCTATGCGGTAATTCATCAGCACATCGGCACGCTCTTTCTCCGTCATGGAGTTCCACTCCGCTGCCGAGAAACTCATCTCCCTGGAGCAGGCGGCATCCACATCCGAAGTGCCCTCCGAGGCAAAATACGCCTCCAGCTCCTCTATAGGACGCGCTTTCCCAAGAGTATTGTCATACCAGCTTCCGAACATTTTCAGGAATGCCCACTGGGTCCACTTGTAATAAGCGGGATCGCTGGTGCGTATCTCACGTGTCCAGTCATACGAGAAGCCTATACGGTTGAGCTGGCTCTTGTATCTGGCTATATTCTCGTCCGTCGTAAGGGCCGGATGCCTGCCCGTCTGTACGGCATACTGCTCCGCCGGCAGGCCGAAGGCGTCAAACCCCATGGGGTGCAGGACGTTGAAACCCTGCAGACGCTTATATCTGCTGTAAATATCGCTGGCTATATATCCCAATGGGTGTCCCACATGCAGACCCGCCCCGGATGGATACGGGAACATGTCCAGAACATAGAACTTCGGTTTACCGCTGTCCTCTGTCACCTTGTAAGTCCCGTTCTCCGCCCAGAACTTCTGCCACTTTCTCTCTATCTCTGAAAAATTGTAATCCGTTGACATCTTATATCGTTCTTTCTATCTTTTTTTCAATCTGAACTCAACCGGGACAGAGTACTTGACCCTGACCTTCTCTCCTCCGAAGACTCCCGGCTTCCATTTCGGAGACGCCGCGATGACCCGCACCGCCTCGTCCTCAAGATACTGGTCATTGCCCCTGACCACCCGGACGTTGGTTACACTGCCGTCCTTCTCCACGATGAATTCTACCGTTATAGTTCCTGATATACCCTGATTCAAAGGAACATCAGGATACTTAAGGTACGTATACACCCACTCTCTGAGGAATGTACCCACATCACCCTTAAAGAACTCAGGAGGTGTATCCACCTCATACGGAGAGTACACTCTGTCGCCTGCGTCCGCCGCCGACGAATCAGCCGCGTCCGTCCAATACTCTTCAGGCCGGTCTATCATCAGTTCCATATTGGCAACTTCCCTGACAAAGTTGTAAATGAAGTCGCTGATATAGTCCATCGACTCATAATCCAGAAAAGAGGCCTGATCCCTGACCGTCCTCATGTTTCTGTCACTGCCGGCAGTAAACAGCACCACCGGTATATTTTTCTCATAAAAAGGGAGATAATCTCCGGAAGGCAGTACGCCCTCTCCCTGTTCCGGAATATAAAACGCTCCAACCTCTGCCAATCCCCCTATCAGACTGTTGACCTCAGGACTGGCTACCCCGTTATAGTAGACAAACGGATTGAGCGGCCCTGACCGGCCCACCATCCTCACGTCTATCATAAGGGAGATACTGTCCGCATCCGGGAATGTTCTGTTGATAAAATACCATGACCCGGCCATCCCCTGCTCCTTTGCGCCGAATCCGGCAAAAACCACTGATCTTTTAAAGAAAAATGAGGAAGCGGCCACCCTTCTGGCCACTTCCATCATTACGGCAATCCCGGAGGCATTGTCATTCGCCCCCGGGAATATCTGCGTCACGCTTCTGCCGTCCACCGTCATCACATTGGTCCCAAGATGGTCCAGATTGGCTCCTATCACCACGTACTGACCTTTCAGTCTGTCATCATACCCCTCGACTATTCCTACTACATTCCGGGAAGTCAGCGTATCGTCCTCCAGTGCGATGGAGAACTCCAGGCCTTCCTTTCCGGAAAGCATAGTGACACCCGCATCATACAGGCAGTCATAGACATACTCAGCCGCTGCCGCTTCTCCGGGAGTTCCGGCACGGCGGCCGCTCAGAGAATCCGATGACAAGAACACAACATGGTCTTCCAATCTCGCGGTCTCCTCTTCATTCTGCGCATACGACAGTACGGCAGACAGACCGGCCAGGATGAGAATGGAGGCTGTGCGTTTCACTATTTCGAAGCCTTATAGAAAGGAGTCTTTACTACCTTGGCCTTGAGAAGCCTGTTCCTTACCTTGATGTATATCTCGGTGTCCGCTTTGTTGAACGGAGTGTTGACATAACCCATTCCGATGGGGATGTTGAGGGAAGGAGACATGGTTCCGGATGTCACATGACCGATGACAGCACCTGCGGCATCGCAGATCTCATAGCCGTGACGGGGCACACCGCGGTCGATGAGTTCGAATCCGACGAGTTTGCGCTTCAGACCCTCGGCTTTCTGAGCCAGCAGATACTCTTTGTCAAGGAAATCGCCCTTGGCCTCGGAGAACTTGGTAATCCAGCCCAGACCGGCCTCGAGAGGCGATGTTGTGTCATCGATATCATTGCCATAAAGGCAGAAGCCCATCTCAAGTCTGAGAGTGTCGCGGGCACCCAGTCCGATAGGCTTGATGCCGAACTCGGCTCCGGCCTCAAACACTGCATTCCAAAGCTTGTCGGCATCCTCGTTGGCCGCGTATATCTCACATCCTCCGGCGCCGGTATATCCTGTGATGGAGAAGATCACGCTCACACCGCCGAGCATCAGCTTCTTGAATGTGTAGTACTCCATACCGGTAATATCCTCTTCGCAGAGCTTCTGCATAGCCTGGATGGCCTTGGGGCCCTGCACTGCGAGCTGGCAGATCTCGTCCGATGCGTTATAGAGCTCCTTACCGGGAGTAAGGCCGAACTTGGGAGCGATGGCGCAGAGGTGATTCCAGTCCTTCTCCACGTTGGCGGCATTGACTACAAGCAGATATGTCTGGCTGTCAATGCAATATGCGAGAAAATCATCCACGATACCGCCCTTGCCGTTGGGGAAGCAGTCATACTGCACCTTTCCGGGATAGAGAAGCGACGCATCATTGGATGATACATACTGTACGAATGCAAGGGCGTTGGGACCCTTTACCCATATCTCACCCATGTGCGACACATCGAATACTCCGACTCCGTTTCTGACCGTATTGTGTTCCTCAGTGATACCTACATACTCAACCGGCATATTGTATCCGGCGAAAGGAACCATCTTGGCACCCAGAGCTATGTGTTTCTGGGTAAATGCTGTTGTTTTCATATATCCTGACTTGATTATTTATTGTTATTTAACATGCATATTCTGATTGACATCATATATCCACACATCCTCGGGGCAGAACTGATACTCCATAATATCCTGCATAGCCTTGATAGCCTCGCGGTAATCATCATAAGCGGCTACGGAAACAGCCTCGAATCCATTGTTGAATTCTATCACCCTGGGCTTATAGCCGTTTTTCTCCAGCGTGGCATACATCTTCTCAGCATTGCCCTCCACCTTGAAACTGCCGAGAATCACATGATATTTTCCGGCATTCTCCAGCGAGTTCTCAGCAGCGATTCTGGCCTGCTCCAGCTCAAGGGCCCTCACCCTGTTGAGAGAATCCTGCTCACGCTGCTGACGCTCCTGCTCCATTGCCTCCTGTCTCATCCTTTCAAGGTCCTTGGAAGTAGGCTTTCCTACAAGCGAGCGGAAAAAGTCACATCCTGTCAGCAGCATTGCAGCCGCCGCCAAGGTCATAATTAACTTAACGATTCTCATATTCAGCAATTTATTTAAATTAAACAGTTTAATTATATCCAACAAAAATAGGCAAATAATAACACAAGAGCAAAAAAAATGTATATTTACACTCTAATTGATAAAATAAGCCGGATGGAAAACAATTTCAGGACTTTTTTCAGTAAAGTCAAGACATACATCGGTGATATAGTGAGCCTGAGCGACCATATCGACACCGACAAGGCTTCCCAGTATATCCGCAGCAACATAGACTTCAAAGGCCCGAACGCCTACATCCTGGCCTTCGCCATTATCGTAGCGTCCGTAGGCCTGAACACCAACTCGATAGCGGTAATCATCGGCGCCATGCTCATATCTCCGCTCATGGGGCCTATATTCGGTATCGGATACGGTCTGGGGACCAACGACACGTCCTTTCTGAAAAAGTCATTCAAGAACCTGATTGTGATGGTCGTAATCAGCATCCTGGCATCCACGGTATATTTCCTTGTATCCCCACTGGAACTGGAGAACCCCACCGAATTGCTCACCAGGACCAATCCTACAATATATGACGTATTCATCGCCTTGTTCGGAGGTTCGGCCGGTATCATAGAAATCAGCCGGAAAGACAAGGGCACCGTCATCTCAGGCGTAGCCATTGCCACAGCCCTCATGCCGCCGTTGTGTACCGCAGGCTTCGGGCTCGCCACTGGCAGCCTGAAATATTTTGCCGGAGCACTGTACCTGTTCTCCATCAACAGCATCTTCATCGCCATAGCCACCCTACTGGCCGTCAAGTATCTCAAGTTCCCCATGGCCACGTTTACCGACCCGGCGAAACAGAAAAGAGTGAGCCGCTGGATAGCCGCACTCGTCATCATAATCATCATCCCGAGCGTCTACTCGGCCGTCATCATGATCCGGGAGAACAACTTCAGCCACACGGCGAAAGAGTTCATCGCCGCCAACAAGGAACTGAGCAGAAGCTACATATACGACCACAGCATTGACTTCAGGGCAAAGCCTCCGAAGATCGAGCTGTTCATAGCCGGAGAGGCTCTCAGCAATGAGGAGCTCAACCTGGTCTACAAGTCAGCGCACGAGTTCGGCTTCACAGACGACCAGATCATCATAAGCCAGAACGCCGCCACCGACCAGCGGGAGATGACCGACAGAGTCGCCATTCAGAGCATCTACGAGAGAAGCGACCAGGAGATCCTCAAGCGGGAGCAGATAATAGACACTATGCGGAAAGAGCTGCAGAACTACAAGATAAGGGAACTGCCCTACGAGCAGATAACCAACGAGCTGCTGGCCCAGTATCCCGGCCTGACCAACGTGACCATGACCCGCGGCTACTCCATCAACCCGGATTCGCTCGGCAAGAGACAGGAAGAGATACTTGTAATCCTGAGTGCGGAAAAGCCCATATCCGGAGAGAATGTGGAGAAACTACGGAAATGGCTGACCGTAAGACTGGATTTTGAGAACGTTAAATTATTGCAGGAGTAGCGGATGACCGGAACCTTTTTGCTCACCGTCGTCGATACACTGTCCATCCTCTTCATGGGCGATGTCATGCAGCACAGGCAGCAGATACACTCAGCCCTCATCCCAGGAGCAGACTCAATGCAGTCATCGTCCTACGACTACTCATCCTATTTCAATCATGTTCAGCACTTTATAGACGAAGCTGACTTCACGGTGGCCAACATGGAATTCTGCCTCGGAGGCCCTCCGTATACGGGCTACCCGTCATTTTCCGCCCCGGAGTCCCTTGCCGAAGAAGCAGCCGAAGCCGGCATTGACCTGTTTCTGTGCGCCAACAACCATATCTGCGACAAGGGCCGCAGAGGACTGGCGTCATCATTGGACAAATATGAAGAGATAGGAGTACCGATAACCGGAGTGTACCGCGACAGCCTGGACGAATATGAGCACAATCCATACATAGCCGAAATCGGGGACATCCGGGTAGCATTCATCAATTTTACATACGGCACAAACGGAGTCAGAGTCCCTGATCCGTTCATCGTCAACATGATGGACAAATACGATGTACGGGAGGCATTTGCAAGAGCCTCGGAAAGGGGGGCTGACATCATCGTTGCTCTGCCGCACTGGGGGCAGGAATACACTACGGAACCGGACAGTCGCCAGAGGGAATGGGCTGAGTTCCTGCTGGAATGCGGAGCCGATGCGGTAATCGGAGGCCACCCGCATGTGGTACAGCCTGTGGAGCCGCCGGTCGCATATTCTCTGGGCAATTTTATATCCAACATGAGCCTCAGAAACACCGAGTTGGGACTTATGATGATACTCAAGATAGCCGTCACCTCTTACGGAGACAGCTATGTGGCCGGGCTTGAGGCAGTACCGGTATGGTGCTCCCGGCCCGGAGGATACGGAGACAGATACACGGTCCTGCCCGTGGAGAAGTTCCTGAACAGAAAGGAGGAGTTCAGGAACGAATACAATTACACGAAAATGAAAGACACCTACAATAGATTAAAATCGCTGTTTGAAGATGAGTGAGACGAACGAGAGACAAGAGACCGTAATCATAGACGGCATAGATTCCGTGGACATATACGGAGCACACGACAAGCTTTTGGAGAAGATCAGGCACTACTTTCCCGATGTGAAAGTCCTGGCCAGAGGCTCCGAAATAAGAATAAAAGGAGATGCCGGGGAAGTTGACATGCTGAAAGAGCGTCTGGAGACCATCATTGATGCCGTTGCGAAAGGCCACATCCTGAGTGACAGTGAGCTGGACAGGCTCCTGGACTACAAGTCCTACCCCTGTGAAGTGCAGGAACAGAAGGCCCTGAAAAGCGATGACGCCTACAACATCGTCTACGGCAATGAGGGACGGATAGTCAGAGCCAAGACCAGAAACCAGCGCAGGCTGGTGGACGAATACTACAAGAACGACCTTATCTTCGCCCTCGGTCCGGCCGGCACAGGCAAGACCTATACTGCCATCGCTCTGGCTGTAAGAGCCTTGAAAAACAGGGAAGTCAAGAAACTGATCCTGACAAGGCCGGCTGTGGAGGCCGGAGAAAGGCTGGGTTTCCTTCCGGGAGACATGAAGGAGAAACTGGATCCGTACCTGCAGCCTCTGTACGATGCCCTGCACGACATGATCCAGCCCCGCAAGCTCCAGATACTCATGGAGGAGGGCATCATCCAGATAGCACCTCTGGCCTATATGAGAGGCCGCACTCTGGACAGTGCGTTCGTCATCCTGGACGAGGCCCAGAACACATCGCTGGGGCAGTTGAAGATGTTCCTGACCCGTATGGGCAACAACGCTAAGTTTATCGTCACGGGAGACGCGACTCAGATCGACCTGCCCAACAAACGGGACTCGGGGCTGATGCGCGGAGTGGAACTGGTCAAGAACATTAAGGGCATCGCGGTCATCAATTTCGGCACCGAGGACATGGTGCGCCATCCCCTCGTCACCAAGATCATAAAGGCCTTCGACTCCTTGGAAGAGGCCTGACCCCTTCCAAGGAAGGGGCTTTAGTCGGAAGTTCCGGCGGAGAAGACGCTACCAACTGCCACCGGCTCCGCCGCCGCCGAAACTTCCTCCTCCGAAGCCACCGGAAAAGCCGCCGCCGGAGAAGCCGCCGCCATGACTGCGGCCTCCGCTGAGAATGGAAGACCAGAAGATAGCGTCGGCCACCGATGAGCCGCCGTGGCCTATATTGGTCGGACCGTTACGGCGGGCAATCACGAGCACTATGATGAACAATATGATAAATCCGAGCGCGACGAAACCGCCGGCACCGTCACTGACAGACTCCTCGTACTCCTTGTAGGATATCTCACCGGCAGAGAGCCGCATCAGCACGTTCAGAGCAGCAGCCACACCACCTGTATAGTCATTCTCCCTGAAGCGTGGTATCATCTCATTCTCGACAATACGCTTGGCTATGGCATCGGGTATCGCTCCCTCCAGACCGTAACCGACAGCAATATATACCTGACCGGAAGAAGAGGATGTCTTCGGCTTCACCAGCACCACGATTCCGTTGTCGAACTTTTCCGAACCGACACCCCACCGCTCTCCTATCTCATAGGCGAACATCGCCGGGTCCATACCGCCGAGGTCATTGACCGTCACCACCACTATGCGGTTGGAAGTGCTGTCGGCGAAAGACACCAGCACCCGGTTCATATACTCCGCATCTGAGGCGGAGAAGATGCCGGCGAAGTCATTGACAGCCCTGGGTACGGACGGCTTCTCCGGAACCTGTGCCGCCGCCTGGAAGGCAAAAACCACTATTGCGACAAGAAGTACCGGTAGACTTCTAATTGTCATTCTGATTGTCCTCATAAGATATCTCGTCAGGAAGTTCATTCACATCATCTTTCTGATAAGGGAAGAACGCCTTGAGCTTCTCCCCTACGGCCACTATGGCCTTCTCCATACCGACGGTAAAATTTCCGGCACGGAAATCGGTGGCCATCGCGTCCTTGACATCGTTCCAGAAACCGGCTCCGACCCTGGCATTGATGCCCGAGTCCCCCACGATAGCGAACTTATGGGACTTCATGGCCAGATAGATCAGCACTCCGTTCCGGTCCTTGGTATTGAACATGCCGAGCCTGGAGAACACATAGGCAGCCCGCAGATACGGATCCCCCTTGCAGACCTGCTCCAGATGTACCCGTATCTCCCCGGAAGTATTCTTCTCGGCTGTGCCGATGGCCTTCACCAGCCTGTCCTTGTTCTCCTTCCTTAGCAGATCAGCCGCTGTCATCACTCAAAACTTACGGCAGGTGCCTGTTCCGCTCCCTCAGAAGCCTCGAAATAGCCCTTCTTCTCAAAGCCGAACATACCGGCGAAGATGTTGTTGGGGAACTTACGTATCGTGACATTGTAATTCCGGGCCGCCTCGTTGAACTTCTGTCTTTCCACCGTAATTCTGTTCTCCGTGCCCTCAAGCTGAGCCTGCAGGTCCCTGAAATTCTGATTGGCCTTCAGGTCCGGATAACGCTCCACCGAGACGAGCAGACGGCCGATTGCCGCACCCAGTTCATCCTGAGCCTCCGTAAACCTTGCGATCTCCGCCTCCGAAAGGCCGGACGGGTCCACTGTCATCTGAGTGGCCTTTGCCCTTGCATTGACCACTGCTTCCAGCGTGGATGACTCATGCTCGGCATAGCCCTTTACCGTAGCCACCAGATTGGGCACCAGATCCGCCCTTCTCTGATAAACATTTTCCACCTGAGCCCAGGCACTTGACACCCCCTCGTCCATCCTGACCATGGAGTTGTACATGCCCTTGACCCAGAAAAACAACACCAGTACTACCGCCACTATGACGATAAGCACTACATAACCGCGTTTCATATTCATCTGTTTTTAATCGTTATTCTATCTCCTGCACACATCTGACAGAGACTCCGTAAGTGTCCTTGTCCGTATAATATACATCGAAAGTATCTGAATCGTAGTAGATATAGCGGTAAGGAGCCGTGCCCTCATCCATCTCGGAGGACGACCACCACATACCGTAAGTGGAGATATTCTCGAAATCCCCGTAACTGTCCCTGGAGTTACCGGAAGGGAAACCGTTCCACTTTGAAGAGTTTGAGTGATCATTATAAGGTGAATATGGCCACATCGGCACTCCGGAAAGAGTTATCGCCGCAGACATCTCAACTCCCAGACCGGTCCATTTGTCCATGAAACCGTACTCCTGCCCTCCGACAGCAGCCGCCAGATTCTCCCAGTCCTCATTGGTAGGGACTGACCAACCTTCCGGACATGCGCCCTGAGGCCCTCCGCCGAGACCGCTGCCCGAAACCCCGCCCGTAGCATCATTCCATGAATACAGCCGTCCGAACACCATATCTATTCCCTCCGAGTTCTCATAAAGACATCCAAGCGTGTCCGACTGAGTACCTGCATAACGAAGATTCTGGGTAAACCACTTAAGGCTGCCGTAAGACCTGACGTAGTATGTTTCTCCGTCCCTTGGATCCGTAAATTCCTCCTCACCGGGAAACATTCCTCCCACATCGCTTATATCTGAGGATATGACTGTAACTGTCGCACTGTTTGTCATTGAATAATATTCAGGATGCATGGCGTACACAGTCATAGTATACTCTCCGGGTTCTTCAGGAAGATAAAATGCTATAGACTGGCCTCTGACCGTGTCGGTCTCGCTGATATTCAGATCATGCGAGACCCATACATACTCAGCATCGGCCGGCGTTGTCACTCCTGACGCATACGACTCCACATACTGACCGGCCACGGCATAAGTCGGAAAATCAAAATTTACAGAGCCGGACATATAGTCTCTCGTTTCATCATCGTCCTTCTTACAGGAGGTCAGCAAAAATGCTGATACCATCACCGCCCACAACACTGCTTTCAAACTATTATTCTTCATTTCAATATTTCACTTACGAATACAAAGATGCATTAAATTTTCTTAGTTTTGCAAACAGATAAGAATTTTACTAAAATCATGCCATCATGCGAAACATCCCGTTCATCCTTATCTTCACAGCAGCTGCCAGTTTAATATTCTCATGCTCAACACACACCGAATACAGAAGAATAGAAGGATACGCCCAGGGAGGCACATTCCACATCATATACTCAGCACCCGAAGGACTGCCGGCACCTGCGGATGAGGACAGCATCATCACTTTGGTAAGCAGGCGGCTGCAGGATATCGACTTCTCAATATCCGGCTACAACCGCGGCTCGCTTCTATCCAGATGGAACCGCGGCGAGGACTGTGTCCCCGACAGGTACTTCCTGGAGCTGTATGAGATGTCCCGGAAACTGTGGGAAGAGACCGACGGCCTTTTCGACGTGTCCGGAGGGCCGCTCTTCGACTTCTGGGGATTCGGGTTCAAGTCAGTGGAGACGATGGACAGCATCCGCAACGATGCCCGGACAGCCCGCATAGTAGACTCGCTCAAGACCTTTGTCGGCATGGATCTCATCTGCCTAGAGAACGGCAGGCTCATCAAGAAGGACCCTCGCGTGCAGCTCAACTTCAACGCCATCGCACAAGGCTACACCTGCGACGTAGTAGCGGACCTGCTGGACAGTCTCGGAGTACGGAACTACCTGGTGGAAGTGGGCATGGAGATAGTCTGCAAGGGGGTAAATGCCTCCGGCAGGGAGTGGAGCATCGGCATTGACGCTCCGGTGGACGGCTCGCAGACAGCCGGGGAAAATATCCAGAAAATCGTCTATCTGACCGACTGCGGCATCACCACTTCCGGCAACTACCGCAAGTTCTATATCATCAACGGGAAGAAATACGCCCACTCCATCAACCCCGTCACCGGATATCCAGTACAGCAGGACTTGCTCAGCGCGACGGTTATCTGCAACGACACCGTCCGCGGAGGAGCCCTGTCGGATGCCTATGCCACTTACTGCATGGTAGCAGGCAAGGAAAAGGCAGCCGATCTGATTGCATCACGTCAGGACCTGCGCGGCTACCTCATCTGCGACGGAGGCGTCATCGACCTGCTGAAAGACGGCTCGGAAATCCACACGGCATACGGCCGCGTGGAAGAATATCCGTGGTTCAAGTCCCGGTATATGAGTCCGCGGCAAGTATATGTCTGGCTACCTGACGGATATTCCGCTGACAAGAAGTACGCGGTACTGTACATGCATGACGGACAGATGCTCTTTGACTCCACCAGCACCTGGAATCATCAGGAGTGGCAGGTTGACGAGACAGCCGGACGGCTCATGGCCGCTGACAGCACGAGAGAGTTCATCGTAGTCGGCATCGCCCATGGAGACAACAGGTACGGAGAATATTTTCCCGAGAAAGTCCTCTCATATCTGGGCGGCACCGACAGCCTTACTGCTCTGAGGCACATGCTCTCCTCCGGAACAAGGTACGAGGCTGACGAATACCTGCAGTTCCTGGTCACTGAACTCAAGCCGTTCATTGACTCGCATTATCCGACTCTTACTGACAAGGAAAATACTTTCATCGCCGGCTCCAGCATGGGCGGTCTCATCTCCCTCTATGCCCTGTGCGAGTACCCCGACACATTCGGTGGCGCGGCCTGCATGTCCACCCATCTGCCCATGATATCCAGTTCTTCATACTCAGACACATCGGATACGTCCAAGACAGTATTCGAAGCCTTTATCCGCTACCTTGGTGACAACCTGCCCGAGCCAGGCTCATGCCTGCTGTATACCGACCGCGGAGACTCCACCATGGATGCCCTCTATCCACCCTACCAGGACCGCCTCGACAGTCTGCTGACTACCTTCGGCTGGTCAGCACCATACTGGCAGACACGCGTCTTCCCCGGAGCCTCACATGTCGAACGCGACTGGGCCTCCCGCCTCCATATCCCCCTCACTTTCCTCCTCCGGCGCGACTGAATCCCTTGACCGACCGCTAAAGCATCCGACAAGACTCCACTACTTGCCTGATTTCTGAACTGGCGGTGCACTCCTTAAAGTGATACATCTGAATATAAGCCACTTATACTAAAATGCTGCACATTTGACCTATTTTAAAAGTGGCCAAATGTGCAGTGCATCTTGCAACTAACTGAAAATCAACCGCTATCCCATTCACACCGCACCACCGCTTCACAAACAAGGTTACTATATCCGCACGGGCATACAACTGAGGTCAGAAATAGATGCCGGTGCGGAAACCGCAGGTTACTTCAGCATTGTCCACAAATGGGATATTCAAAACAAGGCCTGCATACACTCCGAACTTTTTCCCGATGTAGATGGACGGCAACAGTGACAGTCCCCAGAATGTATCTTCCGCTCCAATTTGTTCAAGTTGTTTTGTGTTGCTGCCGACCATTGTTTCGCACACGACATCCAAAGGTACGGCTAAGAATACTGCGGGAGTAAAATAGTATCCCAACTGAGGTCCGAACATCGCAGTAAAGGTTTCCCAGCCTTTTGAGGCCAATCCGAAATTAACCGCTAAAGACATATGCCCTCCGACACACAGGTCGGGAGCGACCTCCCACGGAAGTGCTATGACTCCGAGGCCGTACTTACCGGAAGCCTTGACCGACTTGAAAGACGTTGCCATAAACTGTACTTCGTAGAAAGTCCATTTGCGTTCGTCTTCCTCCTTACGCCAGGTTCCAGGTGAATCTTTCTCCACAGTTCCCTGAACGGATACATCTGTCTGTTGCTGCAGCAGAGGTAATATGGTCTCTGTTTCAAATGCATCAGGCCCGTCATGTGCTTGTCCTGAGTTCTCAGCTGACTGCGGTGCGGGTGCGAGCGGGATGGTAAGCTGCATCCCGACATAGATGAAATCGGCAGCTTCGGGATTAATCTCAATGATCCGGGCCTCGGTCGTACCGTATCTCCGGGCTATTGAGGCCAGCGTCTCGCCGATATCCACAGTGTGCTTAAGTGTCGGCTGGGCCGACAGCGGCATGTTGACCATGAACAGCAGTGCCGCCAGAAGTATCACAGGTATTTTCCTAAATTTTGGAGTCATAGCGTAATTCTATCAATCTGTCTGTATAATAAGAAATCTGGAAGTCCGCCAGAAATCGGAGACACTGCTTATCGTCAGCATCCAGTTTCTGTCACCTAGGCTGACTATGCCGTAAGAGGATGAAGGCGCGGCGGTAAGCACCTTTAGTCTTTTGCCCAGAACTGTCACAGCGTTCCACTTGCGGATATCCACAGGTGTGAAGGCAGAATAATCAATGGCGGCATCCGCAGCCAGTCTGCCTCCTTTAAGAAGCCCCATCTGTCTCAACTCCTTCTTTGAGGCAATGAGGACATAACCGGTATTCAGCATCGAATCCTGCACGGCAAGAGCCTTCATCTGAACATCCGATTTACGGTCAAGTTCGTCTATACGCGCACTCTGCGAAGCAACCTGTCCGCGTAATTTCCCGATATCGGCATTTTTCCGTCCGAGCTCCGCCCTCAGCCTTGCAATCTCGCCGTTCTTTGCCTCTATCTGCTCCTTCAAGTGCGCTATAAGCCTCATAGACTGGGCCGTCGAGTCATGGCTCAGGGCCAGGCGCTCTTCCAGCTGACGTATCTTCTCACTTTGCTCATCCAGCACGGTTTCAAAGCGCATCAAATTGTATTTCAATGCTTCTTTGGAAAACGGAGGCTCACCCGTATTTAGAAATATCAGATTCTCCAGCTCGGAGATAGAGTCCAGAGTAGCGTTCAGAATCCCGACCGTCTGCTCATAATTGTCAAACTCCACGGACTGCGTTTCAAGCGAACGCAACAGGGAATCCCTCTCAGCCATAAGCCGTTCAACCTCAGCGTTCCTGTTCCCGCAGCCCGCCACAGCCAGAGCCGCCAGCACCGCAGACACCGCTGCCATAGACGACCTCCTCAACCTATGAGTCTCACTCAGCATAAAAATCCACCGACTAAACAATTATCAAAAAAATTCAAAACCACAGAATGCATTCCAAAACAGACAGCAGTAGAAGCACTGCTCCAACTGCTGTCCGTAATCCTGATATTGCGTTTGGCATAATCATCTCAAAGTAGTATCAAGCCACTATTTTGCGCTCATGCTTATCAATCCATCCGTTCAAAATACTGCGTGGAAACCACTACCCAACCATAATAAGCCTCTACTTCTACATACTCTACCTCAAATTTATTATCTCCATTAAATCTTATAGGGTACTCATCACCATCCATTACATCACCATCCATTACTAAGACAGTTCCGTCAAAAGAATATGTTCCTACCGCATAGAAGTCATCTTCTCCATATTCCCTATAATACAATACACCATAATCTCCAAATCTATACTGAAAGGCATACGGTTCATAAGAATAAACCTCATCCGGTCGGACATCAATTCCATCTGAAGGATCTGCATCCTCATAATGAACACGTTCCTGAACAAGTCCCCACGTCCCCAGTATACGGTTTTCCGGACTCGTTTCCTTATTGCAGCTGACAGTCATCAACAATGCCAGTACTATTACGGCACCAAACATAAATCTTTTCATTGTCTTTTAATTTATTATTAGTATTATCTCTATAATTCATTTTACTTATCCGCATGAATTAACGTACTTTATAGTCTATTCTTCCAAGGCCCTGCTTGACAATGTATGAATACCCCACCTCATCTCCTGTCATCGTGAAAAGCACATAGTCGTTCCCCTCAAATGATATCTGATTCGCATAGTAACCGGGTTCTCCATCATATCTCAAATAAAGCATATCATCCACAATAGAATAAGTTCCTGCCGGAATCAAATCTCCACTATTATAATCTTCTTCATAATAAATTCCGTTTCCATCAAATCCTATCACATTCTCCTGACCAACAGGCACAGTCTCCTCAATGAACTCAGTAAAGTCTTCTCCGTCTGTCGGATCCGTATCTATTATCTGATACGAGAAATATGTGAACCCCCAAGTGCCGATAATAAGCGTCTTGTAGTCAGAAGTGCCGGGAATATCGTCATCATTGCCATTACCATTACCGTTGCCAGGGTTCTCGTAATCATCATTGTATCCGTTCGATACAGGACTGCCTTTGTCGCAGCCTGTGGTCATAAAAAACAGCAGCGCAATCATGATAGCCGCTGCCTGAAACCTGAAAAAGTTCTTCATCATATTAAATCTTGAATTTGGCCGCAAAGGTAGGCAGCCAAATGCGTATTCGGTAAAATTCACCGATGCTCAAATGGTTACATATCTGTCTCCTTTTTGGAAACAGCATTTCTTTCCTGCCTCTGTCTGGAGTACACTGAGAAAAAATCCACTTGCAGAATGTCCGAGATACGGACGAGGAGCTTGATGTCCATATTGTCTTTCTTGAATATCTTGTAGACGTTGGGACGTGTACAGCAGAGCTGACCGGCGAACCACGTAACTGTCCGTCCCTGTTCCTTAAGCGTCCGCTCTATCAACTGTCCTATATGTATCATCTGCACGAAAAAGCGTGGGAATCATACTTTTGCTCATTCTGACTCTCAGGCCTTCGCATGCCCACTCAAGAGAACGAGCAACGCAGAAAGCCCACGCCGATATGTACATCGTCGATAACATATACACATCACGCAGACGTTACGTTGCCGCCACCTTCTCTTGAGTCAAAGTTGCGAAGTTTGAGAATCAGAAGGATGCATCACATTAACGTCAACATTTTCCTCTTCCCGCCAACCCCGTTCAAGGGCCTTCTGCAGAAGAGTGCACAAATATAGCCATTCTTCCATGAAATACAATACAGCGTCACCTCTTCCACGACAAAAGGGCACCGATTGATGCCACCTTGGACCGGCAAGGAGCGAAGCGACAGAGCCCTTTCCCTTGGAGAGGGTCTGGGAGAGGGTCTTGAAA
>CALVDG010000029.1 GCA_944326255.1 uncultured Bacteroidales bacterium
GAAGGACTGATGGAGATGATTCTGGAGGTCCGTCGCGAGGCCAAGGCCCGTAAGGATTTCGCCACCAGCGACAGTATCCGTGACAGGCTGAAGGAACTCGGTGTCACCATTAAGGACACCAAGGAAGGTACCGAGTGGAGCATGTAGTATAATCACATATATTATGGAAACAGCAGAAACATCACCTGTCAAGGCCAGAAGATACTGGGGCAGGACCCTGGTGGCATTTCTGGTAGTTCTCTGCGCAATGCCCCTGGGACATGCGCTGATGATTCTCATGGAACATTTTCTTCCGGAGTCGGCCCTGCACGGCTGTGCTTTCGCTATGGGAGCAGTGGGACTGGGCATCGTGATTGCCGGAGTCTTCGTCAAGGGCGACACCAGGCAGACCATCCTCGGACTGGTGGGCGGCCTGCTTTTCTGGACCGGCTGGGTGGAGTTCCTGCTCCAGTACTATGCCGCCCGCTACGGAGTACAGCCGGAGATAGTGAACGGCGAGGTGGTCACCAAGCCCGAGTACCTGATCATGCCGGCCACATTCGGCTTCTGGATGCTGATTATGACCGTGTATATCTTCAGCGTCAAGACAGGCTGCTACTTCATCACCTGGATACAGAAGCGTATCTTCGGCAAGCGCAAGGACGAGATTGTCACCCGTCCGCTGACCCGCCACACTTCCATCACCACGTTCATGGAACTCAACATGATGATGTGGGCCTGCTATCTGCTGCTGATGTTCTGCTACGACTCCCGTTTCCTGGGTGACCATCACCCTGTAACCCTGCTCATAGGCGCAGGCTGTCTGATAGGAGCCGTCTTCATGTTCATCAAGCAGCTCAGGATCTCCTCCTGGGGTGCCAACATCCGTATGGCCATAGCCACGGTAATCGTATTCTGGACTCCGGTGGAGATCATGGGCCGCATAGACCTGTTCAACGAGATCTGGGTGGCTCCTATGGAGCATGTGACCGAGATGCTCATCATCCTGGCCGCATTCCTCGTCCTCGTGGCCTGTCTGACGTACAGCCTCCTTAGAAAGAAGAAAACCGACTAATCGGGGTCACTTATTATTGGATTAAACCTTGCAAATATCAATGAAATTGTTGAAATTTGTAGTGGTTTAATTTTTTAAATTCACGCTTATGAAACAACTACCGAACCCGAGCCGCATAGCCTGTCTATTCGCGGCTGTTCTGATTTCACTGGCCGCGCTTTTCTCCTGCAGCCAGTACGACGACACCGAACTGAGAAATTCCCTTACCGATCTGGAGGAAAGGATAGCCGACCTGGAAGAGGCGGTGAGGGCCGAACAGGACAACATAAATGCTCTCAACGAACTGATCAACCGGATAGAAAGCGGCCTCACCGTTGACGACATTGAGGAGACCGCGGACGGATACGACATCATCCTGTCCAACGGAGAGAGGATATCCATCAGTAACGGAGAACCCGGAACCGCCACGGAGGCCCTCTCGCTCATAGTGAAGGAGGAGGACGGCGTATGGTACTGGGCCTACTCGGACGGCACTTTCGTGACCATTGACGGAGAGAGGATACCCGTCACCACGGAGGCACCCCAGGTGCGCATCAATGAAGAGACAGGCAACTGGGAGATCAATAACGGAGACGGCTGGGAAGATACGGGCATCCGCGCCGAAGCCCGTGACGGTGAGGACGGGGAGTCCTTCCTTGAAGGCATCGAGGAGGATGACGACTATTACTATATCACGCTCAAGGGAGGAAACGTAGTAACTCTTCCCAAGACCACCGAGCTCAGCTTCAGGTTCGAATCCGACGCGGACACCGTTTATTTCAACGCTGGAGACACAAAAGAGATCAGCTACACCATGACCGGCAATGTGACAGTGATGACCGTCAATAAGCCTGACGGCTGGAGAACCACTGTAGACGAGGAGAACTCCGTGATGAGCATCACCGCTCCCGCTGAGGACAATCTGTTTGCCGAGACGACCGGCGTCATCAGCGTGGTTCTGACAGACGCGCAGGGCAAGAACTTTGCCGCCCTCCTCAATGTGGCGATAAAAATACTTGACCCTGAGATCAATATAATCACCACTTCTCTGATTGTTCCAGCAGAAGGAGGAGAATGCAGGATTGACTATGAAATAATCAATCCGGTAAAAGGAGGACAGATATCCGCCGGAACAGAGTCCACATGGCTGAGTGATTTCAGGTGCTCAGACGAAGGTGTGACTTTTACAGCAGCCTCCAATGACAAAAGTGTAAGAGCCACATATGTCATTATAAGCTACTCATATAACGACAAGGTCATCGAGGCATCCGTCAGCGTTACCCAGGAAGCTCCGACATCAGGCTATTACTATGACAATATCATGACCAGGTTCTCCGGAAGTTACTTTGGCAAATATGGCAATGCAGGAGAAGACAACTGGACCTGCAGGATTTACACAGATAAATACGAATACTTCTTTGACTTTTACGGTCCGGAACCGGAGAAAGGCAGTGAACTGCCTCCTGCCGGCCAATATGTATTGTCCGAGCCGGGTATGACTGATGTCATGACTTTCTCGGTAGACAATTCTTATTTTTATAATCTATCGATAGATTATCAGCTTGAGTTTATGTCGGGGACTCTTGACATCTCATACGAAGGGGACAATATCATTATTGATGCCAAACTTATGGATGAGGATGAATATACCCATCACGCCGTATATAAAGGACCGGCCGAATTCTAAAACAATCTGAACGATAAAAAACGGAGGAAGTATCATTTGTGTGATGCTTCCTCCATTTTTATTTACCGGTTGGCTCTGTTATTCCGAATATCTTAGTTGATGATTCTACTCGATGAAGCAGAGTACCTGGTTGATGTCCACGTTCTCGTTGTGCTTTACCTCGACCTGGATGAGCTTGCCGGTGATGGGCGCATATACGGGTTCTACTCCGTAATAGGTCTGGATGTAGCAGACAGGTGTACACTCCTCGAACTTGGTGCCGATGGCGGGAGCGGTGCTGTCGTCAGCGACATTGTATCTCCATATCAGCTTGCCTTTTGCGACAGCCTGGATGGGCATGGCCTTGGGATGCTCTGCCATGACTTTCTCGATGTCGAAGGCGGGTACTTCTACCACCTTGCGGGTGACTACCTTGGGTGCTCCGGCTTTCTCACGGGCTGCCTCAAGCTCTTTGTTGAAACGCTCCTTGGCCACGCCGCTCTTGTAGTCGCGGTACTGACGCTCGTGCATTGCGAACTCGAAGAGCTCCTCGTCGTCCTGCCCGCGGTCCCAGCCTTCCTTCTTCATCTCCTCGATGAATCTGGGCAGCTCGTCCGGGAAAGCGTCCTGAGGATTGCCGGTGTAGAACTCCAGTCCCTTCTCCTTGACGATGTCCAGGATCTCCGGGGCCAGTTCGCCGGGCAGCTTGCCGGTCTTGCCGAGAATCATGTTCATGGTGTCCTTGTCTATCGTCTTCCATCTGGGCTCGCCCTTGAGGGTGTGCATCAGGTTCATCAGCGCGGTGTTCTTCACGTACTGGCTGAAAGGAGTTACGAGCGGGGGATAACCGAGCTTGGGCCATACGTACTCGACTTCCTGGAAGAGCATCACCATCAGCTCGTTGAGGGAGACCTCCTTCTTGCCCTGGTTGCGCAGGGACATATTGATGGCGCTCTGGAAGCCCTTGAGGTCTGCCATCATGGAGCCCATCATGCCGCCGGGCAGGCCGCAGCCTACCAGAAGAGACGAGCTGATGTAGTTGTTCGGCTCTATGAACATGCCCAGGAAATCGTCGATGAAAGTCTGGGTGAGTCTTCTGGCCTCCATATAGGCGTCCATGTTGATGTCCTTTACGAGGAATCCGGCATCCTTCAGCATGGCCTGGATCGTGATAACGTCCGGATGAATCTTGCCCCAGGAAAGCGGCTCCATGGCCACGTCCAGATAGTCGGCACCGGCGCGGGCCACCTCCAGCATGGAGGCTACCGAGAAGCCGGGACCCGAGTGACCGTGGTACTGTACGACGATATGGGGATATTTGTCCTTGATGCATTTGGTCAGACGGCCCAGGAATGCAGGGCGGCCGATGCCGGCCATGTCCTTGAGGCAGATCTCGTCGCAGCCGTATTCCACCACCTTGTCCACGATGTCCATGTAGTATTCTACGGTGTGTACGGGCGAATATGTGATACTGAGCGCGACCTGGGAGATCATGCCGCCTTCTTTGGCCAGTATGACGGAGTCTTTCAGGTTGCGGTGGTCATTGAGGCCGCAGAACGAACGGGAGATATTGGTGCCCTGTTTGGCCTTCACCTTATACATAAGGGCCCTGACATCTCTTGGTACGGGATTCATGCGGAGGGCGTTGAGGCCTCTCTCAAGCATGTGCGTCTGGATGCCGACCTTGTTGAATGGTGCGGTCCAGGCTCTTACGGCCTTGTTGGGATTCTCTCCGAAGAGGAGGTTCACCTGTTCGAACGCTCCTCCGTTGGTCTCGACCCTGTCGAAGCAGCCCATCTCTATAATAACCGGCGCAATCTGCACCAACTGGTCAACCCTGGGGACATATTTTCCCGATGATTGCCACATATCCCTGTATACAAGGGAGAATTTGATTTCTCGTGCCATGAATAGATAGTTAGTGTTTGTTGAAATCGTTAAAAATTTTCTCCAAATATAGAAATTTTGTGTGAATAAGAAAAGTATTCTTATATTTGCAGTCCCTTTTGAGAGAAAAAGGGTATATGGTGGATGTAGCTCAGTTGGTTAGAGCATTGGTTTGTGGCACCAAGGGTCGTGGGTTCGAATCCCATCTTCCACCCTCAGTTTCTCTGACGCAGCCAGCGTTTATGTGACCAGAGCCAGTATTGCGGCGCACGGTAAATCGTTTTCTCCAACATCTTGAAAAATCCTCTGGTGTACGGAAACTCTTCCTTGTCTTCCGGGTCAGGTGTTATGGGGCAGAAAGTCATACGATAGTGGCCTCTGGATGTTTTTTCTACATCGAGGTAAACGAAATCTGCTCCGACATGATTGCCTATGGTCTCGCCACCTGTGGCATAAGGAGTGTCCTGTCCGAGAAAGTCCGTCCAGTGGCGAAGGACTGCTCCTCCCGGTCTCTGGTCGGAGATGAAGCCTATTACGAACAGCTGTCCGTCATTTATTATCTGAATAAGCCTTCTGACAGCTTTGTGCTGAGGTATGCATTCCAGTCCGAAACGGGAGCGGATACTAAGCATTACCCTGTCCATTACCCTGTCGCTGAGCGGAGCGTATATCTGACCGCCTATAAGCGGCTCACTGAAATGCCGGATTATGGCCTGCACCCATTCCCAGTTGCCGTAGTGCCCGAGGAACAGCACGACAGGATGTCCTGACCGGATGATACCGTCTATGTATTCCCCATTTGTCACCTTCACTCTCTCGTCCACTTCCTTGTCCGATATATGCAGCAGTTTCACCGTCTCTACGAAGCAGTCGCAGAAATGACGGTAGAATCCTTTTTCAAGTTGCAGTATCCGGTCTTTGTCATCTTTTCCGAATACGCGCTCAAGATTGCTCCTGACGGTGTCGCGCCGATAGCGGACCAGGCGGTAGATGACGAAGTATGCGAAATTGCTCAGGTGATAAAGTGCGGACAACGGCAGATGAGCTATAGCGGTCAGCAGTTTTAGAATGATGGTGTATTTTGTGTCGGCTTTCATCGAGGCTCCCTGTTTCAAAATTTATTCCATTATCTGGAAAATATGTTATAATTTTGTAAATATATTAAGAATATATCCATTTATGAAAAAAATATGCGCATTGACAATGGTCCGGAACGATGAGTTCTTTCTCAGAAAGTGGGTGGAATATTATGGCGCGGAACTCGGAAGAGAGAATCTGTATGTCTTTTTGGACGGCAGGGATCAGCCTGTACCGGACTGGTGTCCGGACGTAAATGTGCATGTGTGTGACAAGATCCCCGGGAAGGTGGTGGAGTTCGACAAGCGGCGCTCCAGGTTCCTTTCCCAGAGGGCCGCTGAACTGATGAGGGAGAAAGGGTATGAGATGGCCATAGGCACGGATACGGATGAATTCCTTATAGTAGACCCCAGTCTGAAAATGGGGCTGGCTGAGTTTCTCGGATCATTGAAACTGCGTACTTCCTATTCGGGGCTGGGAGTGGACGTGGGACAGAATACGACATGCGAGGGGGAGATAGATCCGTCCCGGCAGTTTTTGTCCCAAAGACGGTACGGGCTGCTCAGTACGCGGTATACCAAGGCGTCGGTGATTACACGTCCTGTGACGTGGGGTTCGGGCTTTCATAGGGTGAAAGGACACAATTATCACATAGAGAAACACTTGTACTTGTTTCATTTCGGTTATCTGGATCTGAAGAGGATAGAAGCGCGCACTACAGATAAGGACCGCCTGTCAGGAGGCTGGGTGCGCCATCTTTCCAAACGTGTCAGAACTATCAATCTGGTGAGCCGCAAGAAGGCACGTAGCTGGGATTTCTGGATACGCTTTGCAAGGACTGCTCAGACGATCTTCAGGCCTCCGTATGCGCTCAATAAGCCTGCAATGCTGGAACTGAGCATAGTGGTGCGCATACCTGAGCGTTTTTCTGACAAAGTGTGATCTTCTTGCACTCCCCGGACGGATATGAAGCAGGAACGCAAAAGTAGATCTTGCGCCCGGTCTGTCGTACAGTCACCGGTGAAGATAATCACGCTGAAGAGGATAGTGGCATATACCTTTCTGGTGGAACTGTATAATGTCCTGGTGATTTTACTGGGAATATTATTGCACTCGGAGTCTCCGCTCGAGGATAAGGGGTTCTGGGAAATTGTAGCCATGTTTGTGTACACAGTGATTCCGGAGCTGGTAATTATCTTTATAACCTTTGTTATCGTGTTCTATGTCACTCGAAGAAAAGGTCTGTACTCAAGGAACTTCTATAAAGTGATAGTTGATATCCTGCTTTCGATGACCGTAGCGTTCGCGGTATACAGGCTGTTTTTGGTCATTCTCCATCTTTTCAACCCGGATATGAGACTCAACTGGGATGAGGCTTTTGCCAACGTCATTCTCATACTGTTCATAGTGGAGACTATATATTTTTCCTATAACTATCGTGTGACCGTCAAACAGGTGGAAGAGGCCAGAAGCGAGGCTCTTCAGTATAAGTACAATGTCCTCAAGACGCAGGTCAATCCTCATTTTCTCTTCAACTCCCTTAATATCTTGTCATCTCTGGTGTCCATAGACGTACGGAAGTCGGAGGAATTCATTGCCGCCTTGTCCGGTTTGTACAGGTATGTGGTGGATTCGCAGGACAGGAATCTGGTTCCACTGCAGGAGGAACTGGACAGTCTGGCTTGTTACATATCAATATTGAAGATGCGCTATTGCAATCAGTTTGAGGTTCAGTTTCTCGGAGTGGGCAATGCCATAGGCAGAAAGATAGTGCCGATGACCATGCAGCTTCTGATAGAGAATGTTACCAAACACAATATAGTCTCGACAAAATACCCTATGTCAGTCACTATAGACATGTCTTCGGAATTAATTTCGGTGAGCAATCCTGTAAGGCCCAGGAATGTCAGCAGTGAGGGGAAAGGCAGCACAGGTGTGGGACTTAAGTATATATCAGAGCAGTACAGGATCAACGGCAAGGAAGTGGTGATTGAGAGCGGCAATGGTAAATTTACAGTCAGAATACCGTATTTATAATTAACTTTGCGTAAATGGTCAAGTATCTGGTCATAGAGAATGAATATTTCGCCAGCATGAAGCTGATAAAGCTGGTGGCTGCTGTAAGAAGTGATTATAAGCCGGCTTTCTGCGTGGAGTCAGTGGAAGATGCGGTGGAACTGCTTCGTACAGGACCGGATATAGACTTGATATTCATGGATGTAGAACTGGTGGACGGCAACTGTTTTGACATATTGAAGCAGGTCAGAATAGACGTTCCGGTCATTTTTACTACAGCGTACAGTGATTTCGCCATCAAGGCGTTTCAGCTCAACAGTGTGGATTACCTGCTCAAGCCGTTGACGCAGGAGGCTGTGGAAAAGGCGTTGGAGAAGTTTGAGCGTTTCCGTTCACCGGAGGCGGAAACCTCTGCTGCGGCTGTCCGTCCCGGACCGAAAAACAGGATACTTATAAGCGAAGGGGACAATTACTTCTATATCCCGTGCAGGGACATAGCCATGGCGCAGAGTGAGGACAGGTATGTCTTTATTCATGCTTTCTCCGGAAAGAAGCATATTACGGAGTATGCCAACCTCAATGTCCTGGAAGAGTCTCTGTCTCCGGACGAATTCTTCAGGATATCCAGAGGCACTATCGTGAATATACGCAGTATAGTATCTGTACGGAAATATTTTAAAGGCCGTCTTAAAGTCTCGGTGAAGATCGGAGAGGGAACCCTGGACGTGGTGGTGAGTGCTGCCCGCAGGGATGCGTTCCTTAACTGGATGGGCGGTGCGGAACAGACTAATTGACACCGTGTATATCCCG
This sequence comes from uncultured Bacteroidales bacterium, assembly GCA_944326255.1. GTDB lineage: Bacteria > Bacteroidota > Bacteroidia > Bacteroidales > UBA932 > Coprenecus. Next base: position 8,490 of record CALVDG010000029.1, read on the forward strand.
CTTCATGTATTATATATTCCGGTTTGCCCCTTTTTTATATTAATTTCAATTTTTGAAACATAAGTTTGAAATCGAAACTAACCAATATCTATCTCTATGAGTAAAAAAATCATCGTGCGCACACTTTGTCTTAATGTGCTTTTTACAGTATTGCTGTCTGTGTTCATGGCCTCCTGCACGAAGCCGGAGCAGGAACCGTCAACTCCTGAAAATCCGGATGGTGACGGATTGGTGTCCATAAGTTTCTCAGTGAAGGACACATCGGTGTTTGTTAATGAAAGCTTCCCTTTGGATATTATTTACAATCCTGCCGAGGTGAATTCAGATACTGTCAACGGGGTCTGGAGTGTAAGTGACGAGACGGTCCTTTCTGTAAGTGAAGCAGGTGTTGTCACGGGACTAAAGGCAACCGGTGATGATAAGGCTGTCGTGAGATACACTGTTTCCGAGACCATATTCGCGGAGTGTTCGGTAAGAGTCCGGGAATTGCCGCTTCCAGGTGAGATTGCCCTGAGTCAGGAACTGCTGTATATGGAGATCGGTGATACGGAGGATGTCAATGTCGTTACGAGCAGTTCCGACGATTACACCCACTCTGACTTGTGGTGGGCGTCTTCTGACGAGTCTGTGGCCACAGTCTCCTCAACTGGAGAGATTACTGCGGTAGGCAACGGAGCCGTGTGCATTATGGCGAGCATCGGGGAGCTTTCCGCATATTGTTTTGTAAATGTGTTTGACCCGGATTATCCGACGGAATATGATGATGCATGGCTCAATTCACCCTATCCTTATCTGGAGTATCCCACTGAGCGTGACAGAATCCTGGCGGCAGAGAACATCATAGGAGAGGGACCGCTGATGTACCGCAAGCTGGTGGAAGAGGACGGCGGTATACTTACTTTCCGTCTCAGAGATTATTTCGGCCAGGGAATATCTTCGCCGATGTTCGAGGAGGTCTTTTATGATCTCAACCCTGATGCTGGTGCCCCTATTGCATGGGGTAATGCCAGAGGCATAACCAGTAATGAACTGATAATATCAGAGGACGGCCCCAGTATCATGGAGGAGATGATGCTTGAGGCAGGATATACCTTTGGTAAGGAAGTTGATCTGGGCGACGGTCTTTACGGTGGATGGTTTTTCAGCGAACTGCAGAACCGTTCGTGCCTGATATATGTCGTTCCTTCCATCTATGAGGCTGATCGTCTTATGGGAGTTATGGAGTGGCGTGTGCTTAGTGATGATCCGATGAATGACGGAGAATGAATTGTCTTGGAAAATTAATGTAAAATTAAAATCAATATGAGAAAATTATTTGTTTTGCTGGCCGCTGCTTCGCTTCTGTTTGCAGGATGTCAGAAAGAAGAAAATCAAGGAGCAGAGCCTGAGATTCAGCTGGTAGGGCTGTCAGGTAATTTAAATATACCGGTAGAGGGAGGGGTGTGTGAGGTGGAATATACCATAGTTAATGCTGTGGAGGGAGGAGAAGTCTCTGCGGTTTCCGATGAGGACTGGGTTGGAACGATTGACTGCTCCGTGGACAATGTCGTCAAGATGAATGTGCCGGCCTGGACCGGTTCGGACAACCGAAGTGCTCTGGTGACGGTAATCTATACTTATGGAGACGGTCAGACAGTGAATTGTACTTTTAACGTTATTCAGAACGGTACGGGAATAGAAGTTGATTATGATTATACGATGACATTGTTTACCGGCGAGTATTATGGCAATGACGGCCTTGGCGGGGCGTATGAATTTTATACGATACTGCATAACAGGCACTTTATAGATGGAGATGTGGATGCTGAAGGTATGTATTTTCTGCTGGATATCTATGCGGCCGAGCTTGAGGACGCAGCCAATCCTCTTCCTGCTGCCGGGGTGTATGCATTCAGCTCGTCGGAGTCTCCGGAGAAGAATACTTTCTCGTCCGCGTCATCCGGCATTCTGATAGGCGGTCAGGATAACGCAATCATGCTGAAAGGCGGTGAGATATCTATCAGTTATGATGAAAATGGGAAAATGGTTGTGGATGCGATGCTGACTGCTCAGAATGACGATGTGTATCATGTGAAATATAGCGGTGATGCCCGTTATGAGGATTACAGTATCGGAGGAGGGAGAGACGAGATGTATTTTGAGGCAATCAGTGTCTCCGGAGCATACCTCGGTGGCAGTGACGGTATGATGGAGGTGAAGCTTACATTCCGCGACGGAACCAATTATTTCCGGCTGTTCACGGATATGTTTATGCCGTTTGATGAGGAAGGCAACATCATGGAGGGTACTTATAATATAGTAGCCGATGCAGGTGAGGCATTGACCATGGCCCCTGGCGGATATACAGGCAGCGAGCCTTACGGAACCTATATGCTGGAGTATTTGAGTGAAATGAGTGCGGATGCGATATATTATTTTGCTACGGAGGGCTCTTTGACAGTTTCCGGCAATAAGGATGACGGTTATGTGATTACGGCCGATATGATGACTGAGGACGGAACGCCTCTCAAGTGTGATTATACGGGAAGGATTACTATTGACGGTATTCCTGTGGATGCGACAAGTAGTACTCTTACCGGCGATTATACTCTGGACTTGTCCAAGGTGGACGGAGCTTATGCCTACTACTATCAGGATTGGAGCGGTCTCGGTTATTCAGAGTGCGAGGTCACTATGGAACCTGCTGACGGACTGGCAGGAGACGGTCTGAAGCTGAAACTTTATATCGAGGGCAAGGATATCAATGCCGGTATTCTTACCGGAACGTATACTGCGGCTGAGACCGGCAATGCTTCGGCATGGCGTTATCAGATAGGATCCGGTGATTTCAGCGGTGCGATGAAAGTAGCGAACGCTACCTGTTATGTTCTGTGGGATGAGGAGGGTATGATGCAGGGTTATGCTCCTGCGGTATCCGGAGACCTGCATGTCACCAACAACGGCAATGACAACTATACGCTTGAGTTCTCGTTCAAGGACGATGCCGGCCATACCTGGGACGGCAAGTGGACAGGTGATATAGACGTCAGATAAAAAGTTGAGGTTTGCAACCCGGTTGTCTTCCGCCGTGTGTATCTTTGTGTAAAAATTAAAAGACAAGGTACTATGCGGAAGAAAGAGATATTTCCTGTGACAGGGCTGGGCTGCGCGGCGTGCGCGGCCCGTGTCGGAAAGGTGCTCAATGCCCAGGACGGGGTGACTGAGGCCAATGTCAACTATGCGTCTGCCACGGCTTTGGTAGAATATGATACGGACAGGTGCTCGCCCGAGTCCCTCCGGAAAGCCGTCGAGGAGGCCGGCTACGGTCTGATAACGGACGTGGAGAACGAGGAGGAGGCTGCCGAGACTGAGCGTCTCAAGCAGTACCGCGCCCTCAGGCGGCAGACAGCCGGGGCTGTCATCGGTGCGGTACCGGTGTTCGTGCTCAGTATGTTCTTCATGGACCTGCGCTGGGGACAGTGGGTGACATTCGTCCTGTCCACCGTAGTGCTTTTCGTCTTCGGCCGCCGGTTTTTCATCAATGCCTGGAGACAGCTGCGGCACGGTGCGGTCAATATGGACACTCTGGTGGCCGGCAGTACGGGAGTGGCCTGGCTGTTCAGCGTCTTCAATCTGTTCTTCCCGGACTTCTGGCTTTCCCGAGGCATCGAGCCGCATCTGTATTTTGAGGCGGCCAGCGTGATAGTGGCCTTTATCCTCATAGGCCGTCTGCTGGAGGCCAGGGCAAAGCGCAAGACTTCCGGGGCTATCCGTGCCCTGATGGGCCTTCAGCCCAAGACCGTGACCGTAGTTGCCGCTGACGGCACAGAGAAAGAAGTGCCCGTACAGTGGGCTCAGCCCGGAGATGTCATAGCGGTCAGACCGGGAGAGCGTGTGGCTGTGGACGGTACGGTGCTCAGCGGCGAGTCGTATGTGGACGAGAGTATGCTCAGCGGCGAGCCGGTACCGGTACACAAGCAGCCGGATGCCAAGGTCTTCGCCGGCACGATCAACCAGAAAGGGGCGTTCCGCTTCCGGGCCGACAGGACGGGTCGGGACACAGTGCTCTCGCAGATTATCCGTATGGTGCAGGACGCTCAGGGCAGCAAGGCTCCGGTGCAGAATATGGTGGACAAGGTGGCCTCGGTCTTCGTGCCGGTCATCATGGGCATTGCGCTGGTGACATTTGCGGCCTGGTGGATATTCGCCCCTTCGGACGGGTTTATCCACGGTCTGCTATCCATGATAACCGTGCTGATCATCGCCTGCCCCTGCGCCCTCGGTCTGGCGACTCCGACCGCTCTGATAGTAGGCATCGGGAAGGGTGCGTCCAACGGTATCCTGATCAAGGACGCTGCCAGTCTGGAGGTGGCCCGTAAGGTAGATACAGTGGTGCTGGACAAGACTGGAACTCTCACCGAAGGCCGTCCCGAGGTGGTGGACCAGTGCTGGGTGCCGGACTCCGGTGCTCTGCGCTCCGTCCTTTCCGCCCTGGAGTCTCTCTCGGAACATCCGCTGGCCGAGGCGGTTGTGGCAGCTCTCCGCCCGGACCTGGATAAGGAATCCCTGCCTGTTTCCGAGATAGTCTCCTTTGAGAACATCCCAGGCAAGGGGGTACGCGGAGTATACGGAGGTATGACATATTTTGCCGGAAATCTGGATCTGCTGCGTTCCAATAACATCGAGCCTTCGGATGAACTTCTGGCCCGTGCCGGGGAATGGCTGGCCCAGGCCAGGACGGTGATATGGTTCGCAGACAGTACCAGGGCTCTGGCGGCGGTTGCGGTTACAGACAGGATAAAGCCTACCTCGGCGGAGGCCGTGGCGAAGCTGCATCACATGGGCATCCGCACTGTAATGCTTACCGGGGACAACGAGGCTTCGGCAGCTGCGGTGGCCCGTCAGGCAGGCATAGACGAGTTCCGCGCCGGCGTGCTGCCGCAGGACAAGGCGGCATATGTCAAAAAGCTGCAGGACGAGGGACATAAGGTGGCCATGATAGGCGACGGCATCAACGACAGCGCGGCTCTGGCCCGGGCCGACCTGAGCATCGCCATGGGCGGAGGCAGCGACATCGCCATGGATGCGGCCATGATTACCATCCTCTCCTCGGACCTTATTAAGGTGCCCGATGCGATACGTCTTTCCCACCTGACGGTCCGTACCATCCGTCAGAACCTCTTCTGGGCCTTTATCTACAATATCATCGCAGTGCCGGTGGCTGCCGGAGTGCTCTATCCGATAAACGGCTTCCTGCTCAATCCGATGATCGGCGGGGCCGCCATGGCCCTCAGCAGCGTAAGCGTCGTGACCAACAGTCTCCGCCTCAGAGGTAAGAAATTGTAAAAAATTTGTTAATTTTGACAGAATTATGATGTCACAACATTGTACTTGCGGCATTTTAAACTGTTTTAATAGATTTGAATTATGAAAAAAGTTGTTTTGACATTGGCTGCGCTGTCTACGCTGGCGGTGACGGCTGTGGCTCAGGATGTGGATGATTTCGATCAGTTCAAGGCTGCACGTGAACGCGAGATGTCCGATTATCAGTCCAGACGGGCCGAGGAATACGCTCATTTCAAGGCTGCGTATTATGGGGCCTTCGAACAGTTCCTGAAACTGTATCAGCAGTATCTTGAAGATGATGAGGCTGTGATAGACCTGATGTCCTCCGATGACGGCATCAAGGTGGAGCCGGCAATGCTGGCCGTGCAGCCGAAGGCAGTGACTACTGCGGCCGACCAAAAGCAGATACTGGCTGAGAGTATGAAGAATATCCGGCATCTCAGGCCGGAGGACCTGATACCGGTGCTGTCGGACAAGCAGGACACTGTGGAGCGGATGCAGGAGGCCGCAGAGACTCTGGAGGAGATAGTCAAGGATATGGCGACCGTGGCTGTAGAGGAGAATGATGAGCCGGTGAATGTTACGACTAAGGTTGTGCTGGAGCCGTATGACCCTGAGTATTTCTCCAATTTGCCTTCGCTGGAGGAGATTTCCGGCAACGATGCTTCCGGCTCCTCTGAAGCCGGGACCTCAGCTGCCGGGTCTCCCGTCGGGACATCTTCTGCGACTGCCTCCGAAAGTTCAGCCGGACTGAGTTCCTCTGTCCCCAGCGGAAAGCCTACGGAGTATGTGCGCATATCCTCTCCGTTCGGCACCCGTGTTCATCCCATTACCCGTAAGAAGCATACCCACAAGGGCATAGACCTGGCCGCGCCTAAGATGACCCCGATATACGCCACGGCTGACGGTGAGGTGACTTTCTCCGGACGCAACGGCGGCTACGGCAACTTCGTCAAGATCAATCACCGCAACGGCTACAAGACAGCTTATGCCCACATGCACAAGATAGCGGTCAAGAAAGGTGCGGATGTCCATAAGGGCGACCTTATCGGCTACGTCGGGACCACCGGCTCCAGCACCGGCAACCACCTCCATTACGAGGTCTACTATCAGGACAAGTTGGTAGATCCCGCTACGACACTGTAGCCGGTCCGCTATCGCGTTGTGTGTCCTCCTGGCTGTTTCATCGGGACCTTCTCTCCATCGCGTTGTGCTTGCCTGCTGTCTCGCCGGGCCCTGCCCGCTATCCATTGTAACCTGATTGTCACTGAGATAAAACCGTTCCGTAACTTCATCCCGGATTTGTGGCACGCAGTTTGCAAGTTCTCATTACGGATAGTTTTTTCATAGGTTAAGTATTAGGTTAAGTAATAAAGGCTGACGGGTTCTCCGCCGGCCTTTATTATTTCCATTCTCTCTATTTCCACGTTTGACTTTTGTGTCCTCGGCACCCGTCTCTCCAGCGTGTCCTTCCCCTATGGGGCAGCATCGGATCCCCGGGAAAGTGAACCAGTCTGCCTCATTTTCGGTACACTTTCCCCTGCGGTCTTCCATGCAGCAGCCTCTACAAACCCCTCTCGCAGCACCAGTCTTTATCCCACACCGGGACAATTTGTCACTATACATTTTTCGTTATATTGCATTTTGCTGATTAACAAGATGTTCTGCTTTTGCAAGAATGTTAGAAGCTCCGATTTTCCTCAAAATACGGCATTGTGGGGTGCTCCTTACATTTTGTGATTCTGTCAACATCAGGATTTACAGGCATTTCTGACCTAACGAAAATGTATAGTGACATTTGGCACTGTGCCGTGATACGTCAACTGTGTCGTGACACGTCGCGGGACTTTTACTCCGCACCGTGAGTGCCCGGCTTTGATGATCGTGTCTGGCAGGCAGGTGCAGTTATTACCGGACAGACACACAGAAGGTTATGCTGCCGTCTCCGATTTCAGAGGGTGCCCCTCCATTGTCAGGCCCCAGGCTCAAGGCTGGGGGAGAGCCGTCGGGTAGGGACTCCCGACCTTTCCCAACGGCTTTCGTCCAAGTCCATGGCCATATCCGAGACACCTGTCCTGCACAGGGTGGTGACAAATCGCTAGTGCTCAGGTATATATGCGAACAGGTCCGAGGATAGGGGTGGGTAAAATAGGCCAAAACAGCCAAAAACCGCCACCCCTATCCTCTCTCTATTTTGGTTTGCGTGCTGAGTTCCAGGATGTTGACTGATTTGTACCGAGGATAGGTCAGAAGTTCTTGTAAAAGTAATGCTCCTGAAAAGACCAGGCCCTCCCACCGCTTCGCGGCGGGCCCCGTCCCTCTAGTGCCGAGGGCGGCAAGCCTTTTCAGGAGCATTACGTTTACGATGCCTTCGGACGGGAATGTGCCGTGGAGGGTCAGTCGGTGGAGAGTCTGAAGAGGATGGTGCGGCGGTAGGTCTGGCCGGGGCGGAGCTCCGTGGAGGGGAAGGCCGGGTGGTTGGGCGCATCGGGCAGGTCCTGGCACTCTATGGCCACGCCGTCGTAGTCGTGATAGCTGCGGCCGGATTTGCTGACGGGTGAGCCTTCGAGCCAGTTACCGGTGTAGACCTGGGCTGCCGGCTGGTCGGTCCAGACCTCCAAGCGGCGGCCCGATACGGCGGAGCTGAGTTCCGCTGCCAGTTTCAGGCCCGGAGCACCATTGAGTACCCAGCAGTTGTCGTAGCCCTTGCCGTATTTCAGGGCCGGGAAGTCGGCCTTGATGTCGCGGCCGATGGGCTTGGCTGTGCGGAAGTCCATCGGCGTGCCATCCACGGGAGCGAACTCACCGGTGGGGATAAGGGCCTCCGAGGTGGCCAGCCAGCGGGAAGCGTTGAGTTTCAGTACGTGGTCGAAAATGCAGCCGCAGTCCTCGCCGTCGAGGTTCCAGTAAGTATGATTGGTCAGGTTGATAACCGTAGGTGCGTCGGTAGTGGCCGTAATCTCCAGGCGGAGCGAGTTGTCGTCCTTCCAGGAGTACAGAGCCTCCACATGCAGGGCGCCGGGATAGCCCTGGTCGCCGTCCGGACTGTCCAGAGCGAACAGTACCTGACACTCCGATGACCGCAGCACTTTCCACAACCGGTTGGCGAAACCGTCCGGTCCTCCGTGCAGTTGGTATTCAGGGTGATTCTTCACCAGGTCGAACCATTTGCCGTCCAGGCAGAACCGGCCATCGGCGATACGGTTGGCATACCGGCCCGGAATCTTACCCATGCACGGGCCGTCATTCAGATAACTCTCCTCATCCTTGTAGCCCAGTACCACGTCTCCCATGACACCATTGCGGTCGGGAACTACCACCGACACTATGCCGGCGCCTCTTTCGCTGAGCATCACTGACGCTCCGGATTTATTGATAAGATGTATCATGGCTTATTCGAGTCTGCGGGCACCGTCACTGATTATTACGGGATAGACTTTGGGCTCATGTCCGTACTGTGCGGCATATTCTCTGACCGCACGCTCAATGAACTCATCGTAGAGACTGTCCTTGACTAAGTTGATGGTGCAGCCTCCGAAGCCTCCGCCCATGACTCTGGAGCCGGTCACTCCGCACTCACGGGCCAGGTCGTTGAGGAAGTCCAGTTCCGGACAGCTTACCTCATAGAGTCTGCTCATGCCGTGATGGGTCTCGTACATCTTCGCGCCCACAGTCTCATAGTCGTCCCGCTCCAAGGCATCGCACACATCCAGGACTCTCTGAATCTCCTCTATCACATATTCGGCCCTCATATAGTCCTCGTCGGACACTTTGCCTTTAACTTCAGCAAGCATGGCCATATCCACATCGCGCAGGTACTCTACCGAAGGATGTCCGGCGGCCTTTACAGCAGCCACTACAGTCTCGCAGGAGGCGCGGCGCCTGTTGTAGGCCGACGATGCCAGCTCATGTTTGACCATCGAGTCAAGCAGCACGAGACGGTATCCCTTTGGATGGAAAGGGAAGTATTTGTATTCCATTGAGCGGCAGTCCAGACGGATGAGGCTGCCGGCCTTGCCGAAAATGGATGCGAACTGGTCCATGATGCCGCAGTTGACTCCGCAGTAGTTGTGCTCGGTGCTCTGGCCGATGCGGGCCAGTTCGAACTTGTCGATGCCCAGTTCCAGCATATCGTTCAAGGCAAACGCAAATGTGCTTTCCAGAGCCGCAGAAGAAGACATTCCCGCTCCGAGGGGTACATCGCCTGCAAAAGCGGCGTCAAAGCCTTTGAGTACATCACCGCATCTCTTGATGATCTCCCTGCATACTCCGAACACATACCTGGCCCAGGATGCAGAGGGCGCGTCCTCTTCTCTGAAGCCGAACTCCGCCGAATCTTCCAAGTCTACGGAATATACCCGTACCCGGTCAGTGCCGTTGAGGCGTATTTCGGCCATCATGCCCTTGTCAATGGCTCCCGGGAACACAAAGCCGCCGTTGTAGTCGGTGTGCTCGCCGATCAGGTTGATTCTGCCGGCGGAGGCGTAGAGCTCACCCGATCCTCCGAAATGCTTCTGAAACTGTCCGTGAATCTTTTCTCTCATCATATGTCAGTGTTTTTTGTCAAATTATCTTGAAATAGTCTCAAGTACGGCCTTCTTAAGGCCCTTTGCCTTGGCTGTCAGGGTTATCGGACCGGGAGTCCTGTCGCTCTGGACGATGACGGTGAGCATACCGCTGAATGCGCTCATCTCCGGACTCTGGAAGGACTCCAGGCAGGTGGGGTCTCCGTTGGCCACGGCCCTGAACTGTCCTGCTCCGGATACCTCGAAGCGCACTTTCCGGGTGTCCAGCGGGCAGAGGTTGCCGTCGCGGTCCACGATGCGTACAGTTACGTACAGCAGATCCTTGCCGTCAGCGATAAGACTGTCCCTGGACGGTACGAGCTCTATCCTGTACGGCTTGCCGGCGGTGCGTATGGTCTTCCGTTCGGTCTCAAAATTGTTCTCATTGTAGGCGATGACCGTAATCTCACCGGGTTCATAGCGCACGTCATCCCATATCAGACGGTAGCGCGAGAGCAGGTCTTCCTCACCTTTCTCCCTGAATCCCATGCTTTTGCCATTGACCAGCAGCTCGGCCTTGGGCCAGGAGGTGTAGACGAACACAGGGGTGACGACTCCTTCGCGTCCTTCCCAGTTCCAGTGCGGCAGGACGTGCAGGGTAGGGCTGTCCTCATTCCAGACGCTGCGGTAGAGCCAGTAACGGTCCTTGGGTATGGAGGCCAGGTCGATAATCCCGAACATCGAGCTGTGGTTGGGCCATGCGTCGGTGTCGTAGGGAGTGGGTTCTCCCAGATAGTCGAATCCGGTCCACACGAACTGCCCCATGGTCCAGGGATAATCCTCTGCCAGAGCCAGATCCTCATCAGGGATATTGGACCAGCCGCAGTATTCCAGGTCGTAGGACGAACTCTGATGGTCCTCATAGAGGGCCCCTGCCTTTTTCTCTACGGGAAAATGATAAATGCCCCTGGAACTGACGGTCGAGGATGTCTCGCTGCCCAGCAGCATTTTCTGCGGCAATGTGTTGTATCCTTCCAGATATTTGAAAGTGCGGTAGTTGAATCCAGGTACGTCCAGCACGGCGGCGAAGCCGTTGGAGAGCACTGCGTCTATCTGGTCCATGCCGCAGGTGACGGGCCGTGTGGGGTCCTCCCTGTGGCAGATGTCCTGCAGGAAGCGGGCCACCTTGACTCCTTCCTCAGACCATTGGGACGGCACCTCGTTGCCGATGCTCCACATTACCACGGACGGGTTGTTGCGGTAGTGGCGGATCATATTGACCATGTCCTTCTCGGCCCATTCGTCGAAGAAGCGGTGGTAACCATTGAGGCATTTGGCCTCATTCCATTCGTCAAAATTCTCTATTACGACCATAAATCCCATCTCGTCGCACAGCTCGATGAGTTCAGGAGCAGGCATATTGTGGGTGGTGCGGATGGCATCGCAGCCCATGTCCTTGAGCATGGTGAGCTGGTGGCGCAGGGCGGAGCGGTTGACGGCGGCTCCGAGCGGGCCGAGGTCGTGGTGCAGGCAGACGCCCTTGAACTTGCGGTTCTGTCCGTTGAGGTAGAACCCGGTCTCGGGACGGACTTCTATCGTCCTGATACCGAATGTGGTGGTGTAAGTATCGCAAAGTTCTTTCCTGGCCTGGACGTATCTCTGCTCTCCCGGCTTGAAATCAGGGGGAGTGGGATAGATGGTGACTCCTGTCTCGGCCCGGTAAAGGCTGGGGGTTTCGGGTGACCACAGTTCCGGGTCGGTTATGCGGAATGTCTGCTCGGCTTTTACCAGCCCGTCCCCGTCATCTGATATGAGGGTGTAGCCTCCGGAACTGGCCACGACTTTGTCGTTGCGGTCGTATATCGTAGTAGTGAGCTGCATGTCGAATCCTTCCGGGATGCCTTCCACCTCAGCGGCGAGTCTGACAGTGGCCGTGTCCCCGCTCCCGTTGAGCTCAGTGGTGACGGTCGTGCCCCATACGGGTATGTGGGCCTCATTGCTCTCGATGAGCCAGACGTTTCTGTAAAGACCGGCTCCGGGATACCACCGCGATGACTGAGGCTTGTTCTCCAGTCTGACTTTCAGTTCGTTGTTCTTTCCGTCCTCAGTCAGATACGGAGTGATGTCGCAGTAGAAGGAGTTGTAGCCGTAGGGCCAGAAGATGACCTCATGGCCGTTGACGTAGACCCTGGCCTCGCTCATGGCTCCGTCAAATATCAGCGTTGCCCGTCTCTTGCAGTAATAGGAGGATGCGCTTTGCTCCATATCGACATCCAGATTGCGGACATACCAGCCGACCCCCACGTAAGGGAGCCCTCCTGTGCGTCCTGTCTTGACGGAGGCTGTCTCCTCTCCGTTCTGAACTACGGCGATGGTCTGAATGTCGTTTTCCCGGTCAAACGGGCCGTAGATGGCCCAGTCGTGCGGAATGGTGACGTCCTCCCATTGTGCGGGATTCTCGCCCTTTCCGAATTTCCACCCTTCGTCCAGAAGGATAACTCTTCTCACATCCCCGTCTGTGTCGGCGTAGACTGAGGTCACGGCGCCTGCTGTCATCACTGACAGAGCCAGCGCAGTCTTGATGATAATGTTGGCTGTATTCATGGCTTGAATATTTATTCCAAGTAGGCAATAATCATTCAAAGTTAAGGACAATTCTTGAAAAGTCCTACAGGAGGGTGACGCAAAAGGGTGCTTTTTGCGTCATCCTCAGCCGTATATGAGGTATCCGGCTCCTCCTGCCGCGATGATGATCCAGATGGGGTTGGCTTTCAGCAGCAGGGCGATGAAGGCCGCTGCGAACAGAGCCCAGCTCCACCAGTCTATGAAGTTGTAGGGGGTGATCAGGATGATGGCGGCCGCGGCTATCATGCCTATCGTGACCGGTCGCATTATTTTCAGGATGGACGCAAACCAGGGATTGTTCTTGAATCTCTCGAAGAGGATGCAGATCCACAGTACCAGCAGGTATGAGGGCAGGACTACCGCTATGGTCGCCGTCAGCGAGCCGAGTACGCTTATGGCTGGACTGAATCCCATGGCATGGGGCACGGAGTAGCCGATGTAGGTCGCGCTGTTGATGCCTATCGGACCCGGGGACATCTGGGATATGGCCACGATGTCGGTGAACTCCTCCGGGGTGAGCCACTGATGTACGGTCACTACCTGGTTCTGAATCAGGGACAGCATCGCATACCCTCCCCCGAATGTGAACGCTCCTATTATAAAGAAGGTGCAGAAGAGCTGAAGGAATATCATTTCTCCGCCTCCTTTTTATGATTGTGCCTGTCCTGCCGGCTGAAGGCCATCATCAGGCCGCCGAAGATGGCTGTTATTATGATCCAGATGGGGGATATCTTTAGGAATGCGATGAGAACTGTGGCGGCAACGGCTATCGCGCCGGTTATCCAGTTGAGCCGGTTCTTTATCGCCATGCGGATGACAGGGGCGGCTATCAGGGCGACTACTGCCGGACGGATGCCCTTGAATACTGCCTGGACGGCGGCATTGTCCTTGAAAGTCGTGAAGACTGCGGCCACGAGCAGTATTATTATAAAGGGAGGGACCACGCTTCCGATGGTGGCGACGATGCTTCCCCTTATCCCGGCGATACGATGTCCGATGAAGATTGCTACATTGACGGCGATGAGTCCCGGCGCGGACTGGGCGATGGAGATCATATCCAGAAAATCCTCATCGTCAATCCATTTGTGTTTATATACTACCTCCCTCTCTATCAGCGGGATCATAGCCACACCTCCACCTAGGGTGAAGGCTCCTATCTTCGCGAAAATGATGAACAGTTTCCAATACATGACGCAAAGATTGAAAAATTTTTTCAAAAAAATTGCAAAAAAATTTGGTGGTTAAAAAATAGTCCGTATATTTGCAGCCCGTTTGAGAAAAACGGATACCAAATGAAAGTTCTTTGATAGCATTGTACGAGTGAAAAAGGTAGAGGTTTATTAATATTAATAATCTCGTCAATAACCGGTCAGGATAGGCTTGGAATTATAGAATATACAATGAAGAGTTTGATCCTGGCTCAGGATGAACGCTAGCGGCAGGCTTAACACATGCAAGTCGAGGGGCAG
>CALVDG010000030.1 GCA_944326255.1 uncultured Bacteroidales bacterium
TACCGTCCCGAGGGCCGTTCGGTGCTGGTCGCCTCGGTCGGGCCGGCTGTCCGCAAGCCGGTGCTGGTGAAGGAGGAGGATGGGCGCAGGCTGGCCTACGTGCGTATCGCCGACGAGAATATCCTGGCCTCGCCGGTACATATCGGCCTGTGGAAATGTGAGTCTGACGATGACCGTAACGGCAGTGCGGACAGAGTGTCGGCCGGTAATGTCCGGATGGTGCCGGATTCAGGTCTGCGCCGTGGCCTGGTCTCGGTGGCTTTTACTGACCAGGAACGGGATCTGCTTGCCGTAGTCGCAGCCGCTTCCGGCGGTACTTTCAGTCAGCCGATCCGGTCTGGCTCACCTGCAGCCAGTACCTGTTCTGGCGTTTCAGACCCCGCCCCTTTCTCGGTTTCTCCTTGTGGCCTGACTCTGTCGCAGATATGCCGCCGCGTGACCATCCCCCGCCGCCGGGTCGTGCATCTGCTCTCGCTTTTCGTTCACTGGGGCCTGGTCGGCATCAGTCACGACAGCCGCGGCTTTCTATACCACGCTCTGGATTAACGGTAAGTACGCGCGCACCCATAAAATGTAATCACTCGCTGATCAGGATGTTACCATGACAATGTGTGCTTTCCGGCTAGTCCGGACACCTCCAAAAGATCACGTAGTGCTGCTAATCTGTTGATTGCTATGTGATTGCAGAATGCCTCCGCTGCACTGTTTACCGTTACAGAAATGTCTCAGGGTCCCGGCGGGCGGAGCAGTGCTCGTGGAGGAAGGCGGTGAATGGAGTAGTGTAGGTGCGCAGTTCGGCTGGACAGGCCCTGACGCAGGCGCAGCAGTGAATACAGAGTGTGGGGTCAGTCAGCACTTTACGGGCATTCATGTCAATGCTGACGGCTCCGGTCGGGCATACCCTTACACATTCTCCGCAGAGGGGGCATCCTTCGGCGGTCAACGGGACAGACGGAGCTGGTTTGGCCGGGCTGCCGGATGATGACTGTGCAGTACGGGATGTGTCTGAGGCCGGGCGGGACGACTCTTTGTATGGCCGGTTGCCCTTGATGTGGAAGGGGGCAAATGCTCCGGAGCTGTCCAATTTCCGTGCGCATTGTCCTCCGAAAATGCGGGCATCGGCCAGGTCCAATGTATCGGGACGGCCCTCGGCCACGGGCATCTCAGGGGTGCTGTAGCTGTGTTCCCCGATGAAGGCTCCGGCGGCGAACGGGCTGAGGCCCAGCGATACGGCCAAGTCGTACAGCTCGACCAATGCGTCCTCGTAGTCACGGTTGCCGTAAGTGACTGTTACTACAGTGGGGATGACGGCTCCTGCTGCGGCCTTTATCCTTTGTAGCCTTCTAACTGCCTCGGGAGCCACCCTGCCGGCATATACCGGGGCTCCGAGCACTACGGTCTCTCCCGCCCCGACCACTATCGGGGAGTCCGAGCGGTCGAGGGTCAAGTCAATGGTCCGTATCTGCCGTGAAGCATCGGCATAACCTGCAGTTCCGCCAGATATGCCGGTCATTCCTGCGGCCACTGCCTCGGCTATTTTTCTGGAGGTACATGTCGGTGAGAAGCATATCACCGTCAGTCTGTCGATAGTATCTATGGAATCCTTGAGCATTTTGATTTTATGTAATGTCTTGTTAGTTAATAGATTGCTGTTGCGACCGATGGATTTCGAGGGCTTGAGACCAGGCGAAATCCATTAGTTCTGAGGGTTATTTATCTGAGATATAGATAGTTGCTGTATTTGTCCGATGCGCGTACATTCTGTACATTCCAGGTCGAGCAGATATTGTTTGGCCCTGAGACCGCCGCCGTAGCCGGTGAGGCGGCCGTCGCTGCCGATGACGCGGTGGCAGGGGAGGATGATCGAGATGGCGTTGGCGCCGTTGGCATTGGCCACTGCCCGGACGGATTTGGGGGATCCGATGGCGGCGGCCAGTTCACCGTAGGACACTGTCTGTCCGTAGGGGATGCGGGGGAGTTGCTGCCAGACGCGCTTCTGGAAGTCGGAGCCGGCCAGCAGGAGGGGAATGTCGAACTCCCTGCGCTCTCCGCGGAAGTATTCGTCCAGTTCCCGGATGGTCCGCCGCAGAACCTCGGGCATGGAAGGCAGCAGGCATTGTTCCGGGATAACGCCGCTATCGGATTGCAGCTGAGTGGCTTCTGGATGGGATTGTCCCTGAATAACAGCCGGATTGGATTGCCTGGACTGGCTTGCGGCGGTCTCCGTTATCTGCCCGCAGTCCTCGAATTGTGCCTTGAGGATGGTCCTGAGCCGCTGCTCTACCCTTCCCGGATGCAGCTCCTGAGCCCAGTTGCAGAGGCAGAGCCGGTCACCGACAGCCCCCAGCATCATTTCTCCGCATGGCGACTGGTACCGGACAGTCCGTATTGTTCTGGGCCTGACGAAGAGCCAGTGGGGCATCCCGGCGCCGCGGTAGTGCTTGACCATTACCCCAGGGCGGCGGGTCATGCCGTTGCGGAGGGCCACCTGCTGCGAGGGAAGGTTATTGTCCCGGATGATGGAGCAGACTATGGGGGAGTTCAGGGTGCCGAAGGCGTAGTCCATGCAGGCGCGGGCGGCCTCCGTGGCGTAGCCCTGATGCCAGTGGGAGCGTTGGAAGAGGTAGCCTGCTTCCAGCATTTCCCGGCCGTTCCATTGCTGGAGGGTCAGGCCGCATTGGCCTATCATCTCTCCGGTGGCCTTGAGTACCACTGCCCAGAGGCCGTAGCCGTACTGCCGGTATCGGGCGAGCTGCCGCTCCAGCCATTCGTCCACTTCCTCATCGGAGAAAGAGCCGTTGTAGGCGTACATGACTTCGCTGTCCTGCAGGATGCGGCACAGTGCCGGCCGGTCGGCAGGAGTCATCTCACGCAGAAGCAGCCGTTGTGTTTCAATGACAATCATATTTCGGACGGGTTGGTATGGCAAATATACGCGAAAGCCGAGAGCAGAACAAATTTATTTACTATGCCGATGCGCAACAGTATATGTGGCCGTCAGGCCAAATATAGTCAATTTCGCTTTTCTCGGCAAGCAGTCCGGTATGTGCGTGCGGAACAGAAAAGAGTGGACATGTTGGCGGAATAAACTGTAATTTTGCGCCCGGTTTAATCGAAGAGTTGAAAGACATGAGCAATATCAGGAGAAGCAGGGCGGAGTGGATCCGGCGCTACTTGAGTTTCGTGGTGATCCTGTTTGTCATAGCATTCGGTACATCCTTGTCCATCAGGGCCAATCTCGGTTCGTCGCCTATCTCGTCCCCTCCATACGTCCTGTCGCTGGTGCCGGGAATGAGTCTGACCATGGGACAGCTGACAATATGTATGCACGTGTTCTTTATCCTGACTCAGATACTGCTGCTGCGCAAGGACTTCGAGAAACGGCAGCTGACCCAGATACTCGTCTCGTTCCTCTTCGGGCTGTACACTGATGTGACCATGTGGCTGACCGGTTTCCTGCAGGTGCCTTTCGACATCAATCCGGCGGTGGGGTATCCGCTCAGATTCGTGGAACTGCTTATCGGCGGAGCTATCCTGGCCTTCGGTATCGCCTGTGAGGTACGCTGCGACTCGCTGATGCTGGCCGGTGAGGGATTTCCGCTGGCGATAGCGAAGTTCCTGAAGAAGGATTTCGGAAAGGTAAAGATTTGCACCGACACATTTTTGGTGTCCGTCGGCGTGGTGTTCATGTTCGTGTTCTTCGGGCACTGGGACTGGAAGATGATCGGGCCGGGTACCCTCGTGTCGATGTTCTATGTGGGCTTTATGGTACGGGTGTTCTCGCCCCGGATCGGATGGCTGGACCGGATATTCATTCCACGGTCCGAGCGTGCGGCCAGGGCTTCCGCTCAGGCTCAGCAGGCAGCCCTTTGGGCTTCTCACCGCGTGATTACCATTGCCCGTACATACGGCAGCGGTGGCAATGAGGTGGGCGAGAAAGTGGCCCGCCGTCTGGGCTGCCCCTGTTACAGCCGCCAGATTATAGACAGGACCGCTGAGCAGATGGGACGCACACCTGAGTTTGTGGCCGAGAACGAGCAGAATATATCCACCGGCAAACTCTGGGAGATGATTTTCGAGGACAGCGGCATACCTGTCTCGATGAACCCGTCGAAGGATGACGCTATATATGTCAGTCAGAGCCGGACGATACGGGAGCTGGCCCATCACGGCCCGTGCGTCATCATCGGACGTCTCGGCAACTGGATTCTCCGGGACAATCCTCATGTCCTTCGTGTCTTCGTCACTTCCGGCCCTGACTCGGCCGCTGTTCGTGTCGCTTCCCGGTTCAATATCTCCGGGGAAGAGGCTGCACGGAAAGTCGAGCGGGTCAATACCGGCCGTGCCAACCACTACCGACGCTACACAGGCCGCCAGTGGACCGACATCGGCGAATACGACTTGGTGGTCAACACTGACCGCATGGGCATCGACGGAGCGGTCGACACCATTCTCCGCGCCTCCAAGGACCTCAAATAGTAGGGCGGCTGCTTCCTGTCGTTATTCCTTATTATCGTTGACTGGCACCTACTCCTCCGGTGCTGTAGTATTGGGAACTGTAGTCTGTGGCGAACTTGTAAATAATCCTTACAAGTTGACAGTTTCTCCAGTTCGTGCTCTTTATAAATACTTCGAATGTGTATTGTAATGTTCTGAGGAGTTGTCTGAAACAACTCTGCCATCTGCGCCTGTGTCAGCCATACGGTCTCATCTTCCATGCGCACTTCCAGCCTCACCTCCTCGTCAGGCTGGTAAGACAGTTCAGGTAATTCAGGCACATTTATCAGTGATACGGGTAGCCGTAGGTAAGTTTGGAAGTGCTATTTTTGCAGTGTATTCTGGTGAAATGTTTAAAATACAAGATATGAGACGCGCAATGATTACAGCTATGATGGCGGGCGTGCTGGCGGCAGGGTCGGCGGCATGTGCCCAGAACGCTCAGAAGGCTGAGCCCGTGCCCGGCAAGGACGGCAACAAGTACGTGCCTTATGAGGAGCGTACCGGCAACGAGTCGATTGTTTATTTTACCCGCGACCTCAGCCCTGAGGGACTGAGGAAGGCCTACGAGGCAGTATGCGGCGACATCGTGGGCCGTGTGGCCGTGAAACTGCATACCGGCGAGCAGAACGGCCCTAACATTATCCCGAGCTCCTGGGTGAAGGAGCTGATTCAAAAAGATATCCCCGACGCCACTATTGTCGAGACCAATACCTACTATGTCGGCGACCGCTACACCACTGAGCAGCACCGCAGGACTCTGGAGGTCAACGGATGGACCTTCTGTCCCGTGGACATCATGGATGAGGAGGACACCCTGACCCTGCCCGTTAGGGGCGGCAAGTGGTTCGACCGCATGTCGATGGGCAGCCACATCACCGACTACAACTCAATGGTCGTTCTCACCCATTTCAAGGGACATTCCAAGGGAGGTTTCGGCGGCAGCAGCAAGAACATCGGTATCGGCTGCGCTGACGGCCGCATCGGCAAGGCCTGGATCCATACCACTCCCGGTCAGGACGACCAGTGGGATATCTCCGAGGAGGAGTTCATGGAGCGCATGACCGAGTCAAGCAAGGCGATAACGGACTATTTCGGCAAGCACATAACGTATGTCAATGTGATGCGCAACATGTCCGTCTCCTGCGACTGCGAGGGTGTGGCCGCCGAGCCGGTAGTGACTCCCAATGTGGGTATCCTCGCCTCGACCGACATCCTGGCCATCGACCAGGCCTGCGTGGACATGGTCTACGCCATGACCGAGGAGGAGCACCATGCCCTGGTGGAGCGCATCGAGTCCCGTCACGGCCTGCGGCAGCTTTCCTACATGAAGGAGCTCGGCATGGGCAATGACCGCTATATCATCATCGACCTGGACAACGGCGGCCGGCGCATCACCGTCGGGGAGGCCGTCAAGGACCTGAAGCCCTTTGTCGCGGAGCATAAATAATTTTGAGAATCGAATAATTTATGTAAATTTGGAGTTGAACTCCAAAAATGCATAAATTTTCGTATGAACTACATTAACAGGACAATGGAAGCCTTGCTGCTGGAGGCTTCAAAATATTTTTCAGTATTGGCAGTGACCGGGCCGAGGCAGTCAGGTAAAAGTACATTGCTGGGGCATCTGTTCCCGGAAGCTGTCAGGTACTCGATGAAGGATGTTAATGTCCGTGAGTTCGCTGAGAATGATCCGATAGCATTCCTGAACTCTACCAAAGATGTCATGTTTATTGACGAGGTGCAGAAAGTTCCTGAACTGTTTGAATATATTCAAGGAATTGTGGATGCTGACCCGGACAGGAAGTTTTTATTGTCAGGCAGTTCCAATTTCGAAATAATGAAATCTGTTTCCGAGTCACTGGCCGGCAGAGCCGGAGTATATGAACTGTTGCCACTGTCTTTGACAGAAGCCGGAGACATCGGCTTCGCCAAGGGGCTTGATGAGTTCCTGTTCGACGGACTGTTTCCGGCTGTGTGTTCAGAAAAGAGCGTCGCCAAGTTCTTTTATCCTTCTTATGTCAGGACCTATCTGGAGAAAGATGTCAGAGATCTGATGAATGTAAAGGACATGATGCAGTTTACAAGATTCATGAAGTTGTGTGCGGCCCGTGTCGGTTCGATTCTGAATGTCTCTGAGATATGTTCGGAACTCGGCGTGGACAATAAGACAGCGGCATCCTGGCTTTCAGTTCTTACTGCCTCCTATGTCGTATATCTGCTTCCTCCATACTTTGAGAACATATCCAAGCGCTTGATAAAAAGCCCTAAACTGTATTTTACGGATCCTGGCCTCGCGGCATATCTGCTGGATATAGAGAGCCCGGAACAGTTGTCAAGGGACAAGATGCGGGGAAAAATATTCGAAAACTATGTCGTAATGGAGGCAGTGAAGCACCGTATGAATGCCGGCAGGGAGGGCGGAGTGTATTTTTACCGTGACTCAAATGGCAATGAAGTGGATTTGTTGTTGAAAGAGGAGGGCCGTATACAGGCCTTTGAAATAAAGTCATCGATGACTTACACTAAAGATTTTGAGAAGACGCTCAGGAATCTGCCTTCCTGGTTGAATACGCCGGTAGAGCGCAGGGCTGTTGTCTATGCAGGGGATTTTGAGAATACGGCCGGAGAAATAAATATAATCAACTATCGGAATTTAAGTTTCATATAGTATATTCGCGGCATGAAAAAAGCGGATATAGTATTTGTGTGCGCGGTGGTGGCGGTGTTCCTGCCCTTCGTGCTTTCGGAGCCTGTCTACGAGGCTTATAAGAGTTTCAATGCCGCTCACGGGATGATCGTGAGCTTCATCAAGTTCGCTGTGCTCTCGACCGCCGGCGAGATGCTGGGGGCGCGTATCACCACCGGACATTACTACTACAAAGGCTTCGGCCTGATATCCAAGATGCTCGTCTGGGGCATCCTCGGCATGGGCATCAACATGGCGATGATCATCTTCTCGTCCGGCACTCCGGCATTCCTGGAGTACATGGGACTGACCGGCGCCACGGAGTTCCTCGCCGGGCCGATGTGCTGGCAGAAGGTGCTGGTGGCCTTCTGCGTCTCGGTGGCCATGAACTCGATATTCGCTCCGGTATTCATGACCCTGCACAAGATATGCGACATCCATATAGCGGATTACAACGGCTCGGCGCTGGCCCTGATCAGGCCCTGGAAGATGGGCGAGCTCTTCTGCCGCGTCAACTGGAAGGCCCAGTGGGGCTTCGTCTTCAAGAAGACCATCCCCCTGTTCTGGTTCCCGGCCCATACGGTGACCTTCCTGCTGCCGCCCTCCGGCCGCGTTCTCTGCGCCGCCCTGCTCGGGGTCGCCCTCGGCGTGCTCCTGGCCCTGGCCGTGCGCAGGAAATAACCGAATTGTCGGGAAATGTTTGGATTGGCAGGTTTTTATGCTTACCTTGCACTTGCTTACTTTTAAAATCATAACAGTTATGGGAAAGATTATCAAGTTTCTGCTTATCTGTCTTGGCTTTAAATCGTTGACAGCCTGCGATGTGGAGATATGGGACGGGACAGCGGAGTATGGGACGCCATACGCGGAGTATGAGGTCAAGGGCAGGGTGTCGGATGCTGAAGGCGCTCCTGTACAGGGCATCAGGGTAAGTATGGGCGAGTCGCAGAGCAGCCAATTGGATTCCGTGGCCGTCACCGATGCCGAAGGCCGTTTCCACGTCATTCACGGAACATTCCCGTTTAGGGACAATACTTTTGACATTCAGTTTACGGACATAGACGGAGAGGCCGGAGGCGGTCTCTTTGAGGAGCAGACCGTCACCGTTCAGGCCGAAATGACAGAGGAAGGCGACGGCTGGGACGAGGGCGACTATGCCGTAAAGGAAGATGTGAACGTAACGCTGGAGCTTAAAAAGGACAGCGAAGAGTAGTCATGCGTTCTTTGTCCGTCAGGCAGAAGCTGGCACTGGAGCTGGCCCGTCCGCTGCACAGGGAACTGGCTGAAAAGCACGTTCTGCGCGACCTGTTCTGGGAGTGTACTCTAAGATGCTCCCTGCGTTGCCGTCACTGCGGCAGTGACTGTCATACTACAGCTTCGGTAAAAGACATGCCGTTCGAGGATTTCGCCAGAGTCTTGCGCCGCATATCCGAAAAATACGATCCGCATAAAGTTTTCGTCATAGTTACAGGCGGGGAGCCGTTGATGCGCCCCGACATAGCCTCGTGCGGAAGGGCCATCTACGACATGGGCTTTCCGTGGGGTATTGTCACGAATGGTATGCTGCTGGACCGCAGGCGGTTTGACTCTCTGCTCAAGGCCGGCATCCACAGTGCGACGATAAGTGTGGACGGGTTCGAGGCCGATCACGACTGGATGCGCGGTGTCCCAGGCAGCTTCAGGAAGGCCACGGAAGGAGTCCGGATGTTCACGGAAGTGGAGGATGTGATATTCGATGTCGTTACATGTGCCAACCGGCGCAACCTGGCGTCGCTGCCCGAGTTCAAAGAGTTCCTTATATCCCTTGGCCTTAAACGCTGGAGGATATTCACGGTCTTCCCGTCAGGCCGGGCCGCTGATGATCCTGAGATGCGGCTGTCTCCGGAGCAGTTCGACTCGCTGATGGAGTTCATAGCCGCTACAAGAAAAGAGGGACGTATCCGGCTCAATTACGGCTGCGAGAATTTCCTCGGGGGCTACGAGGGGCTTGTGCGGGACAATTTCTTCAGCTGCAATGCCGGTATCACCACTTCTTCGATTCTCGCGAACGGAGACATAGCGGCCTGTGCCAGCATCCGCAGCGACTATGCCCAGGGCAATATCTACCGAGGGGACGATTTCATCGACGTCTGGGAGAACCGCTATCAGGTGTTCCGGGACCGCAGCTGGATGCGGGAGAGGGGAGACGGATGCAGCCGCTGCAAGTATTTCAAATACTGTCTCGGAGGCTCGATGCATCTGCGTGAGTCGGACGGCTCTCTCCGTCCAGGCACCTGCAGGATGTGCCGTTGAACAGGATATCCGCAATCTGCTCCGGCCTGTCCACGATGTGGGCGGGAGAGTAGGATGCCAATTCCTCCCGGGTGCGGCAGCCCCAGGTGACGGCTACGGCCTCGATACCGGCATTGACAGCGGTCTGCATGTCCACGCCCGAGTCCCCGACGTACAGAACGGACGGGCGTTCGTCTGGGAAATTCCGTCCGGGACCGTCTACAGCGGGGCAATGTATCCCCGCCTCGCGGAGGATGTCCCACACTATCACCGGCTCCGGTTTGCGGGGTACGCCCTCTCTCTCTCCGAATACGGCACAGAAGGGTATTTCAGGAAAGAAATGTCGCATGAGCTTGACGGTCGCGGGGTGGTATTTGTTCGAGGCGACGGCGACCTTGATGTCCCGGCGGCAGATATCCGACAGGAGTTCCGGTATGCCCTCAAAGGGCCTGGTCATATCGGCGCAGTGCTCGCCATAGTAAGGCAGGAACAGGCTCCGGATGCGCAGAACTTCCTCCTGACTGCGGCTGGCTTTCGGAAGGGCCCGCTCAAAGAGCTTGTTGATGCCGTTGCCGATGTAGGAGGCTATCTCCGCTTCGCTGTGGACGGGATAACCGCAGGCGGCCAGGGCCTGGTTGGTGGCCGCCGCGATATCAGGAACGGTGTACAGCAGGGTCCCGTCCAGATCGAAAATTACAAGTGATTTCTTCATAACTGCCGCAAATTTAAGGAAAAATATTCTATAGGTATCTGGCGGCGGCTATGATCCGGCGGATGATGGCCGGGGCGTCCTGGAGCGGATGCTCTTCCGGAAGGGCGAGGGATGAGAGTTCGAATACTTTTGAGATACCGAGGCTGAGATATTCCGCTTCGGTTATTTTATTCTGTCCGGTGACGACCCACAGCGGCTTGTCGTATTGCCGGCACATCTCCGCTATGCCGGAGGGCAGTTTCCCGGAGAGCGAGGAACGGTCGAAGCGGCCTTCGCCAGTGATTACCAGGTCCGCAGAGGCTATTTCCTGTTCCAGCCCCAGGGCCGAGGCGAAGAATCTCCATCCGGGGACGAACTGCGCTCCCAATGCGGCTTTGAGGGCGTATCCGGTGCCTCCTGCCGCTCCTGCACCGGGGAAGTCCGGATGGCCGATGACTTTTATCCAATGTTCCAAAGCGTTCTCAAACAAAGGGATATCCTGTCTCTTGCATCCTTTCTGCGGCCCGTAGACCGCAGTGGCTCCTGAAGGACCGAGAAGGGGGCTCGTTACGTCACTGGCCACGAGGATCTCTGTTTCCTGAAGATGAGGGCATACGCTCTGCACGGAACGGTCCGAGGCCGAGTCTATGCCGCTGATGAATGTAGGGATGTCCTTGTTGCGGAACGGACTGCTGTTGGAGAATGACCAGCCGAGGGCCGCGAGCATTCCGAAGCCGCCGTCATTGGTTCCGCTGCCTCCGATGGCCATGACTATCTGTCGCGCACCGTGGCTCTCTATGACGGACCGCATGACGGAGCCCAGTCCGTAGGTGGTCGAACGCAGCAGATTGCGCTTGTCCCTCGGTATCATGTTGAGCCCGCATACTGATGCCATCTCTATGAAAGCGGTCCTGATGCCGTCCGCCTTGTACATCAGTACCGGAGCCAGGATGGGAGAGCCCAGATGATTGACGCTTTCTATGAATATTTTCTGATACTGTACGTCCTTTCTGTGGAATGCTCTCTCCATCACTCCCATACTGCCTTCGCCTCCATCGGCCATAGGGCATAGGAGAATATTGTCCGAAGCTGTCTTTGAAAGTATGGAATTTGTTGATAATCCGTCTTTTATGGCCTGAGCGGCTTCTGCTGCCGTCATCGAACCTTTGAATTTATCCGTCGCAACAACGATTTTATTACATCTCATGTGGCAAAGATAGAGCCTAATTATTTATATTTGTGACCAATTTTTGAATTTTAATAAACAACAAAAATCAAAATCAATACAAAAATGAAAAAAATTAAACTTTTGAGCTTGATGCTGCTGCTTCTGCCCCTGACTCCCGTGAGGGCCGACGAGGGTATGTGGCTTCTGCCTCTGCTGGAGAAGATGAACAGCGGCAGGATGACTGAACTGGGATTTGAGATAACCCCTCAGGAAATATACGACCTGAACAACACTACGCTGAAGGACGCCATAGTCATTTTCGGCAACGGCTGTACCGGTGAGATAGTCTCGGATCAGGGACTTGTCTTCACCAATCACCACTGCGGTTATGCGTCCATCCAGCAGCTCAGCTCCGTTGAGCACAACTATCTGAAGGACGGTTTCTGGGCGATGAACACCAACGAGGAACTTTATGCCGAGGGTCTTACGGTCAGCTTCCTGGAGAGTTTCACCGACGTTACCGATCAGGTGGAGAAAGCCCTGAAGAAGAGCAAGACCCAGGAAGACAAGGCCAAGGCTCTGGACAAGCTGCAGGACAAGCTCTGCAAGAAGGCCGGCTGCGACGACAAGTTCATCGTGGGACAGCTGACCTCCTTCTACGGCGGCAACACATATTATTTCATAGTGTATAAGATATTCAGGGACATCCGTCTGGTCGGCACTCCTCCTTCCTCCATAGGCAAGTTCGGAGCCGATACCGACAACTGGATGTGGCCCCGTCATACCGGTGATTTCTCTATCTTCCGCGTATATGCCGACAAGGACAACAACCCTGCCGAGTACTCCGAGGACAATGTACCCTACAGCCCTGAGAGACATCTTAAGATATCTCTGGCCGGTTATGAGGAGGGCTCTCCGGCCATGATTATGGGTTATCCCGGTACCACCAACCGTTTCATGACGGCCTCCGAGCTCGGGGAGACCAGCGAGAGGAACGATGTGGCCATCAAGGTCAGGACTGTCCGTCAGGATGTGCTCATGGCCGATATGCAGGCAGACCCGAAGATCATGATTCAGTACGCCAGCAAGTACGCCGGCTCTTCCAACGGCTGGAAGAAATGGATCGGCATGAACGAGACTTTCGCAAAGCTCGGAGTGCAGGAACGCCGTGCCGAGGAAGAGAAGGCATTTACAGAATGGGTCAATGCCGGCGGTCAGGAGAGGATAGACCGTTACGGCAGTGCGCTGAAGAACATCGATGAGGCTGTCGCAGGACGCAAGGCGGACAATCTGCTGCTGACCTATATCCGCGAGAGCGTGGGCAGCATCGAACTGGTCAATGCGGCCGCTTACGGCAATATGGTAAAGAAAGCGTTTGAGATCAAGGATCAGGAGGAGAAAGACGCCAGGCTGGCATCCTTAAAGGCCGGTCTGGAGAATTTCTACAAGGATTACTCCATGCCTACCGATAAGAAGGTGGCCGTGGCCATGATCAGTCTGCTGAAAGAGAATATCCCTGCGGAGGAGCTGCCTTCATTCTACAAAGAGATAGACAGCTGCTTCGGCGGAGATGTCAACGCTTTTGTGGAGAATCTCTACGCTGAGTCCGTGTACACATCCCTGGACAAGGTCATGGCCGCTGTAGATGCCGGTGATGTGACTGTGCTGACAGAGGATCCAGCCAATAAAGTACTGGTTTCATATATAGAAAGTTACAAGCCCCATCAGCAGGCCCTCAATAAATATTCGGCTCAGTTTGCCCAGGGCAAGAAGGATTATATAGCCGGTACACTTGAGATGCGTGAGGGCGAGGCCATCTATCCCGATGCCAACTTCACCATGAGACTTACTTTCGGTCAGGTGCTGCCGTACTATCCCCGTGATGCCGTGTTCTACAACTACTACACCACCCTGGACGGAGTGATGGAGAAGGAAGACCCTTCCAACTGGGAATTCGAGGTGCCTGAAAAGCTCAAGGAACTCTGGAGAAATCAGGACTTCGGACGCTATGCCCTCGACAACGGCAAGATGCCGCTGGCCTTTATCTCCAACCTTGACATCACCGGCGGAAACTCCGGCTCGCCCATCATGAACGGACGCGGTGAACTCATCGGTCTGGCCTTTGACGGCAACTGGGAGTCTATGAGCGGAGACATCATCTTCGAGCCCGAGCTCCAGAGATGTATCAGCGT
Organism: uncultured Bacteroidales bacterium; assembly: GCA_944326255.1. GTDB lineage: Bacteria > Bacteroidota > Bacteroidia > Bacteroidales > UBA932 > Coprenecus. The sequence goes on from CALVDG010000030.1 coordinate 13,509, forward strand.
GGATATCCGTTACGTACTCTTCATCATAGAGAAGTACGGCGAGGCTCACAATCTCATAGACGAGCTGGATATCGTTGAATAATCATTACTGCAACTGAGATGATTTTAGAAACACTTTCAAAGATCATTCATCCGGCGGCTGACAAGGACATCGTATCCCTGGGTCTCGTCGAGGACATCAAGCTCTTCGACGGGAACGGGGCTGCCGTCGAACCTACGGATCCGCAGGCCGGAGAGAAGGCCGTGCTGGTGCGCTTCAAGCTGGTGGTACCCTCGCCCGATCCCCTTCTGGCTTCGATTAAGAAGGAATGCGAGCAGGCTTTGGCCGCCGAGTTCCCTCATGCCAAGATCTCTATCATCGAGTTGGTGCGGGAGCGCAAGCCCACCAAAAAGACGGTCAATGACCTGGACGACACCCAGCTTCAGGGCATCGGCAAAATCATCGCCATAGCTTCCGGCAAGGGCGGAGTGGGCAAGTCCACTGTCTCGGTCAACTTAGCCGTGGCCCTGTCCCGTAAAGGATACAGGGTCGGCCTGGTGGACGCGGATGTCTACGGCCCGTCTGTACCCAAGATGACCGGTACGGAAGGAGAGGTGCCCTACATGGACGAGGCTTCTGATTTGATTGTGCCTCTGGAGAAATGGGGCATCAAGCTCCTGTCCATCGGACATCTGGTGGCTCCGGAGCAGGCCCTGATATGGCGCGGCCCCATGGCCAGCAACGCCATGAAACAGATAGTCATGCAGGTCGCCTGGGGCGAGCTGGACTACCTGCTCATCGACCTGCCTCCCGGGACGGGCGACATCCACATCTCGATGGTGCATGACATTCCCTTGACCGGAGCGGTTATCGTCACCACTCCCCAGCAGGTGGCCATTGCCGACGTGATCAAGAGTATCAACATGTTCCGTCATAAGGACGTGAATGTCCCGATACTCGGTCTTGTGGAGAACATGGCCTGGTTCACCCCCGCAGAGCATCCGGACGAGAAGTATTACATCTTCGGCAAGGACGGCGGCAGGAAGATGGCGGAGGAACTGAGCATCCCGCTTCTGGGCAGCATTCCCATCTACATGTCAGTAGAGGAGGGCGGAGACGCCGGACAGCCGGCCGCTTTCTCAGACGGCCCCGACGCCGCAGCCTTCGCGGCCATAGCCGATAAGCTGTAGCGTCGTGCCGTTATAGCCCGGTTACATGTCTGCGGATATGTCCCGGGTGTTTATGACTCCGGTCCAATTTCCGTCCCAGATGTGCCCTGCATCGTCTGTGAAGGCAAAAGATACAGTATGAGTTCCGTCCCCGTTGTCGGTGATTGTCATATCTCCGGATACAGCGGGGGCGATTTCATTTTCACCGCCCAGATATAGGGTACCGCCTGTATAATCGCCCATGGCCCAGCCGATGAGGTATTGTCCCGGGGAGGGGAAATCCACTACACCGGTATAGGTGCCCGAGCCGATACCGTCGGAGTAGCTGGTGCCGGAAGTTACGAAATCGGTTTGGAAGCTGTCGCTGCCTGTTGTAGAAGTGATTGTCAGCCGCCAGTCAGAACCGCCGGTTCCGTAGTAGTCTCCGCAATAGTCGGCTGTGGCTTCGGCCTCCGTCAGATCAAGGGTGTAATCGCCGGTGAGCGTGGATATCGGGTCCGGAATGGCCGTTACACTGAGCGGCCCTCTCCAGTCAGCGGTAATGCTGTAGCCTTCGGCAGTGGTAATAGAGCACGATATCACGCAGTCGCCTGCTTCGGAAGAGATGCTCATGCAGCCGTCGGCGGCAAGTCCTATGGTTACCGAGCCGTCCTCTCCCATTTGCTCTGCGTATGTTCCCATGTAGATTACTCCGCCCATGAACTCAGCTGTCTCACCGGGATAGATGGTGGACGGGGTGTACACATCGGATGACATCAGGTACTGGCCTGCGGTTATGGCTCCTGTCTCGTCAAAAGGCATGAAAGCTTCAATATGCAGAATTGTCTGCTCGTCCTCAAGGGAAATGTTCACCTCCATGACATCGCCGCTTCGTGAGGCGTACATGGCTGAGGCGTACTGGACATCGAGATTGATGTCATGGTCTATCACCGGGGTCGTTATGCTGTCCTCTCCGTCGGTATGGAACACGGCTTCACCGCTGTATCTGATGTGATGCGTCTTGGAGTCGGCATCGGTAAGGAAGGCTTCTATAGTGATGGTGCTGCCCTCGTAGGATACGGATGCGGTACCGTCGGTGAATACGGTATTGAATATGTAATCACCGTCCTCGGTCAGCATGGCGGCTTTCGAGAAGTCTTTCGAGAATGTCATCTCGGACGTGGAGCTGGATGTGCCGAGGGTGTATGTGCCTGAGGGGAGCGAGGGATTTTCCGGGTCGGAGGGCACTCCGGCGAAGAAGTCCAGCATATAGTATGTTCCGCCGGGAGTGATGTAGTCTCCGTTGCCCTCCAGCTCTTTGTCGGATATGGTGATATTGTAGTTGTGCTCTCCGTTGATGCCGTTGATGTCTCCGTAGTATATGCCGTAGAATTTGTCCAGTTCCAGAAACTCGAAGTCGTAGGGTATCTTGCCTTTCTGAATGGCATTGATCTGCTTTGTGACGGTCTCTGTTCCGGCCCAGGTGTATGTGAGGGTGATGACAGCGCTTCTGTCCTCTGTGTCTTCGTTGGGCAGGACTGTGAAGGCTACGGTGCCGTCCGTTCCGCAGTCAAACCCGTCCAGCCAATCCTCGGAGGCCGCCGCGCTCAGCTTGCCGTCATCTGCGTGGCCGGCAATGCTGTATGCGATTGAAGCCGGACCTCCTTCCGCCGGCAGAAGGAGGCTGCCGGTAATGTCTGGTATGATTTCCGGCAGGGGAGAGTCAGTTCCCGGCTTACTGCAGCCTGACAGCAGGACTGCCGGCAGGATTGATGCCGCCGACAGTATGTACATTCTGAAATCATTGAATATTCTGGCCATAGTGTTTTGGATTTAGATTGTTCGCCAACAAAATTATTATCCGCAGCACATAATAGCAAATTCTTTTTTTGATACTTTGTAAATTAAAGAATAGTTAATCCTCTATGGAACCGCGTTCTTTTCTAAGCCGCCGTGCCTCATCCCTATATTGCCCCGGGGAACATCCGGTCTCGCGCTTGAACGAGCGGTAGAAGACCTGCACGGAGTTGTATCCTACCGTGTCCGCTATATATTTGAACGGTACATTGCCTTTCTCGGATTCGTCGGACAGAATCATTACAGCCTCTCTTATCCGGTACATGTCCACATAGTTGAAGAATGTCTGGGAGGCGCAGGAGTTGATGGCCTTTGACGCATAGGTGCGGTTAGTGGAAAGTATTTCGGCCAGCCGGTCAAGGGAAAGATCTTTCTGACGGTAGATTTTGTCTTTTCTCATTAGATCCTCAATGCGGGCGAAGAGCTCCCGTTCTCCCGTACTGCCCTGGTTTTGTGTGCCGGTGTCCGAGGCATCATGCTCCTCTTTGACGGTGTGATTATTCTTGTCCATCGGAAGCAGACGCTGCATGTATGTCTCGTACTGTGTCACCAGCAGCCGGTTTGTCCTCCGCTGTCTTATATAGAGAATATAGAGCGAGAGGGCTATGATGACGACTATTACAGAGATAAATATGGCTGTGGAGCTTTTGCGCCTGGCCTGTAGCAGGGCCAGTTCCTTGGCCTGTATCTCGTGTTCGTGCTCGATCTGGGAGTACCGCAGCAGCTGACTGTTGAATTCCTGTTCTTTCTGCAGGCTGGAGATGCTGTCAACGTAGGACTTGTACAGATAGGAGTATTCAGCGGCCGAGGCTCTGTCCCCCAATGTCTGATAGGTGTCGGATATATTGCTCAGCAATTCCCGCCGGAACTCCAGGCTGTTGTTTTTATAGGATATCCCAAGGCCGGCCTTGTACTGTTCCAATGCCTTCCCCGGCATACCGCGCATACGCAGGAAGTCTCCGTAATCCAGATAGATCATGGTCGCGGTACCGGCCTCGGCGTATTTTCCCCACCGCATGGCTTCCTGATAGTTGCGTTCGGCCTGGAAGTAATCGCCGTTGCTTTGATACATATTGGCGTAGAGCAGTCGGCAGATGGAAATAAGGGATATGAACTGATGCTCCTCAATCATTGTACGTGCGTCGTTGAGATATGCTGCCGCTTCCTGTGTACGGTCGGAAAGCAGCAGCATCTGGGCCATGAGCAGGTGGGCCTGGCACCTGGGGAAGTCCTCTACGGCCTGGTCACGTGAGATTGCATAGGCTTCTTCGGCATATTGAAGTCCGTGCCTGTCTCCCCTTACGTAGAATATGTGCGCGATATTGGCCAGCAGTACGATATGGTTGTCAGGGTCGTTGCCTGCCTCCGCCCACTTGCATCCTTCTGTGAAGGATTCGAGGGCAAGGGAGTAGTTGAGTTCGGCTTTCAGATGTGAGAGGCCTTCCACTATGAACAGTACGGTCTGGAGACTGGGGTCTTTCCCGCCTCCTTTCCTGTACGGACCGATGAGGTTCATATAATGACGTACCGAGTCCATGCTTTCCATGGTCAGAAAGGCCTGGGCTGTATACGCGCCGGTGAGGAGTACGGTCATAGTGTCCTGCCCGTCAAGAGCTTTCATCAGTATGGGACGGGCGGTGGAGATTATGGAGTCATATTGGCCCTCCACATTGAAATATCGGAAACTCTGGCGCAGTGAGTCCAGCTCCTCCCGGGTCTGCTTGCCGTTATCCGAGGACGCTTGCTGTCGGCAGCCGGTCGGGCACAGCATCAGAGCGCATATCAGCACGCACAGTATGGGTATGGTTGTTCTATGAGATTTTTTCATTGACGTAGATATCAGTTGATGGCGGTTCCGTAGAGGGTGCGAATCCACATTCCGAAAAACATGTCGTTCAGGTACCAGGTGCCGTTTGTATTTGTTACCAGGCCTCTTTCCAGCAGTTTCTTAGATGCAGCCTGGACGGAACTGGCGGATGAAAGACTGTGTCTGCGGATAAATGCGGCGGAAGTGATACTCTCCGCCTTGCCGTCTATGGCGATGGCGTAGAGCAGTTCTTTCTGTTTCTCCGGGATATTGGAAAGGATCTCGCGGTAGGTAGGTTCGAGCATGGTGATGATGCTGCGGATAGCGTGGGAGGTGGTCCTGGTTGTGCAGGTCCCTCCGTCCGTTGTGTCGGCGAAGGATTCGTTGAATGTCCGTTGCATACAGTAGGTGTTGCCCTCAAACAGGTCGTAGACCTGGCCGGCGGTTTCCGGCTCTATGGAGCGGTTCCTGCAGCGGAAATGTCCGGTGACAAAGTCAATATAGGTGCTGCGTTCTATGGGACCGAACTCCAGCATGTCAGCACTCTGATAGAATGGCCTGGCAGAGGAGGTGAACATCTCCTGCATGAGGTGCCGTTCGCTGCCCGCGAATATGAATTTGGCGTTGCTGATACGCTGGATATGTGAGCGGAGCAGTGCCTCTATGTTCTTCTCAGGATATTTGGCTACTTGTTGAAATTCGTCTATCGCCACTATGCACGGCTTCCCGGCTTCCTGCAGGCATGTGAAGATCTCTTCCAAAGTGTACTCCGGCCGGTCTATGTCACCGAGTTCCAAGGAAAACGCAGGAAGTCCGCTGACAGGGTCGAATCCAAGTTTCCCGCTGATGGATTTCAGGGTACGGATCAGCAGACTGATCATCCTGCGGTCCGAGGATGCCAGGCGGTTGAAGACTTCCTTTCCCAGAAGGTATGTGAGTTCTTTAAGTCCGGTAGTGTGGAGGATGTCGATGAAGAACTTGCGATATCCGTTCAGTTCTCTCTTACCGTAGCAGAACTGAATCAGGCCTGTCTTGCCCATGCGCCTCGGGGACATAAGCACCACGTTGTTGCCGTTCGTCAGCGATTTGATCAGTCTGGCCGACTCATCGCGGCGGTCACAGAAATATTCCGGATCAATGCTGCCGGAGACGATGAAAGGATTCTCAACAGTTTCCATACTCTATTTATTTTACCACAAATGTAATTATTCAAATTAAATTATGCAAATTGAATAATGGACTCATGCGGCTTCCTCCCGCTCCATCTGGACGCGACTCTTGCTGGTGCTAACGAGCCAGACTCCTGTGAAGATGAGCAGGACGGTGAGTACTTTCACGAAATTCGGTGAAATACTCGTCTATTCGCCGAATTTTTTCGGCGAATAATTTGCCTATTCACCGAATTGTGCCTAATTTTGCGCAAAATATAAAGCGATGCGGTATATTCACGATTATGATAACTGGTGGCAGTTCCGATATGATATTCGAAGGATAATAAATGAGTTGGGACGTGTGCGATCCAAGCAGGGCGTGGTGCTCGGGAGGATGTTGTCGCTTGGATTCGATTCTCAGGATGAAGCTGTGCTGTCGAATATGTCGGTGGATCTTGTCCGCTCATCGGAAATTGAGGGAGAAAGGCTTAATCTTGAGGAGGTACGCTCATCAATAGCCCGTAGACTCGGAATAACAGCGGCAGGAGTAGTTCCAACCTCGCGTTATGTAGATGGTATCGTGGAGATGCAGCTGGATGCAACACAGAATTATAGCAGGCCTCTTTCGGCGAAACGTCTTTTCGGATGGCACAATGTATTGTTTCCAACCGGTATGAGCGGATTATACAGTATAGAGGTAGGCAAATACAGGAGTGGTGAGATGCAGGTTGTGTCAGGTGCCATGGGCATGGAAAGAGTACATTATCAGGCTCCGGCTGCGGACAGGGTGCCGGTGGAGATGGAGAGGTTCATCTCGTGGGTCAACAGTGACGAAGATATTGATGCTGTGCTGAAAGCCGCCATAGCACACCTGTGGTTTGTATCTATTCACCCGTTTGATGACGGTAACGGGCGCATTGCACGGGCACTGACCGATATGTTGCTTGCCCGTTCTGAAAATAGCAGAAAGCGATTCTACTCCATATCAGCGGAGATGAAGTTGCTGCAAAAAGAGTATTACGGAATCCTGGAGAGGACGCAGCGTGGTGACGGAGATATCACCGACTGGATACTGTGGTTCCTGAGCTGTTTCGAAAAAGCACTGGATTCAACCGAAAATGCATTGTCGTCAGTCCTTAGGAAAGCTGATTTCTGGGAACGCAACCGGAATGTTCCGTTCAACGCAAGACAGCAGAAACTGCTCAATATGCAGTTTGACGGATTCTTCGGCAAACTGACTACCGGCAAGTGGGCGAAGATTGCCAAATGCTCTACAGACACAGCACTTAATGATATTCGTGATCTTGTTGAAAAAGGCATTTTGAAGAAGACCGAGGAAGGAGGACGCAGTACAAACTATATCCTGCTGGAATAATCTTTACAAAATGTACACTTTTTTCTAACTTTGCAGACCGAAAACAATAACTTGAATTTATTCTATGGACAGAACACACCTTGCATGGAATGCAGTTTCCTGTACAGTTGTCATTATTATGTTGTTGACGTGTTCATTTGCGGCTTCTGGATATCAGGCCGTTGATCCGGTTCCGGAGAAGGAAAGGACACGCGGAGACTTCACGGTCAATCTCAATCTGGCCTTCCCGGTGTTCAGCAGCGGGCCGGAGAC
>CALVDG010000031.1 GCA_944326255.1 uncultured Bacteroidales bacterium
GCTATCGCCCTGCCTACCGACTTCTCCGCCCGTATCGCACGTAACACCCAGATCTACATCCAGGAGGAGACCAACGTTTGCCGCGGCATAGATCCTTGGGCAGGTTCCTACTACGTAGAGTACCTGACCGACCAGATCGCCCACAAGGCATGGGAGCACATCCAGGAGATCGAGAAGCTCGGCGGTATGGCCAAGGCTATTGAGACCGGTATTCCCAAGCTGCGTATCGAGGAGGCCGCCGCACGCAAGCAGGCCCGCATCGACTCCGGTGTGGACAAGATTATCGGTATCAACGAGTACCGTCTGGACAAGGAGGATCCCATCGAGATTCTTGACATCGACAACACCAAGGTACGTGAGTCTCAGATCGCACGTCTGAAAGAGCTCCGCGCCAAACGTGACAATGCCGCTGTCCAGGCTTCTCTGGATGCCATCACCAAGGCTGTCGAGACCAAGAGCGGCAATCTGCTCGAGCTCGCAGTCGAGGCTGCACGCAACCGCGCCACCCTCGGCGAGATTTCGGATGCATGCGAGAAAGTTGTCGGAAGATATAAAGCAGTTATACGTATGAATACAGGTGTTTATTCTTCTGAGGTCAAGAACGACAGTGAGTTCGAGAAGGCTAAGGAGATGGTGGCCGAGTTCGCCAAGAAGGAAGGCCGTCAGCCCCGTATCATGATCGCCAAGCTCGGTCAGGACGGACACGACCGCGGAGCAAAGGTTGTGGCTACCGGTTATGCCGACTGCGGCTTCGACGTGGATATGGGTCCTCTTTTCCAGACTCCTGCAGAGGCAGCCAAGCAGGCTGTGGAGAACGACGTACACATCGTCGGTGTATCCTCCCTCGCAGCAGGTCACAAGACCCTCGTTCCTCAGATCATCGAGGAGCTCAAGAAGCTCGGACGCGATGACATCATGGTGGTAGTCGGCGGCGTTATTCCTCCTCAGGACTACGACGCTCTCTACAAGGCCGGTGCTGCAGCCATCTTCGGCCCCGGTACACGTATCTCCACCGCCGTCATCAAGATGATCGAACTCTTGAATATGCGCTAATTGGTTTTATGATGCGTCAATAACAAAAGGGGCAGTCCGTAAAGACTGCCTCTTTTTGTTATTCTACAGTATAAAAAAACCGGCAGAGATTATCTTGCCGGTTATATTATTTAATAATGAGTTATTACTCCTCGTTCAGTCTGAGGTGCTGTACATAGATAGCCTTCTTGATCTCGTTTCTTCTTTTTACGGAAGGTTTCTCGAACTGCTTTCTGCTGCGGAGCTCGCGTACCACTCCTGTCTTCTCGAATTTACGTTTGAATTTCTTGAGAGCCTTCTCTATGTTCTCGCCTTCTTTGATAGGTACTATAATCATTCTTTTACCACCTCCTTTTATTAGGGCTGCAAAGATAGGGGATTTTATTAAATTTGCAAAAATAATTGACAATGGTAGAGGAGTTTCTGCAATATATCACGTCTGAGAAAAGGTATTCTCCACGAACATGTGCCATATACAGGGCGGCGCTGGAGGATTTTTACAGAGTTCAGTATCCGGATTTGTGTGAGGAGGACGGTTCCTTTCAGATAGGGGTACTTACGCCTGAACAGCAGAAAGAAGCATTGATATTCAGTTGTATACGAGGATATATAGCCTCGTCATTGAGGAGTGGACTGAGCCCGCGCACAGTCAACCTGCATCTCTCGGCATTGAGCAGCTACTGTACCTGGCTTGTGCATAAGTCCGTACTGCTTTCCAATCCGGTGCGAAAGGTCCCCAGACCGAAGGAGAGTCACCGTCTGCCGGAGTTCTATACTGAAAAATCCCTGGAACAGTTCTTTAAGACCAAAGGACTGGACGGCTCCGGTAGAGCCTGCTCTGAGATGAGCTGGCATGACTACCGCAATGTGCTGATGGTGTTGGTGTTGTATGCCACCGGAATGCGCCGTTCGGAGATAGTGGGACTTGGCCGCAGGGACTTCGACCCGGACAGAATGGTATTTACGGTTTTGGGAAAAGGGGATAAAATGAGAGAAATTCCCGTTCCCGCTTCCGTTTGTCAGGAAATTTTATTATATTTGGAGAGAATTAAGAAAGAGTTCCCGGAAAGTCCGGATGACGGCAGGTTTTTCCTGACAGACGCGGGCAAGCCGCTGTATCCGGAGTTGGTGAATGAGGCGGTACATGAGCAGCTGAACGGAGTGGAGGGATTCAGCGGGAAGAAGTCTCCGCACGTGCTGCGCCACTCTCTGGCAACTCATCTGCTCAACAACGGGGCGGATCTTAATTCCATAAAGGAGATACTGGGACATGCCTCGCTGGCTACCACGCAGGTGTATACCCACAGTTCTTTTGAACAGTTGAAAGATACATATTTAACCGCTCATCCAAGAGCAAAAAACGGAGGTAAACATGAAGATTAACGTTCAATCGATCAAATTCGATGCAGATCAGAAACTGCTGGACTTCATCGACAAGAAAGTCGGCAAGCTGGAAAAGTTTTTTGACAACATCATCAGCTGTGATGTCGCTCTCACGGTTCAGCCTGACCATGGCAAGACAGTGAAGGTGAGACTGGGCATTCCCGGAGATGACCTCATCATCGAGAGGACAGCACCTACATTCGAGGACGCGGTTGTGGACTGCGTCGATGTCCTCCAGGACCAGATCAAGAAGATGAAAGAGAAAAGATTCGGCAAATAGCAGGATGATATTAATCTCATACTTATTGGAACCGGGGTCGCCATTGTGGCAGCTCCGGTTTTCTGTATTAGAAAAGCAGAGATGTGAGTTCTGATGCTGGGACGGGGCCGAAATAGTCGGTCAGGGGCAGTGCGGAAAGTGCTGTCAGGACAGAATCGTAGTAGTGGGGCAGTCCGGTCAGGGCCTGCTCCACTTCTTCTGTTGGACGGGTGAAGAAGTAGTCCCCTCTGATGGAGCAGGAGCGTATGATGCCGCCGGAGACATCCAGGGATACTTCAATGAGGCCGGAGGGGAATTTCCGTATCCGGTTGAGACCGTAGTGCGGGGAGTTGCCGAAATTCCATTGCCATGTGGTGTACTTGCTTTCACTCAAGCGGTCTATCCCGGCTGTTTCGGTCTGAGTGTAGCCGCGGGTGATGCAGCCGTTGCTGTCGGCGATGCGGCTCTGGAGGTAGTTGAGGAAATCCTCTGCGGACATTCCTCTCAGTGTGCCAGTCAGGTGCTCTGAGATGTTTGTGACTCTGGCCCGGTTGGACTGGACGCTCTTGCCTGTGAATTTCTCGGGGCGGGTGTTCAGGGCTGCGGAAAGATCGGCTACGGAGGCCGAGAATAGGAGCGTGCCGTGCTGCAGCACTCTCCCGCTGTGTACGCAGACGGCATTGCCTGAGAACTTCCGGTCTTCTATGACCAGGTCGTTGCGGCCCTGGAGGGATGCGTTTATGCCAAGGCCTTTCAAGGCCTCGATTATAGGGGCTGTGAAGCGGCGGAACATCGCTCCGGTATCCTCGTCCGGGATTTTCTTGTCGATGAAGGTGTAGTTGATGTTGCCCAGATCGTGGAAGACCGCTCCGCCTCCTGTCAGACGACGGACTACCGGGATATTGTGAGTCTGTATGTACTCGGTATTGATCTCGGCCAGTGCGTTCTGATACCGTCCGATGATGACGGACGGGGCATTCCGCCAGAGCCGGAATACAGGTTCATGCACGTCGGTGAGAAGGTATTCCTCGGCGGCCAGATTCCAGCAGGGATCGGTTGTCCCGTCAACTATGCAGATCATCTGTGCGGGTGTATTTGCGGGATATCAGGGACAGTATGTATTTATACAGATAATATACGGCCAGGCCTATGAGGATGCCGGCAACGGCTCCGCACAGAACATCGGTGGTAAAGTGTTTGGCCAGATAAATCCGGCTGAATGATACGGAGGCTGCCCATAGTACGATAAATACTGAATACCACTTGCGTCGGAATATCAGTGCCGTCAATACGGCCATCCCGAAAGTGTTGGAGGCGTGGGCCGAGAAAAAGCCGTAGCCGCCTCCTGCCCCTTCCGGCAGACTTAACAGAAGCCCTTGGAGCAGCGGCTCATTACCGGGCCTGGGCCGTTCCACGATGTTCTTGACGATATTGGTCACTTGTTCAGTAAGACCGAAACACAGCAGTACTGCCATTACTCCGATGAGGCCGGTCAGCCAGAGTGGAATCCTGGAACCGGATATGAACGCCTGAGACTTTTTCCCATACCATCTGGGTACGAAAAACAGTATGGCTATGGCCGCGTAGAGCGGAATCCATACGGTCTTGGCGGACAGGAATAGCATCACTTCGTTCCAGAACGGAGTATGCATCCCGTTAAGTCCGAGAGTGATGCTGTGGTCTAGATTGATCAGCCAGTCTATCATGGTCTTTCAGTGTTGAGGGTGTTCCAGAGCATGTCCTTGAGCTGCGGGATATTCTCTCCGCTGACGGACGAGAAGAATATGGACGGGATGCCTTCCGGCAGTTCTTTCTGCAGTCCGGCCCGCAGTTCCTCATCCAGAATATCGGTCTTGGAGATGCCCAGCAGCCGGTCCTTGTCCAGCAGTTCGGGATTGAACTGCTCCAACTCTCCAAGCAGTGTGCGGTATTCTGCCCTGATGTCCTTCGAGTCGGCCGGGATTACGAAAAGCAGCATGGAGTTGCGCTCGATGTGCTTGAGGAATCTGAGCCCCAGCCCCTTGCCTTCATGGGCCCCCTCGATGATACCCGGAATGTCGGCCATCACGAAGGAGTGGTCGTCGCGGCATGACACGATGCCCAGGTTGGGTTCCAGAGTGGTGAAAGGATAATCGGCAATTTTGGGCTTGGCGGCTGATACGGCTGAGAGCAGGGTGGATTTGCCCGCATTGGGAAAGCCTACCAGCCCTACGTCAGCAAGCAGCTTGAGCTCCAGGATGAACCAGCCTTCTTTTCCAGGCTCTCCTTCCTGAGCGAACCGTGGTGTCTGCAGGGTGGCCGTTTTGAAAAAGTTGTTGCCCTTGCCTCCCCGGCCTCCGCGCACCAGGATTTCCTGTTGTCCGGCCTCCATGATCTCGCAGAGCACCTCTCCGGTCTCGGCATCCTTGGCGACAGTACCCAGGGGTACGTCCAGTATGATGTCCGCTCCGTTGGCTCCGTGCCTGAGGCCTCCGCTTCCGGCGCCTCCGTGCTCGGCCTTGATGTGCTTGCGGTATTTGAGGTGGATAAGAGTCCAGTACTGCGGATCGCCCCGGAGGATGATGTGGCCTCCCCGGCCTCCGTCACCTCCGTCCGGCCCGCCCTTGGGAATGTACTTCTCGCGTCTCAGATGCGTGGAACCGTTGCCCCCGTTTCCCGAAGCACAGAATATCTTCACGTAGTCTATGAAATTGCTGCCTGGCATGGATGGTTATTCGTCGAGGATGCGGGAAATGTTGGCGAATACGTGCTCAATGGTATCGTTGCCCTCTATCTCGCGGTAGTTGCCCTTACCTTTGTAGTAGGTGATAAGGGGCTCTGTCTTCTGGTGATAGGTGGAGATGCGGTGCTCGATGGTGGCCCGGTCCATGTCGTCCTTGCGGTTCTCTATCATAGCCCTGTGAAGGATGCGGTCGTACACCTGCTTGTCCTCCAGTGTAAGTGAGATGACGGCGTCTACTTTTCCGCCGAACTCATTCAGCATACTGTCCAGGGTCTCGGCCTGGGCGATGGTGCGGGGAAATCCGTCGAAGAGGAAGCCCTTGATGTGGGGATTGTCGGTAATCTTTCTGCGGATCATGCCGACAACCACTTCATCCGGAACGAGGTCGCCCCTTTCGATAAGCTCAGCCGCTTTCTTTCCGAGCTCTGTACCGGCTTCTATCTCATGGCGGAGGAGGTCTCCGGTGGAGATGTGAAGGTAATTGTATTTGTCCACTATTTGTTTGGCCTGGGTGCCTTTGCCTGCGCCCGGAGGGCCGAATAGGATATAGTATCTCATGATGTTGATATGTTTGTAATACAGTTAGTTATTCGACGATGTAGATGTCCTGGAGCTGGCGTCCGAGCTGGTCGTAGTCCAGACCGTAGCCGACTATGAACTCGTTGCCTATCTCCATGGCGTGGTAGTCTATCCTGACATTGCCCTTGTAGGAGCCGGGCTTGAGGAACAGGGTGCAGACTCTGATGTCGCTCACGCCCATATCCTGCAGCAGGGCATACATGTCCGTGATGGTCTTGCCGGTGTCCACTATGTCCTCTACGATGATCACACGTCTGCCTCTGAGGCTGTCCGACAGTCCTATGAGCTGCTTGACCTGACCGGTGGACGAAGTCCCGCAGTAAGAGGCCATCTTGACGAAAGACAGTTCGGAGAGGAAGTTGATGTACTTCATCAGCGAGGCCGTGAACATAAACGAGCCGTTGAGCACGCTCAGAAATACCGGTGTGTCTGAGCCCGCGTAGTCCCGGTTCAACTGTTCCGCTGTCTTTCTGACAGCTTCCTCTATCTTCTCATTGGAAATGAAAAGCTTGAAATACCTGTCGTGAAGTTTTATCCTGTCCATAACGCAAAAGTAAGGCAAAAAAAGCAGAAATAAAGTTTTTTTAGATTAAATTTGCACTGAACAATGTAAATCAGTACGAGATGAAACCGATAGTATCTATTATCATGGGAAGCACTTCTGACATGCCGGTGATGAAACAGGCTGCGGAGTTTCTCGATTCGATGGAAATACCGTTTGAGATCAACGCCTTGTCGGCTCACAGGGTGCCCGTGCAGGTGATGCAGTTCGCCACTGCCGCCAAGGAGAGGGGCATCAAGGTGATAATCGCAGGAGCCGGAGGTGCGGCTCATTTGCCCGGAGTGATAGCTGCCTACACACCTGTGCCTGTGATAGGAGTGCCCATCAAGTCATCCAACTCGATGGACGGCTGGGACTCGGTACTGTCTATCCTGCAGATGCCTTCCGGCATACCTGTGGCGACTGTCGCCCTCGACGGGGCCAAGAACGCGGCTATCCTTGCGGCTCAGATTATCGGAACAGGGGATCCGGCCGTGATGGAAAAAGTCGTGGCGTTCAAGACCGACCTGGCCTCGAAGATAGAGAAGGCCAACCGGGAGCTCAAGGAGATTAAGTACAGGTTTAAAGTTGACTGACAATGTAGCTGATTCTTAAAAAAGTCTGGTATGTGCGGGAGATGTGAAGGGAAGACGATGATATACGGGGCCGCCCTTCTTTGGGCGGCTTTTTTGTTGTGCAGTGTGCCGTTGAAGGCTCAGGAACTGCCGGATGCCATAGTACGTATGATCGAGGAGCAGTGCGAGGCCGGCGGAGGAGATTCGGAAGAGCTGGCGGAATATCTGGCGGGACTTATGACCAGGCCGCTGGACCTCAATATGGCGGACAGGGAGGCTTTGGAGGCCTTCCCGCTGATGACTCCGTTCATGGTGGCCAGTCTGCTGGAATACAGGGCGGAATACGGAGCAGTCTCATCGGAAGCGGAGCTGTCGCTGTTGGATGGCTTCGATGCGGAGAAGGTGAGAGTCCTGAGGCCGTTTGTGACGTTCCTGCCCGGTGAGGTGATGGAAGACAGGCGGCTGGATGTGTCGGGCAAGCTGGTATTCCGGACAAAATGGGATCTGAAGCGGAAAAAGGAAGAGAATGACGGCCTGCCGGTACCGCTGTTGACCAAGTTCAGTGCGGAGTTGAACGGGCAGTATGGCGCGGGCTTTACCTTGGAAAGCGATGCCGGAGAGCGCGGATTCCCGGATTTCTATTCGTTTTACGTCTCGGCCGGTGATATAAATCTCTCCAGGGACGGCCGTTACCGTCTGGTCAGTGCCGTGGCCGGGAATTACTCGCTGCGTCTGGGCCAGGGACTGGTGCTCTGGAGCGGATTCTCGATGTCGTCCCTGGCCTCGCCCTCCACAGTCGTAAGGAGACAGGCCGGAGTCCGTCCCTACACATCCACGGACGAGAACAATTATTTTCACGGAGCCGGCTTGACTATCGCTTTCCCGGCAGGATTCGAGGCTACGGTATTTTACTCGGACAACGGACAGGATGCGAAGGTGGAGGGGGAGTATTTCGTTTCCAAGCCGGATGACGGACTGCATGACAGCGATGCGGACCGTGCCGCAAGGGACGCTCTGCGGGAGCAGGTGACCGGAGCGAATGTTTCCTGGAGGAACAGCTGGCTGAAGGCAGGAGCGACAGTCGCCGCATACCGGTATGACAGGCTGGACGGCAAGAGGACTTCCTATTACAATGCTCACCTGCGGTATGACGGCTGGTGGGGCAATGCCTCCGTGGATTTTCTGCTTTCATTCAGAGGTGCCAGAATCTTTGGTGAGGTGGCCCTGGACAAGGACTTTGACTTTGCCGGAATACTGGGCGCGGTATATCCGTTCTCTTCCTCGCTGGAAACATCCGTGGTGTACAGGTATTATTCCAAGGACTACATCGCGACTCACGCCGGAGCCTATTGCCGCAGCAACGTCAACAACGAGCATGGGGTCTCGGCTGCCCTGAGATGGACTCCGGTGCGGGATGTTACCCTGTCCTCATCGGTGGAATATACGCATTTCCCCTATGCTCGCTTCGGCGTGAGAACGCCCTCGGATGCCTTGAGGGCATCGCTGGACTGCGGTTGGAACGTGACACAGGAACATTCGCTGTATGCCAAGATCAGCGGGACATATGACAACGGGCGGGGAACCCGTCAGCTCAGACTGAGAGCGGAATACAGTTACGTCGGAAACAGCGGGCTGGAGCTGTCCACGCGCTTTGAGGGCACTTATGCCGGCAGTATGGGCGGGCTGCTGTTCCAAGAGGCGGGATACCGCACCCCGTCGGGACGTTTCAGGTGCTCGGTACGTGCCACTGTATTCTGGACTGAGGACTGGGACTCCAGAGTGTACTGCTATGAGGGGGATGTGCCCGGCTCGTTCTCTGTCCCTGCGTATTACGGAAAAGGAGCGGACCTGTATGCGCTTCTGACATACAAGCCCGTAAGGTGGTTCAACCTGAGTCTCAAATGTTCGGCCTCCAAGTATGCGGACTCGGAAAAGGACTGTCTGAGATTCCGGCTGCAGCTTAGTTGGCCTTTTTGATTTTGAGCTTCTTGCCTGGATATATCTTGCTGTTCTTGCTAAGCCCGTTGAGACGCTGGATGTCGCTTACGCTCACCCCGCTGAATTTCTTGGCGATGTTCCATAGATTGTCTCCGGAGCGGACAGTGTACATCACATAGCCGTTGGATACGCTTGTGCTCACCTTTCCGCCTGAGGATGAGGATGATTTGGCGGACGGACCGCTGCCGTTGGTGTAGATGGCCAGTCTCTGGCCCTCCCGTATGCGGGTTCCTATGCCGTTCCATCTCTGGATATTCCTTACAGAGACTCCGTATCTGAGGGCGATGTGGCTCAGTGTCTCCCCGCGCTTTACCCGGTGGATTATCTTGGACGGCTCGGCGGACTGCTGTATCTGTTTCATCGCCGCCGGACTGAAATATACGGAGTCCTTGTAGGCGTATATCTCTTTTTCGTGGTCAATGAACGCACCTGTGTACTGGTATGGCAACTGGAGGATATACTCTTTCTCCGTACCGGGGATGATGTCATGCAGGTACTGCGGGTTGTGCGTGCGCAATTCCTCGATGCTGGCTCCGGTGAAGTGGGCTATCTGTTCGAAATGCAGCATTTTGTTGACCTTGATAGTGTCCGTATGGGGCGGCATGGGGATGAATTCCGGTGTGAGATTGTGCTCTTTGTAGTATTTCATCGCATAGAGAGCGGCGAAGAACGAAGGCACATATCCTCTGGTCTCCCTGGGAAGGTACGGGTAGATTTCCCAGAAGTCCTTTGAACCGCCGGAACGGCGGATGGCCTTGTTGACGTTGCCGGCTCCGCAGTTATAGGAGGCAATGGCCAGGGACCAGTCTCCGAAGATAAGGTAGGAGTCACGCAGATATCTGGCAGCCGCATGAGCGGAAGCGATAGGGTCGAATCTCTCGTCCACATAGGAATTAATGGTCAGGCCATACCTCTTGGCTGTGGAATACATGAACTGCCACATGCCTTTGGCCCTGGCTCTGGAGACGGCTTTTGTATTCAGTGCCGATTCTATGACGGCCATGGCGGTGAGCTCCAGAGGCATGTCGTATTGGTCAAATATCTCTTCGAAAATGGGGATATAATAGGTGGCGAGTCCGAGTATCCTTTCCATCTTCTCGGGCATCTTCTGGGTGTAGTAGACTATGTGGTTGCGTATGATTCGGTTATAGGGCACGGATATATATGGATTAAGCTTTTGTAGCCGGCTGATGTATACCGAGTCCGGTATGTCGGAGACCATCTCTATGGTATCTATGTCGGAAGGCTCTATCTCCATAAGGTTAAGATTGCGT
This sequence comes from uncultured Bacteroidales bacterium, assembly GCA_944326255.1. Classification (GTDB taxonomy): domain Bacteria; phylum Bacteroidota; class Bacteroidia; order Bacteroidales; family UBA932; genus Coprenecus. Next base: position 10,364 of record CALVDG010000031.1, read on the forward strand.
TGCTGGTACCACAGACTTAGGAGTGAGTCTCTGGAGATGAAGGATGTATCTGATATTGACTCTATCCCGTCCATGTCCATAGCACCCATATTGATAGAATCCGCTTCTGCAAGTTCCTCATAGACTTCCAGATCGGCGTATTTCCTGTACAGACTGTCTAGTTCCATCATGAGGGCTTCATTTGCCAGGACAAGAGAGTCTCGTTCCCGAATAAGGCTTTTTCTGTCCTGGGATGCAAATAGTGTTATTTTTTTCTTTTCTTTATCGTGTTTCGGTTTGCCTGAAACATTGATGGGCAAGCTGATGAGAACAGCTGCTGTCAACAGTAGTATAAACGTTTGTCTCATTAATTAAAATCTGAAATTCATTCTTACACCCATTGCGCTTCCGGTAGGCATGGCAAGAGTGTAGTTGGTGGTGAAATCGTAGTTGATAGGCTCGATGATGGCCGGCTCAATGTCCATGCTGAGATTCTGGTTGACATCGAACTCGCTCATCGTTGCAAATACATCTGCGTCTATGATCTGGATAATGTATATCAGTATTGTCGCCACTATTGAATAGTCCCGGTAGCGGCGGTAATAATCTCTGTAGTATTGGAGATTGTCTACGGACAGGTTGCCGGTGTAATTGCCTCCAGGCTGGGTGGCCATATTGTAATCATGCTGGAACCGCTTGTACTGCAGGTCATTGTAGTACCAGCAGTAGCCGGCTACGGCCAGGCCTCCGTAGTATATGGGCAGTTTCCAGAATTCCCGGTTGTAGATCTGCCCCAGACCCGGCAGCAGTGCAGAATATATGGTGGCCCTTCCCGGCAGATGCGGGCGGTAGGACTTATAGCTTGCGGCTCCGTCCAACAACTGTCCCCAGTAAAATGCCGCGGCACCTATAAAGAAGAGGTTCCTGGCCAGCTTGTCGGACTCGCTTCCTGTCTTCTTGAACTGGGAGTTGTAGTAGATTCCTCCGCCCAGCATTCCTCCGAGTCCGGCATAGATTATCGGCAGTTTCCAGTAATCCTCATTGTATATCTGAGCGGTTCCAGGAAGGATAAATGAGCCTGCGAATGCCCAGCCTATAGCCATGGAGTCTCTGTGGGCAAGAGAATTGAAGTATCTTTTCAGTGTGTACGACTCCTCTTTTGAGGACGAGTCGGAAGATGCGGCAGTACCGGACATGCTTCCACTGCCGCCGCTGTTGATAAACTGAGCAGAAGCCTGTAAGGGGAGCAGCAGTGATATAAGTATTATCAGAACTGTCTTGTGCACGTCTCTAGGCGTTTTATTGGTTGATGTTCTCAATCGCTCTCAAAAATGATTCCACTTCTGCATCCGATGAGAACTGAATGGTGAAACTGCCTTTGCCCTGTTCTGAGCGTTTGACGCTTATATTGTTGCCGAAATACCTTCCGACTATTTCCAATACCCTGTAGTAATTGTCAGGCAATTCGGACGAGACCTTCTTCTCTTCGGGTTCTTCACTCCTGTCACTTCTCTTCAATATGTTCTGGGCTTTTGTCTCAGCCTGCCTTACGGACAAGTTGCGTTTTACTATATCGTCGCAGAGACTCAGCTGAGCCATGGGATCGGAGAGGGAGAGTATGGCCTTGGCGTGCCCCATGGATATCTTCTTGTCCCTGATGCAGACCTGAATCTCTGCAGGAAGCTTGAGCAGTCTGAGGTAGTTGGCCACGGTTGCCCTTTTCTTGCCGACCTTGTCGGCCATGGTCTCCTGGGTCAGGCTGCATTCGTCCATCAGTCTCTGAAAGCTCAGTGCTACTTCTATGGCGTCCAGGTCTTCCCGCTGTATGTTCTCGACTATGGCCATTTCCAGCATTCCCTGATCATCGGTCTCCTTTATATATGCGGGTATGGTCTGCAGGCCGGCTGCAGAGGCTGCCTTGAAACGTCTTTCTCCACTGATAATCTGATATCGCAGACCTATCTTGCGCACGGTTATGGGCTGGATGATACCCAGTTGCCGTATGGATTCAGTCAGCTCGGCGAGTGCCTCCTCGTCAAAATTGCTTCTGGGCTGATAGGGATTGGCAGATATCTTGTCTATGGGTATCTCGCAGATCGAGGCCGGATTGTGTACCGGAGCGGTGGCGGCGGGTGATGTCGCGAGATTGTCCACTCCAGGAATGAGGGCCCCCAGTCCCTTGCCCAATGCATCTCTTTTATTTGCCATAAGCTATGAGTTTTTAGAGATTATTTCCCTGGCCAGATTGAGATAATTGTTCGTTCCGGCCGATATGGCGTCGTACAGTATCACCGGCTTGCCGTGAGACGGAGCTTCGCTGAGACGGACATTGCGCTGTATGACGGTGTTGAACACCATGCTTCCGAAGTGATGGCGGACATCCTCCACCACCTGATTGGCCAGTCTCAGGCGGCCGTCGTACATAGTCAGCAGGAAACCTTCTATCTTGAGATCCGGGTTGAGACGTGTCTGTATGAGCTTGATGGTGTTGAGCAGCTTCCCGAGCCCTTCCAGGGCGAAGAACTCGGTCTGAACCGGAATTATCACGGAATTGGAAGCCGTCAGGCAGTTGACTGTAATCAGACCCAGGGAAGGCGGACAGTCGATGATGATGTACTCGAACCGGTCCAGCACTTTGCCAAGTGCCTTCCTCATCGCCAGTTCCTTGTCGCTCACGTTGATGAGCTCAATCTCCGCTCCTACCAGGTTGATGTGTGAAGGAACTATCTTGAGGTCCTTTATCTCGGTGTCCATTATCACGTCCTTCATCTCTTTCTCCCCGATGAGCACCTCGTATAGGGTGTTGCCCTGATCCGAGTCAGGGTCAAAATCCAGTCCTGATGTTGTATTGGCCTGCGGATCAGCGTCGATCAGCAGGGTCCTTTTTTCCAAAACAGCCAGCGATGCCGCCAGATTGATGGCGGTCGTGGTCTTCCCGACTCCTCCTTTCTGATTAGCTACAGCAATAATTTTACCCATATCTATACTTTAACCTAATCTGCAAAATTAGAAATTCTTTTCATCCAACCGATAATTAATATTAGTTTTGCGAAAATTTTTACGAAACAGATGAATGGCAGTACATGGATAGCGGTTGTGAATCCCAATGCAGGGGGAGGGCGGGTCGCCACGGAGTGGCCCGTGCTGTCCAATAAGTTGAAAGGCAGAGGCTTTGTGTTTGAGGAGGTGTTCACGACTCATCGGTATCATGCAGTGGAACTGGTAATCTACGCTCTAAAACGCGGGTTCAGGAAGATAATATCGGTGGGTGGGGACGGTACTCTCCATGAGATCGTGAACGGACTTTTTTACCAGCAGGAGGTGCCGGTCAGTGATGTGACGCTGGCCGTTCTTCCGGCCGGCTCGGCCAATGACTGGACCAGGATGTACCGGATTCCCAGGGATTACGACAAGGCAATAGACACAATAATAGACGGAAGGACCGTGCTTCAGGATGTGGGAAGGGTGGAATATGTCCAGGCAGGGGTTAGGAATGTACGTTATATGGTCAATGTGGCGGGAGTAGGGCTTGACGCCAATATATGCTGGTACTGCAACGCCGCGAAGAACAAGGGGCGCAGTGGAGATATGGCCTATGTGAAGGCGGCTTTCAAGGCTTTGCTCGGCCGTCGTTCCAAAAGAGGGAAAGTGGTGGCTGACGGCAAGAATTTCTTCACAGGCAGGATCTTCTCGGTCGGATTCGGTGTCGGGAAATACAGCGGAGGAGGTATGATGCAGGTGCCTGACGCAGTGGCCGATGACGGACTGATTAACCTGATGCTGGCCCGCAAGGTCTCCAAATTGAAGTTTCTGTTTCTGTTCAAGAGACTTTTCAAAGGTACGATATACAGTGTTAAAGAAGTGTCCCATAAGATGATACGGAAGGTGTCCGTTATAACCAGGCATCCGGACAGAGTCGAGATAGACGGAGAGGTGGTAGGCACAACACCCATGACCATGGATGTACTGCCGCAGGCACTCCGGGTGATAGTGGGCAGGGATTTTGAGCCATGTTCCAGGAACTGACCATATTCATTCTCGGATTGGTGACAGGTCTTTTCGGGCTTGTCGCGGTACTGTATCTGTTTGTCTTCGAACGCAGCCGAATAAGGCTGGTGCTGGGCGTGATTCTGGCCGTATACGCGCTGTATCTGCTTAAGGACCTGCTGTATCTTCAAGAGGGTGTGGCGGACAATCCGTTTGTCTACAGGCTGTTGCTGTCGATAGATACCTGGGCGGTGCCGCTGTATGTCATGTTTGCCTTCGAGTTTCTTTACCCTGGCAAGATGACTCTTAGGAAGGATCTTCTGCTGTTCGGTTCCTTTCCTCTTTTTACGTTGCTCTACGTGCTGTATCCCTATGACTGGGTTTATGGTCTAATGCCGGTCTATGCGGCTGTATTTTCCGGAGTATGCATATGCATAGTCCTGCATAAGACGCTGTTATACCGCAGGATGCTCAAGAGCAGTCTCTCAGACATAACTCATATGGATGTGAAATGGCTGTGGGTTGCCATTGCGCTGCTTCTGCCGAATCTGATACTCTGGGCATTTGTCTCCTCCAGGATCGACAATCTGCTGGATGCCGTTTACTATCTCTCCCTGTCGGTGACCTGGGGCATCATCGCTTATAAAACATATTATTACAAGTATCCGTCCGCTTCGGACCTGATGTCCGGGGACGGTCATGTAGAGGCGGTGCCTGTGCCCTCTCATTTCTCCGAGAAGTTGGCCCGGCTTGCCGCTGAGGGATATTTTGTCAAGACTCCGCACCTCACCCTGGCGGAACTGGCCGCAGAACTGGGAACCAACAGAACGACACTTTCGTCCTACATCAACAACAGTCTCGGCACTACATTCTACGACTATGTCAACAGCAGCCGTCTGGAATACACGGAAAAATTGCTGTCGGATCCGGATACGAAGTATTCGGCGGAGCAGCTGGCCGAATTGTCAGGCTTCAATTCTCTTTCTACCTTCCGACGCGCCTTCGGCAAGAAATACGGTATGTCTCCTCAGCAGTACCGCGAGAGGGCGCTGGAAAGGCATTGATTTACGCTTTGAATCGGTATTTACGCTTTGACATCATTGGTTACGGATAGTTTTGTGCGAATGATACGCGGCAATTGACGTATTGGTGCTTCTTCTGGTGAATTCTGCCTTATCTTTGAATAGTTGTTAACTTTAAACTTAATAGTATGGCGGAAAAACAGAATCAACAGGAGAACAGTAAGACTCCTAAGAATAAAAAGAAAGCAAGACGGGAGGGCTTAGTGGGTTTTGACATCCAGGAAGTGAAAAGACTGTCTGAAAGCGATGAACCCAATGCCGAGGCATACGGCTACCTGTATCAGGCTGTGAGCACGTCTCCTGGCACCAAGAGTGATATTGATGATGTCTATCCTGAGTCGGCGGAGGAAACGGCTAGGATGCGCGAGCTGGTGGATAAGGCGGACAAGGCCATCATAGATGAGAGTGATACCTATATAAAGTGTTGCCTGATTGATCTTGAAGATATACTTGACTGGTCAGGCCGCAGGCACTGGACTATAATGTGGCCGGTTATCATAGGTGTGATTCTGACGGTGATCTTCCTTTCCTGGAGGGTGGACAAGAAGCAGGAAGATGTGGAAGACAGGCAGGCCGTGGTCGCAGCGGTAGAAAACTGGGAAGAAGCTGATACCGTGCTTGTCTGGGAAAGTACACCGGACCAGGGAGATGCCGGGTTTGAACTTGCAAAGTATGGGCATCAGGGTCCGGTAATGTACAAGTACCTGACACTCTGTGATAAGAAAATATCCTATACAAGATATATGAAGTCCTCCGAGGAGTATGCCGCAAAAGCTGATACGGCCCGGTCAAAGGAGACACGCAGGAGCTTGGAGAAGCAGTCTAAGGAGTATGCCTCTGCGGCTGAAGATTACCGAAAGGAGTTCGATGAGATCAACGCTATGGGTTTCAAGAAAATTCAGAAAATGGCTCTGGACGAGTACGGTTCATGGCTGAAGAGCTCCAAGGCAGATAAACGGGCTGTGAGGGCCTGGAATATCTTCTTCATCCTGCTTATACCTGTCTATATATTTTCTCAGCGTCCTTATGGATATACGATTACCAGGACCAGGGCGGAGTCAAGCACTCTCAAGGGTATAAGCAAGTGGACTTATGCTGTGTCGGCCATGCTGGCCGGAAGTGCCCTTTCAATTCCGTATATTGTCACGATTATAAAGTACAGGGGCGGCAGAGTGGAGAGGACATACGATGCCGGAACCAACGCTCCTGTAATAGCAATGAAAGTCGCTCTTTATATAGCCGCATTTGCCCTGGTCTGCATAGTGTCCTGCCTGCTAATGCTTTATCTGACCATACAGGGCCTCAGACGCAATTACAATTGGGCACCGCTGCTCAGTAAGGTGCGCGGTACAGTGTCGTCAGGGATTGACAAGATGAAAACAAACAGCAATAACAATAACGTATAGAACCCGGCTGCGAATCCTTAATGTAAAACTATGAAAGCTTCACGAAAAGGCCGTGCCCATTACCGGGTGCGGCCTTTTTCAACAAAATCAGGTCGATAGGAAAAAATAGGGATTCGAGGATGTTCCGGCAGCGGTCTATGCCATAGCGGTTGAGGTCAGCAGTGCATACTCCTTTGCCAGGCCCTAGGCTCAAGGCAGAGGAAGAGCCGCCGGGTAGGGACTCCCGACCTTTCCCAACGGCTTTCATCCAAGTCCATGGCCATATCCGTGACACCTATCCTGCACAGGGTGATGACAAATCGCTAGTGTTCAGGTGTATATGCGAATAGACCCGAGGATAGGGGTGGCGGATTCCGGACATTTTGACGGTTTTCGGTTACCCCTATCCTCCGCACCGTTTTACATTTGCCTCGTTATCAGGCACTTCTCAAAAACAGCAGAGGATAGGTCCTCGGCAGACACTGGAGTGCCTCTGCGCTACCCCCGTCACCTACGACATCTTGCACCGATGCATTTACGGAATGTGCTGGCATACATTCTCTTAGACTGTCCTAGGGGTATTTTGCGGATAATCATCTAATTTGTCGACTAAACCATATAAAACATCTGCCACTGGGCAGATAAAAGTCCGGTGGCAGGGGAGCGGCAGACGCCACCCTTGCGGGCGCACTCCACCGCACCACAAAAATAACGTAATTACTTGTATTAGCAAAAAGTAATATGCTTCTCCTATAAGTCTATGTAATACGACACCCCAGCAAATGCCGGGGTGAAGAGGCGGTACGACTGCGCATTTAATCCACGCGGAGACATCCCTATCTGATAACTTTATCAGCCTATCAGCATCTTTGACGGGCTGCAAACAGCTGTCGCCTTGGCATATAATCATCTAATTTTTCAAATAAAAAGCGGAGCCCCGGACATACCGAAGTCACCGCTGCAAAAAAATAGGACCGGCCGGAAGATGTATGTCCTTCCAGGCCGGCCCGGTTGTCTTAATAAACGGTCATCGCCTCACGGCGGTACACTATCTCTAGAACGTGGCTTCCGAAAGCTCGCGTGAAATCTTCCGGACAGCATTACGTATTCTGTCATATTGCTTCTGCCCGGCATTGGCCACGCCCGAGGTATACTGCCTCATCAGCGACGGGTTGATGCCGGCCAGCTCGGCCACCTTGGAGACATTCAGGAACGGGAAGCAGTCAAAGAATGACTGCATGTCGTACTTGTAGACGAACTCCAGCTCAGGGACTTCCAGACCCTCGGCGGCCATGTCCTCCCGGATCTCGGCCCAGGCGAGCAGCATGTCCGCCCTGGCCTCGGCGGCGGTACTTCCGTAGCCCGCCAGCCCGAATCCCGGAAGGTTGTCCTCGACGAAGCATGAGAAGTTTCCGTCCTTCGCCTTTTCCATAATAGCCGTTACTTTCATAATATCCAGTTCAATTTTCCATAAAAATCAGGGACGGCATCGTGCCGTCCCGTTTGTCTCAACAAATTCTGACATTCAGTCATGAGAAAAGAAAGGCCGGGGGATTACTCCCCCAGAAGAACCTTTCTTGCCTTGCGTTCCATCCCTTTCGGGACTTCCTGTCCGCCGTGTCTCGGCAGCGGGAATCTGTTTCCCGTAAGGGGGCTGAACCAGATATCGTGGTTCGAGCCGTGTTTGAGAACGCTACAACCGGCTGCGGTAAGCTCCGCAAATAACTGATTGTACTTCATGATTTGAAAGACCGTTTGTTAAAGACACTGCAAATATAGCAAAAATGCTATAATTTGCAAAATTTTCATCATTTTCTGCGCCAGCAACCAGTTGTGAATTGCTTTCAAACTTTGTATCTTTGACGGACTGCAAACAGCTAATCCCATAGGCGATAGTCTTTTAGATTTTCAAAAAATCTGTCAATGTCGTTCTCGTGCTTGTCTTTCATGCCCGTGTTGTGATATCTTGATAAAACTGTGATTATTCGGAGTAGAGGGTGCCGAGAATGTTCTGGCAGCGGTCAATTCCGTAGCGGTTGAGGTCATCTGTTCTGATGCCTTTGATGACAAGGCCTAAGTTGTGGTCGTATTCGCATCCTGTTTGATCAAAAATAATTGTGATGTCTCCATAATTCCAAGCATCATAAACGTTTAATGCTGCCATGCTTGATATCATTTTTATAGAGCGCGGTTGCCCGCAGAGACGGACGACATCCTCGTCGTTCATGCCGATGAGGACCTGAGAGGCTTTGGAGGTGCTTTGGTTGAAGGCGCGGCGGATGCGGTCTATTTCGGACTGGACGGCCTGTTCCTGCTGGGCAACCTGGGTGTATTTGGATTTGAGGCCGGAGAGCTCTTTGTTGAGTCTCTGCAGATTCTCCTCCTGTTGGCGCAACTTTTCCTGCTCGTTCTCCAGGCTTTGCCGCAGTGATGCGATTTCGGATTCCTTGGCCTTAATGGAGGTGTTGGCCTCGGTCAGCAGCATGTTGAGGCTGTCCACGACTACGCTGGCCTTGCGCTGCTCGATACTGCGGTTGAGCTGCCTGACCACATCCTCCGGGTCAACCGTTATCTCGGCCTTGATGTAGTATTCGACTCCGGTCCAGTTCTCCTCCAGGATGGTGGTCTCGGTGATGCCGGCCGATATCTGCTCTATCTCTTTTTTAAGGAACTGATTGGATATCCGGTCTCCGTCCTGTTCTTCGCTGTAGTTGATGTAGCTTTCCAGGTAGACCCCGATTTCCTCCAGCAACAGCCGCTTGACCTCTGTCAGGGCCTTGGTGCGGGAGGTGATCTTGCTGTCGCTCTCTCCGGCCTGGTAGTAGTATTCACGGACAAACGTCCTGCTCTCAGCATTGCCGCAGACAACGGCGGCTAGGATAATGGCTGCGGTAAGAAGTATCTTTTTCATAAGCTGGTGGTTTAATCAACAATCAATGTTTGCTGACACATTTTGTTACAAATTTAGCAATACTTTTTGTGATTTTCCGCAAAGATCCCCCCTACAGCCATCACGTTACTTTTTAGTTGAGTTGCATGTACTTGAATATAAGTACTTTATCTATTAACTGATATTTTAAGTGGGGCGGATTCCACTCAGAATGAGCCTTTTTGCCGGCACTTAATATTTTACGTAAAATGCAATAGCCGGTCAATCAGATGGTTACAACACAACTAAAAAGCAACGTGATGATGCCAGGAGGATTGAATCGGGAGAATTGGACTGGTAGGATTAGATCGGGAGAACGGGGCTGAGAGATGGGCCGGGCGGTTGTTCTTGGCTGCTGGATACCGGGAGCAGTATGTTGCGCCGGTGGGCTTGCTGCCAGACCATTGACCGCAGGCATCCAGCGGCTCTCAACCCATAAAGCACCGGCATCAATCATAACCGACTGTCAATCAGTAACTATTGAATATGACGGTTGCCCTATGGTATGTTTTTTCAGGCCATAGGGCAACCACGCCAAAGAGATGTGTCTGGGAATCAGGGCCTTGACGAACTGGGCGGTGCTTCATGGATTACTATCACCGCTGTGCGGAATGCTGCGTAGGGCAGCGACAGGCATCGGTGCCTTAAAAACAGCAATCTGGCCTGTGCTTGCTTTAGGCGGCGAGAGGACCCACGCCAATCAGGGGGTATCTTTGTGGATGGTCATTATACTTTTTTGATTATCTTTCAGGCAGTCCTGTTTGTTTATGATGCTTGTTCTTGGATGATATTGTGTCCAGGAAGAATTATTCATTCGTTTCTGAGAACAATAGTTCGTTAAAAAATGGCCTCGCCTAAGCGGCTCTGGCAGTAAATAAAATGAGTTCTTTGAAAATTTTGTC
>CALVDG010000032.1 GCA_944326255.1 uncultured Bacteroidales bacterium
ATACGGACTGAAGGCACTGAAGCGGCAGAGGTATCTGAGACAGTACTGCTGGACATAACCGGACTCACACAGAACACTGACTACACCCTGTACGTCCTCGCCGCAAACGGCGACATGCAGTTTCTGGCCTCTGCCTCTTTCAAGACAGAGGAAGACGTAACTGCGGATGCACTGGTCCTGGCTGACGGCTTTATGGCCTACGACGGTCTGGATGAAGCCTCCGGTATGTACAGGACTAACATAATGATGTGCAGTCAGGAGATGGGCTCGGACAAATACCCTTATTACGACGTGCTTATCTACGTCTACACAGCTGAGCCCTTGGAAAGAGCGGACGAGATGTACAGGCAGGTTCCTTTCGGAGACATAACACCGTTTTACACCAACGGACAGGGACTCACCGACATGATGTACTATATCGGCCAGCATGTGACCGACCAGTATGGAGAACCCAATATGTCGGGCTCGGGATGGGTATATTACGATGAGAACGGCGGGACCGAGTTCTTCGTGGCTGACGATACCGACAACACCCGGATATCCATAGCCGACAACGGAGACGGCACATACACCGTAAGCGGAACACTCGTGGACAAGACCATGGGTGAAGAACTGAAGTTCGTCTATACCGATGACAAACTGGTGTTCAGCATTGATCAGTCATACGCTTCCAATCAGTAATGGTACTATATATATTGCAGAAAACGGAGCCCGAATCCACGGACTCCGTTTCTTTTTTATCAAAAACCGGATACTGTATTATTCCTCGTCCTTCACCAAATCAAAGAAGCTGCTGATCTCCTGCTGGTCAATAGCCTGACGGACATTGAATCTCTTGACCTGGTCCATGTACCCGTTGCGGCTCACCTTTACTTCTATCTGAACATCCCGGGAATTCTCATATGTAAGACCGAGTATGTTAAAAGCACGTGTCTCTTCAAAGGGAGTCGTTCCAAGATACTGCTCATTGGTGTTCTTCACAACCTGAGGAATGCTGGATACCACCCTCCAGAAGACTCTGGCTCCACGGGGATCGGAATCAAAATACCAGCGGATGATAGTGCGCTCCAGAGCTGTCTGTCCAGGATTGTCCCTGCTGACCATATTGTCGGCTTCTCCGGCCATGATCGTAGGATCGTACATATAGGCGGCATTTGTAAAGACATAATTGTATACCTTCAGCCCGTTCTGCACAGGAACAGCACTCGGATCGACGGATACATTCTCCACAGCACCATCTTTTATAAATTGCAATTCCCAAGGTTTTACGGTTGTTACAATAGACGGTTTATATATGCTTCCGTGATTTACAGCCGTAGCCGTAACAGGCATACTTACTGAACAGGGGGTCGTACCTATGGTATTGCCCTCAAACATCACAACTGCACCCGCCGGCTCTGATGTAATCAGTACCTGCGTATTGCTGGTTGCTGTAGATGTGATCGGTCCGCATGAAACCGCAAACAGACATGCTGTCAATACTAAAACTGCGATTGCTGAAATCTTTTTCATTGTTTTTCTTTTATAAGGTTAATAAAATAATTATTCGTTAGGCACCAGATCGTAGAATGTACTGATCTCCTGCTGGTCCAAGGCCTGACGGACATTGAACCTCTTGACCTGGTCCAGATAGCCGTCACGGCTCATCCTTATCTCTATCTGCACATTGTGGGCATTATCATAGGTAAGGCCGAGAATATTGAACGAACGGGTCTCTTCATACGGAGTCGTTCCAAGATAGAGTTCATTGGTATTCTTCACCTCCTGAGGCACACTTGAGACTACTCTCCAGAATACCCTGGCCCCTCTTGGATCAGAGTCCAGCATCCACCGGATGATAATATCCTCCACTCTTATCCCGCTTGAATCTCCCGTTCCGCTTTCCTCTTTCTCCTGCTGAATATAGTTGTTTACGATTACCGGTCCGGTGGACATATTTCTGTTCCTGCGGACCAGATTGACATAATAGGACTTCTGTTCCGGCTTCATCATAGCTCCTGTAGCGGCGTCTATGACAAAACCTATAGGGCACAGTATGTTCGCAATATAGGATGCATTGAACACTTTTTCTATGTCCATTGTGTACGGTTCGTAATTGTTGGAGGTAATCGTAATATGAGAGTCTTTATAACCACGCTTGACCTTAACGCGATAAGGGAGCATGACATTACTGTAAGACTTGTTGTCCGCGACTATATTGACGGGTTCATGTACATTGTCGTTGGTAAGCCATACTTTAGCCTTCACCCCATTGAATATAGTGGCGCAGGAAGATACTGCCAAAAATGCAGCTGCGACAGTTACGTATAATAAAAATTTCAAATACTTTCCCATATTGTTGATTTTAATTTGCATAAATTGAGAGTCCTTCTCCATCTACGCACATAAAAAGGCGCGGACTCAGCTTGTACATTCCATCATTCAGTTACTACAATAACGGATGTCAGCAAAGAGAGCCTGCGCAATATGGGTATTCACGAGGTAATACTAACGCAATACTACATTCTTGACTGTCAGTGATTATTGTAGAAGTTTCAAAGACAAGAATATAACATAACGCCTTTCCTGTAATTTCAAGATGTGCGTGTCAATATTTCATCAGTTGTACGTCATAGGCCTGTATTTTACATTATACTTACGCGCATAAAAAAGCGCGGACATTTATCATTTACTGTCTTTGAGGTCTTCTACCACCTGACAATCAGCCAATGAGTAAAGCCCACGCCTAACGACGTGAGCGTTCAAGCTTTACTCTTGATTGTCAGTGATTATTGTAGAAGTTTCAAAGACAAGAATAAAATTAAACGCTACTTTATTTTAATACTGTTTCTATTATCTTTCTATATCACATATTATATTTTAGTTGAACAAAGATATAATTTTTTTCAATAGGCAATATTTCTTTTTATCAATTTATTCGGCGGACTTCAGACGCTCTGCGTTTTCAGCTATGGTCAGCTGGTCGATGACCTCCTGGATGTCGCCGTCCATGAAGACGGGCAGGTTGTACATCGTGTAGTTGATGCGGTGGTCGGTCACGCGGGACTGAGGGTAGTTGTAGGTGCGGATCTTGGCGGAGCGGTCACCCGTGGACACCATGGTCTTGCGCTTCTTGGACATCTCGTTGAGATACTTCTCGTACTCCATGTTGTAGATACGGGTACGCAGCTCGGCGAGGGCCTTGTCGAAGTTCTTGAGCTGGGATTTCTCGTCCTGGCACTGCACCACGATACCGGTAGGGATGTGGGTCAGACGGATGGCCGAGTATGTGGTGTTCACGGACTGGCCTCCCGGACCTGACGAGCAGAAAGTATCCTTGCGTATATCGTTCATGTTGATCTCCACGTCGAACTCGTCGGCCTCAGGCAGCACGACCACCGACGCAGCCGAGGTATGCACCCTGCCCTGGGTCTCGGTCTGGGGCACACGTTGCACACGGTGTACGCCGCTTTCATATTTGAGCGTACCGTAGACGCCCTGTCCGGACACCTTGAAGATAACTTCCTTGTATCCGCCGGCAGCGCCCTCTGACTGGCTGTTGATCTCCAGCTTCCAACCCTTGCGCTCGCAGTACTTGGCGTACATGCGGAAGAGGTCTCCGGCAAAGATGGCCGCTTCGTCGCCGCCTGTACCGCCGCGTATCTCCACGATGGCATTCTTCTCGTCCTGAGGATCCTTGGGAATGAGCAGGAGCTTGATCTCCTCCTCCATGCCCGGAAGCTGTCCCTCGATGGAGGAGACCTCCTCCTTGGCCAGCTCGCGCAGGTCCTCGTCCTTCTCCTTGGCCAGGATATCCTTGGCACCTTCGAGATCGCCGACCATCTTTATGTACTTATCTCCGGCAGCCACGATAGGCTCCAGCTCCTTGTACTCGCGGTTAAGCTGTATGTATTTCTTCATGTCGGACATCACGTCCGGCTCGGAAAGCTGTCCTGAGAGAGTCTCGTACTTCTTCTTAAGTTCCTGTAATTTCTCTGTTAAAGGATATTCACTCATATACTGTTTTCAATAGAGCGGCAAAGATACAACAATTTTAATGAATATCCGCAAAAGTATCCCTAAGACAGTCCATGCAATGGTCTGTGCCTTCAGTGAGATCCGTAAAGCCGATGTGATACCACCGATATGGTGGTGCCGCTCAGTCTGTTTAACTTTATTTTGCGTATTTCCCTGTCTTATAGAAACTTGCGCAAAGTGTACGGTTTGCAGATTGAAGGTAGTTACCACATATCTGTTATCCTGTACTTTGCGTATGTCGCTGTTTGATAACATTATGCGCAAATTATCGGATTACAGACTCGTCTTGGAGAAAATGTGTTGCCAGCATACAACCCCTACCGCAGTGCTCTCCAGGCGCGTTTAAAGAAGTGTGTGCCCTTGGCATACTGCTCAGTCTGTTGTCTGCAGAACTCTGTAATCGTGTGTTGTCCAGTCGGATAACCAAAATTGTAAATTGCAGACTGCAGGCACTGATGTAGGCACTGCAGGCACAGATGTGGGTGATACGGTGATATAGATATAGGTGATACAGGTGGTGGAATGAGAATAGTGCAAATGGAATCAGGAAGACAGTTTGTGATAGATACTTTGTAATAAAAAGGGAGGCTGGACTCCCCGGCCTCCCTGAAGTTTATGCTGCTGCCGATATCATTTAGCGGTATCGGCGTTTGCTTGTAATATGCTTTTCGACCCGGTTGTTAAAGAGTACCGAGGCCAGATACATCATCTTTCGGAAATTCGTCCCATTCATCAACTTTGTAGGTCGCAGACGGTGCTGTCACAGATGATTTGCGTCTTAGAGTGACGTCCTTGCCGAAATCAACATCCCCGAATACACCGAGCAGATCTACTACTTCTCCGTTGCAAATAATGGCGATAGGGTCATCTCCATTGAAATTAAGGACCTGGCTGTTGGTAGACTCTGCAGTCACTCCTTCCGGCAGTGTGAGAGCAGCTGAATTAATCTGAAATACTTTTACTGCCTTGGATGCAAGTGTTCCGCTGAGTGCCATATCATCGAAACTGTCTTCGGCACCGTTTACATACTTTCTAAGAGTATAGGCAGACAAGTCAATCTCACTGCTGGATATATTGGCTATCTCAAGATATTTATTATTTCCACTGCCCTCAACGTATTCTGATATAATGAGAGCTGTAAGGTCTGCATCCGGATTGGGTTCGGGGTCTTCGCCGCCGCCCTGGCCGGCCTCATGGGAGATGTAGTAGGCAGGACCTCCGATCTGAGGATCACCACCGTATTCGTCTCTTGTGCCGACGAGGGTTACGATGTCGCCTTCTTTCAGACCAAGTGAGGAGAACGACTTGTCATTGCTGCTGACTTTCTCGGCAGTCAGACCGTAAACATAGATGGTTCCGGTCTCGTCAGTCAGGTCAAAGTTTCCGTATGTTGTGTTGGAAATGTTGGATATGGTGCCTGTCAGCTGGTACCATACATTGTTATTTACTGCTGCTGCCAGCACCTGCTCTACAGTGGCGATGACAGGCTCAGTGGGCTCTGGCTGTTCGCTGCCGAAACGTTCGCCGGTAAGGCCTGCGTAGTCATCGGTGGAAGCAAGCATAAGCTGGATGCTGGCGTTGAAACGCTGAACGATACCTTTAAGTGTACCGCTGCCGTCGGGTACAGTAACGGAAGCAAGTGCGTCAGAGTACTTTGAACTGTAGACTACGAATGTCTCTCCGGTGGTGGACTCAAATGTGATGGAAGTGTTGTTTCCGCCGGTTACCCAGCTCTTGCCGCGGTCGTTTTCCACTACCTGTACATTCTCAACGGCTACATACTGAGACTCGTAGTCACCAGTGAGGAGTTGCGCGGCCGAGATGACCTTTGCCTCGGGAAGAGTTCCCTGGGCGATCTCGATCACATTCTCATTGGGAAGATTGTTGATCTGAAGGAGTCCGTTGTATTTCTCAAGAGACTGTCCCTGAATCTTGACTTCCAGCACGTCGCCGGAAAGGAAGTCAGTATTGTTCTCGGTAAGGCGGAGCATTATGCCCGCTGTCTCGTCCTGGATGATGACGTTTTTCAGGGATGAACCATTGTTCAGTTCAAGATTGCTGATGACGGTACCGCAGATAGTCCAGTCCTCGGATATGGTAACGTTGCCATCAACATAGAGGGCCCTGACATCAGCGATAGGGGTGTAGAACTCAGGCATACCGGAGTCTTCGGCAGTGGTGAAGTATCTGGGTGTGCTCATGAATTTGTCCTCGGAGCCTTCGAGCACAAAGTAGCAGACGTACTCGTATTCGGTGGCGGCCTCAAGGCCTGTGAGTGTTACGGTCGCGCTTTCAGTGCTTCTGGTGGGCACATAGGCTACATATACGTATTCGCCTTCAGTGCCTTTTACGCGGTATCCGACACCTGATTCGGTGACAGTGCCTTCTCCGTCATAAGTATAGGAATAGCTGATGGTCACTCCGTCAGCAGTGGGTTCGGAAGACTCGCAGGACTCCAGTGCGAGATTTTCAGCGATAATCTCTTTCTCTATATCATCATCTCCGAATTCGGGGTCGGTGCCCACTGTGATATCTACATCCTCGCCGGTCTGGGTCAGGAAGTTGCCTCTTACATTGGTGCGGTAGTTCTGGCGCACGGGGATGTTGTCAGTGGAGAAGTCAGAGCAGAGAGTCTGTCCGTTTGCCTCGACGTTGAGGGTGAACTGGACAAGCGTCTCACCGTTGTTCTCGGATGCGAAGATGTAGTCGTAGCTCAGTTGTGTCTCTGTCGCACCGGCTGCGGGTACCTCAAATATACCTGCTGCCTGTCCGGGAATCAGGTCAATCTGTTCGGAACTTACAGTCTTGCTCAGAGCGTTGAATCCTGCGGGAACCTTTGCATAGCTGACTTTAACGACAGCTCCGTTCAGGTCTGCTTCCGTGCTCTGGATGTCAGTGGTGAACATCTGCACTCTTCCGAAAGGACGGGTCAGGGTGTAGTCGTAGTTCATACCGCTTTCAACAGTCACGTTATAGCTGCCGTAGAAGGCATCGCGCGTGTCGTCATTGTTGAGATAGCCGTCGGTAATCACTGTGATGGCAGTCAGGCCGTCGGCGGTGTTGTAGTTGACATCCTGGAAACCGTCGGTGGCGTTGCCTTCCGCGCAGTCTGCCCAGAATACGAAGTCATAGGTGTGTCCGGCTATCAGATTGGCTTTGAAGGCGGCGCTTCCTGCGAAGTCAACGGCCTGACGCTCACCGTACAGAACACCATCCTCGTAGATCTCGAGGATACAGCGGTTGATCATGTCTCCGGCTCCCGGGTTTTCATTACTTTTAACCAGGGAGGTATAGGGAACGGCTACCGAGATGGTCACATCCTGGGGCGTGCCGTTTCCGGACAGTCTCTCCTCTCTCTGGCAGGAGGAAAGGCTGAGTACCAAGGCTGTCATGGACAGCAGAAAGAACAATAATTTGTTTCTCATAACTATTGGTTTTGATTAGAATTTGTATGATTTATATTTCTTATTGTCAAATGTTAATGTTTATGTCTCCGTCAAATTCAGTGTCTATGTTGACTCCAGGTTCGCGGTCAACGGTGAGAAAATTGCCGCGCAGGGTGGTGGTCTCCCCTTTGAATATCTCTGCTTCGATGCCGCCGTATGTGTTGAGTGTTTCTCCTGTCGTCTTGTCGTACAGATTCAATGAGAAATTGACCGTGGTGGCATCCCCGTTCACGAAGATGTAGTCGTAACCGAGCAGTATCTCCTCATCGTTCAGCGGAGTGAGGTCTGTGACGAATCCTACACCTGTCTCGGACTTGTTGGGGGATCCAGTTACGGCATTGAATCCGACCGGACAGTAGAGGTCATAGCTCCAGCGGAGTCCGTAGTTGTCCATATTCTCATCGCTCAGGGCCGGGACTGAACTCAGTCCGCTGATGTAAGTCCTGACAAATTCGGCGGCATCCTCGGATATCACCTCCACTTTGCCGACGGGGGCTGTCAGCTCTTCACGTAACGTATCTGAGGCGAACCACACTTCGTAAGGTAAGTCAATCTTGGTAGTCAGACTGTAGCATTCCTTGAGAGGTGTCGGACCGGGATATTCCCCGCCTTTGAAAGTGATGTTCCTGAGGTCGGACAGCTCGTAGACGCTGTCATCTCCGGTACTGTCATTGCAGCTTACCGCAAATGCGGCAAGTGTATACTCCCCGGCGTGGAGAGATGTGCTTACGCTGATGCCGGCTGTGCCGGAGCTGTTTCTCGCCGCACCTGTCCCGTAGTGAAATACAGGCTCGGGGTCGGCCTGATCTTCGTACAGTTCTATGATGAAATAGACGTAGTCAGAGACAGGTGAGGATGAGATGGCAGGAGCAGTACTCAGTTCAAGGGTCAGCAGTATCTCGGTGGGATCCACTTCCTTGCCCTCTTCCGGATATTCGCGTACGCAGGCAGTGAACAGCAGTGTGGTTGTAAGTATGAGGCATAATGTCAATGCCGGTATAAGCCATGTATGTCTGATTGCATTCATATCGTTCACACCTATAGTTTGTAAGTCAGTGATATTCCGAGACGCGTAATGCCCAGGTAGTTCAGTGTCGAAGTATCGTAACGTGCTCCGTTCTCGATGTTGTAGAAGGTGTCGTAGCGGGCCCACAGGTAGCCGACACCGATGTTGAACTCCATTCCCCAGTGCTCGTTGAAGTTGAGAGCGTAACCGTAGTCTATGCCGGCTCCCCATGCACCGTCAGTGTCCTGGAAACGCTGAGTGTCGTTGACGGAGATGTTGAACATGCCTCCGGTCAGATGTACGCCGAAAAAGTGTCCTTTCATGCCCGGCTTGAGCCAGTACCGGACACCAGGCTGCAGGGCGAGGACTCTGAACCGATAGGTGTCGGCAGTAGTGAAGGGGCTGTAGAATACCGGGATGTCCAGAGACCAGTGGTCTGCGAGCCGTACTTCCACTCCCAGATTCGGTACCACAAGTGCCCAGTAGGGGATGTTGGTCTTTATGGCCACGCGCGGCATCTTCGAGGGAGTGCATCCGCCGGTCCCGGCAGTTACAGCAGTGTCGCTTGCAGTCGGTTCTTCTATCTCGGATACAGTAACGGTGTCTTCGGACTCAGCAGCCGGTTGTGCAGCGGCCGGAGTGTCTTCCACGTCCTCCTGCCATACTGCGGATGCAGACACTGATGAAGCAGTGTCGGTGTCCGCTGTCTGCTTGACGGAAGTATGGGCGATAATGCCGGCTTCGGCATATCTCAGTTTCGGAAACGTATGCTCCATCATATATCTGAACGAGCGGCCAGCGCTTACTTCCATAAGCTGCTTCTTGCGGCCGTCCACTATGGCACCGTCGGCGTCGTATATCCATTCTGGAGTGTTTTTCAGAATCCTGAGTACGTTCTCCCTGTCCGGTATGCCGCTGTCATCCTCGACAAGCTGTATGAGACCGCTCCAGGCGATGCCCGTCTCCTTGATTATGATCATGTCGGAGGGGATGCCGGAGCGCTCCGTGATGTATGCGGCCAGATTGGCGGCTCTTTTAGCGGCCACCCTGGTACAGCTTCTGTAGTCTCCGGCAGGACAGGAGTACGCGTATATCTCCACACTGTCCAGAGTCCCTCCCCTGTAGGCATCCTTCAGACCTCCGATAAAATCGCTCATCGCCGCTGAGTTCTCTTCCAGATAGGGCTGGAAAGTGGTGTAGCCCATCTTGAAGTGTACCAGTATCTGATTGGAGGTGCTTGCGGAGCTGCTGACATCTGTCTGCGCCACAGCGAAGGAAGAGAAAAGCATGGAAAATGCGACCGCTGCGGCAAATCTGAGAATTATGCCAGAACTTTTCATAGATTTTAAATTTTTACAAATATCGCAATAATAAAGTTACACTGTAGAAAATATTTGTTAAAAAATCATTAAAATTTAAAAATATCTCTACAGCCTCATAGACAAGAGTGTGCGGAGTCGCCGCTGTCCGTGGCTCAGTGTCTTCTTCTGCTGCCCTTCTTGCCGGAGCGGAGACGGGTGGAGGCCATTACGAGCGCCTCGTCACGGGCGATGTATCTCATACCGATGAATGTAAGTATGGCCGCGCATATGGGGAAGATGCACGGAACGGTGAACAGCGCGTCCTCTCCCAATTTGGATGCCCTCTGGAAGAAATATACGGCCAGGATAATCTGGTAGCCTATCAGGATGATGGTGTTGAGGTTGCACAGGCGGATCTGTCGGATGCGGTTCTTGTACAAGAATATTACGGTGACGCTGAGAACAGTGCAGACGATCTGGAATATGGTGGTCAGGGTGAATCCCTTGGCCATGGCGACCGCTACGAATGGGATGGTGGTGGCGGAATCACCTATGAAGCGAACCATCGGAGTGAAGAACATGGATATCAGCAGCCCTGCCGCTATGGTCAAAAACAATGTCTGTATTCTCTGTATCATATTGTATCTGTTTGTCCGGAGGCAAAAGTACGCAAAATAGTTGTTATTGATTAAAATTATAGTTAAATTTGTTCCGTTAATTCACACACATAACGTAAAATTTAATTTATGAACCCAAAGTTTATCTGGCTCATGGCCGTTCTGGTCATGTCTGTTTTTTCTTGCCGACAAGATGAGCGGAGATCGTCCGAATCATCATTGACGGCTGTGACAGAGGGAGATATCCTTTCGCCGTGGCAAGGTGGGGAATACTCCTTTGAATATAGTCTGCGCAATCCTCCCGAGGGTGGTACTCTTTGTGTGTCCGTTCCGGACACTGCGACTTGGATTACGGATATCGACTGGAGTAAGGACGGTGTCGTGAAATTCAATATCGCTGCCAATTATGCTTATTCGCAGCGGTATACCGTCATGACCATATCCTACTCAATGATGGCTCTCTCTTTCAGTGTTGTACAGGAGGCGTATGAAATGTCCTCTTCTGATGCACCGTTTACAATCAATGTTAAGGATGTGACTGCATCGACAGCAAAGGCGGAGATAGACCCGTTGGATGACGGTATGACCTATGTCGCGCTTAATTCGCCAAAGTCCTATGTGGATGGTTTTGATAATGATGATGACCTTTTTGCGGCGGTAATAGATCATTATGTGAGCCAGGGAGAGTCTGTGGGCATGACTCTGGAGGAACTTCTGGAGTCGTCCGGCAGCCTTGTCTCAGGAAATTCCGTCAAGGAAATGCTCTATCTTCCGGCTGATATGGAGCAATATGTGTATGCTGTAGGATGCTCGCGGACCGGGGAGAGGCTGTCGTCTATTGTCAAGACTCTCTTTAAGACAGATGCCGTGGATATGATAGACAGGACTTTCAAGTTGTGGTATGATATTGCCGGACCGGATGTCACAATGTGGGCGGAGCCGGTGCCTGCGGATGACAGTAGATGGTATTTCTTTGATCTGTTTTCCAAGGAGGAGCAGGATGCTTCAGGGCAGACACCGGGGCAGATCCTTCAGTCCTTTATAGATCAGAATATACAATTGGGACTTGCGGTTGGCATCTCGCCGGCTGATATTCTGGAACAGCTGTTGTCGGTTGGAAAAGACAGTTATTTTTATAACCTGGAGGCTGAGACAGACTATATCGGAGCCGCATGCGGTGTGGATATGGACGGTAAAGTCAATTCGGAACCGGTGACGGAACCTTTCCGGACAGGGCCGGTGCAGCCTTCCGACAACCGGCTGGAGGTCAAGATTCTACAAGTTAACCTGGATTGGGTGGAGGTGGGCATTACCACGACAAATGACGATCCGTATGTCGTGATAGTCACTCCTGTATCCGAATATGAAGGAATGACTGATGAGCAGATAATGGAGAGGCTGCTGGAGGGAGACCTGACCTCTCTGTCTCTCAAAGGTGACTATGAAGGCAGGATAAGCGGACTTGCTCATGAGACTGAGTACTGGCTGTATGTGTTCGGGTATCGTTCCGGCAAGGCGACCACAGAGCCTGTCAGGACTACGTTCGTTACTCTGGGAGAGGAGGACCCGTCTTTATTGACATTTGATTTTATCGTAGATAATGTCACGGACTGGAGCGCTGATGTCACGGTGTCCGGAACGCCTGCTTCAGCACTTTACTATTGGAGCGTTTGTCCGGCCTCATGGACAGAGGACGATATAAGGGCGTCATTGGATAAAAAACTGGAGGAAAACCGTCCTTGGGTTACGGATATGGCAGACTTGTTCAGGCAGTACGGGTCAAGAGGAACAGTGGATTTTGGAAAGTACGCGCCTTTGAACAGTGATACGGATTATGTCGTATATGCCTTCGGGGTCAATGAGGATACCGGAGAGTGGGTGACGGATGTCGCCTATAGTGAAAAATTCCATACATTAAAATAACAAAAAACTTGAAAATCATGAAGTCGAAATATTTACTCTTTGTTTTGTCAGTTTCCCTATTTTGCGCACTTATGTCAGGTTGCCGTTCCGAGGAGGTCCCTGCTCAGCCGGTGGTGTTTGAACTTAATGAGCCGGAGATTACAGTGCCGGCGGAAGGGGGTGATATAAGGATAGGCTATATTGAGGAGAATGCTCCGGAGGGAACTGTTCCCGTTCTGGAATATGAGGAGGATTGGATTACGGATTATGATGTCTCGACTGGAGGACTGATCATTCTAACGGTGGAAGAGAATGTGGATACGGTGGAAAGGAGTTGTGATGCGCTGGTCAGATTTGCCGATGTGGAGCGTACATTGAAGATTACGCAGCTGGCTGCAGAACAACAAGGAGAGGAGCCGGGCTCCGGTCTGTTCAAAATAACCATAGAAGATGTGGGCGAGGCCTCGGTGACAGTTTCCGTAGAACCTGAGGATATGGAGTCTACATATCTTATAATGGCGATAGAAAAGAAGGATTGGGAATCCATGGGCGGAGGCGAGGCCGTTTTTGAGTATGTCGCTCAGGAATATATATCGACAGCCGCTGAATGGGGCTATTCCCTGCCGGAGTTTCTTGCCGATATGCAGATACTGTCTGTAGGCAATGTGAAAAACAAGGTTATTGAGCTTCTTGTCCCTTCTTCAGACCATATTCTTTTCTGTGCAGGTATGAATAACGCATGTGAGCGGACAAGTGAGATTTCATACGAGGAGTTCAGAACAAAAGATGTTGAGTGGAAGGATGTAGGTTTCACAATAGTTTTTGAAGGCGAGAAAATAAGCGGCAGCATGACAGTTACACCAACGGACATGGAGCAGCGATACTATTACAATCTTCTTAAGCAGTCTGTCATAGACTCGTATGACAGGACTCTGGAGGAAGAGGTTCAGGAGTTCCTGATCGGGCAGATAGAGTTTTTTATCGGGTATATGTCCACAGAGCAGATTCTGTCAGAGTTATGTGATAGAGGGGAGCAGGTTCTAAGTCTTGACGGCAAGGTTGAGGCGGAGACGGAGTACTGCGGTTTTGCCTTTTCCGTATCGGAGTCCGGGTATATCAATTCCAATATGGTGAGAGAGTATTATGTGACAGGTGTCCCGGATCCCTCGGACAACGTTATAAGGCTGGATGTACCTATCAAGTCGGATACAGAGGCTTCATGGGCAACTCAAGTCTCAAATTCCGATCCATATACGGTGGTGGTATTTCCCGCATCGGATGTTTCCGGTATGGACGAGGACGAGATAGTGGATTATATACTGGATTCGGGCAGATATGATATAGAAATATACAACGGCGCAACATCCCAGGAACTGAAAGGTCTGACATCCGGTACCGAATATTATGCTGTGGCATTTGGTGTGGAGGGTATGTATCCTACAACAGCCGCGACAATAGTCCCTTTCTACACGACATCAAGTTCTGAGGGTTTTGCCGACCTGTCTATTGTGGTCGATGAAGTATCAGGTACTGATGTGTATTATACTGTAACAGGCACACCGGTCTCAGCCGCATATTTCCATGGTCTGGCACCTGCGGATTATACGTCGCAGGATGTTATAGATCTTGTAAAGGCCTATGCCGATGCTACTATGGGATGGGAGGTGATCTGTTTGATAGCATCTGATAATGGAACTACCTCCACCAGCCGTAATTTCATTTATAACACAGAAGGAGGTCAGGATTATCTGCAATCAGGGCAGAGTTGTAGGGTATACGCTTTTGGAGTGAACACCTTGGATATGAGTTATGATGAAAATGTGACATTCAGTGAGGTGTTTACTGTGGAATGAGAAGACTCTTTTTACGTTACCGGTCGACGGTAACCGGCTGATATCGGATTGAGAAAAGCCCCTGGAAGTCATATTGCACACTTTTAAGGGGCTTTTTTGTGTCCGATGGGCTTTCTTTTTGCATTTATGGATGCCGGGAATTGAAAACTTTAGTATATTTGATAGATAAAATATCGGTTTTATGGAAAAAATAGGCGCATCTGAATTGATAATCAACGGTGACGGCTCGGTGTTCCACCTTCATGTCCGTCCTGAGCATCTGGCAGACAAGGTCATATTGGTAGGAGACCCGGGTAGGGTGGACATGATTGGGGCGTATCTCTCGGATATCGAATCCTCCACTTCCTCCAGGGAGTTCCACAGCGTGACCGGAAGATACAAAGGCGTCAGAATGACCGTCCTTTCCACCGGTATAGGCTGTGACAATATAGACATCGTGATGAATGAGCTGGATGCCTTGGCCAACGTGGATTTCGCTACGCGGGAGGTCCGCGCCAGGAAACGCAGTCTGACGATCCTGCGGATAGGTACCTGCGGTGTGATACAGCCGGATGTCCCGATCGGTTCGTACATCTTCTCAAAAGTATCGATAGGCTTTGACGGCCTGCTGAACTGGTACGGAGACAGGGATGCGGTGGTGGAGAAGGATATCGAGGAGGCATTCCTGAAGCATGTGCAGTGGGACAGGTATCTGCCGGTGCCGTATTTCGTCAGGAATTCGGAAAAGCTGGCCTCGCTGTTCGGGGACAGCACCGTGCAGGGCATGACTGTATCGGCCCCCGGCTTCTACGGCCCTCAGTGCCGTGTGGTACGGCTTCCGCTGGCTATGCCTGACCTGCTGGATAGGCTGGAGTCATTCCGCTTCGGAGACATGCGCATCACCAACTTCGAGATGGAGGGCTCTGCTATCGCCTCGCTGGCCCGAAAGCTCGGGCATGAGGGTGCGACGGTATGTCTGGGTATCGCCCAGAGATATGCCCAGGATGCCGATGCGGATTACAAGTCCTTGATGAGCGGCCTGATAGAACTGTGTCTGGACAAGCTGGCGCAATGACAGACAGCTGGCTGGACATATCCGAGCTGAACAATCTGCTGATTCTGCTGGAAGACAGGGACGAGGAGACCTTGAATATCGTCCGTGACAGAACTTTTGCCCTGGGTTGGAAGGCCGTTGACTACTTTTTCAGCAATCTGTATGTGGTGACGGAGCCGTCCCGGCGGGCTTTTGTTCTGGAGCGGATACGTCAGATGTCCTCCATGCTGGCTTTTAAGCAGATGCTGGACCTGATGCTTCAGGGGCCGGACTTCTACGTGCCGGACGGGATGTATTTTCTCACCCGGATGCTGGAACCGGAACTCACGCCGGAGATATTCCGGGGCTTCTACGAGGAGATGGCCGGCAGTCTGGTCTGCGAGCTGCGGGATACGATGACGGCGGTGGAGAAGGCAGAGATGCTCAACTACATCATGTACGACAAGTATGGTTTTACGGTCAGTACGCCGTCGGAGGAAGAGGATGAGCCGGACGTGCTTCTGCCGCGTCTGCTTAAGAGACGCAGGGGCGGGACAGTGGGACTGTCATGTGTCTATTTTCTGCTGGCTTCCTATGCAGGGCTGCCGGTGTATCCGATATTTCCGAAGACTCCCGGGTATTTCGTGGGCTGGATAGAGCAGGACCGCTCCTTATTCACTATAGATGTGGGCAATCATGGCCGGATATCCGAACCCGTACCGCGCAATACCTGGAAGAAGACTCCGCTGATAGGAAAGGACCAGACGATACTTTATATCTACGCAGCCGCATTGAGACGTTTCAGCCCGGCCAACTGCACCCGTCTGACGGATCTTCTGCTGGGCCGGGCCTTGGACGTACTCAGAGTCTGATACAGACTGCTATTCCATGAGTTTCTTGTACTTGAACCGCTTGGGCTCATCGGAGCCCAGTCGCTTGCGGCGGTTCTCCTCGTACTCCGAGTAGGAGCCCTCGAAGAAATATACCTGCGAGTCGCCCTCGAAGGCCAGGATGTGGGTCGCGATGCGGTCCAGGAACCAGCGGTCGTGGGAGATGACCACGGCGCAGCCGGCGAAGTTCTCTATACCTTCCTCCAGTGCCCTGATAGTGTTTACATCCACGTCGTTGGTGGGCTCGTCGAGCAGGAGCACGTTGCCCTCGTCCTTGAGGGTAAGGGCCAGGTGGAGGCGGTTGCGCTCACCGCCGGAGAGGATGCCGCAGAGCTTTTCCTGATCGGCTCCCGAGAAGTTGAAGCGGGAGACGTAGGCTCTGGCGTTGATCTCGCGGTTGCCCAGACGGATGAACTCGGAGTTCTCCGATATGGTCTGGTAGACGGTCTTGTCCGGGTCTATGCTCTTGTGCTGCTGGTCTACGTAGGCGAGCTTGACGGTCTCGCCGACGGTTATCGAGCCGCTGTCGGGCTGCTCTATGCCCATGATGAGACGGAATAGGGTGGTCTTGCCCGCTCCGTTCGGGCCTATGACTCCCACGATACCGGCGGGCGGCAGGGAGAAGGTCAGGTGCTCGAAGAGGAGCTTGTCACCGTAGGCCTTGGATACATCGTTGAACTCTATGACCTTGTTGCCCAGACGGGGACCGTTGGGGATGTATATCTCGAGAGCAGCCTCCTTGGCCTTGCCGTCCTGGCTGGCCAGTTTCTCGTAGGCACCCAGACGGGCCTTGGACTTGGCCTGACGGGCCTTGGGAGCCATGCGCACCCATTCCAGCTCGCGCTCCAGGGTCTTGCGCCGCTTGCTCTCCTGCTTCTCCTCCATCTCCAGACGCTTGCTCTTCTGCTCCAGCCATGAAGAGTAGTTGCCTTTCCAGGGAATGCCCTCGCCGCGGTCCAGCTCCAGAATCCAGCCGGCTACATTGTCCAGGAAGTAACGGTCGTGGGTGACGGCGATGACCGTACCCTTATACTGGCGCAGATGCTCCTCCAGCCACTGGATACTCTCGGTGTCCAGATGGTTTGTGGGCTCGTCGAGCAGCAGTACGTCAGGCTGGCGCAGCAGCAGGCGGCACAGAGCCACGCGACGACGCTCGCCTCCGCTGAGAGTAGCGATTCTGGCTTCGGAGGGAGGACACTGGAGGGCGTCCATAGCCCTTTCGAGCTTGGAGTCCAGCTCCCATCCGTCGCAGTGCTCTATTTTCTCAGTCAACTCGCCCTGACGCTCAATGAGTTTGTTCATCTCGTCGTCCGACATGGGCTCGGCGAACTTCATGTTGATCTCCTCGTATTCGCGAAGCAGATCGGCCACTTCCTGCACACCCTCCTTGACCACCTCGATGACGGTCTTGTCCGGGTCCATCTGAGGCTCCTGCTCCAGATACCCTACGGTATAGCCCGGAGCCCATACCACCTCGCCCTGGTAGGATTTCTCCACACCTGCGATGATCTTCATCAGTGTGGACTTTCCCGAGCCGTTCAGACCGATGATGCCGATCTTCGCCCCGTAGAAGAATGAGAGGTAGATGTCCTTGAGTATTACTTTGTTATTGTGCGGGAGGACCTTGCCTACACCGTTCATAGAAAAGATGATTTTCTCGTCTGCCATATTATCTCTTGTAAAAATGCCCCGCAAGATAGGAACTTTTTCCTAAAAAAGAAATTTACAGTATTTTTGCACAAAATTCACGAGTATGCTTAGAAAGATCCGTATCGTACTTGCACTTATATTCTTCATCGGTATCACCCTCCTGTTTCTGGACTTCACCGGGACGCTTCATGCGTGGCTCGGATGGATGGCCAAGGTGCAGTTCCTGCCGGCGGTGATGGCCCTCAATGTGGGAGTAATCATCGCACTGGTGCTGCTGACCCTGATATTCGGGAGAGTGTACTGCTCGCTCATCTGTCCGCTGGGTGTCATGCAGGACATCATGGCCTGGCTGGGCAAGAAACAGAAGAAGAACCGCTATTCGTATTCTCCGGCCAAGTCATGGCTCAGATATGGAGTGCTGGTGCTGTTCATCGTGGCTATGGTGGCTGGCATCGGATCCTTCGTAGCCCTGCTCGCGCCTTACAGCTCCTATGGCCGTATCGCCTCCAACCTTTTCGCTCCTGTGTACGGATGGATCAACAACCTGCTGGCCCTTCTGGCCGAGCGGGCCGACAGCTATGCTTTTTATGAGACAGATGTGTGGCTCAGGAGCCTGCCTACCTTCATCATCGCCGCAGTGACATTCGTTCTGCTTTTTGTCCTGGCATGGAGGAACGGCCGTACATATTGCAATACGATATGCCCGGTGGGTACGGTCCTCGGTTTTCTGGCCCGTTTCTCGTGGCTCAGGCCGGTGATAGATACCGACAAGTGCGTCAGCTGCCGCAAATGCGAGCGCAACTGCAAGGCCTCGTGCATAGACATCGCGCATCACAAGATAGACTACAGCCGCTGCGTGGCCTGCATGGACTGCATCGGCAACTGTCCTAAGGAGGCAATCTCATATGTGCATCCCAAAAAGGCGGCTTCTCCGGCTCACTCTGCTGAGGCTGCTCCCAAGGCAGATAAGGCAGAGGCTGTGGATGCTTCCCGACGCGGATTCCTGACGGCTTCGCTGATGACCGCCGCGGCCGTTACCGTCAAGGCTCAGGAGAAGAAGGTGGACGGCGGTCTGGCTGTCATCGAGGACAAGGTAATACCCGACCGACAGACTCCGATAGTCCCTCCGGGAGCCGTGAGCCTGAGACATTTTGCGCAGCATTGCACCGGCTGCCAGCTCTGCGTGTCGGTCTGTCCCAACGGAGTGCTGCGTCCTGCCACCGACCTGATGCGCCTGATGCAGCCGGAGATGTCCTACGAGAGAGGATATTGCCGTCCGGAGTGTACCAAGTGCTCGGAGGTCTGCCCGGCAGGGGCGATCAGGCCCATCGATGTGGCGGAGAAGTCCGCTACGCATATAGGTCATGCGGTCTGGGTCAAGCATAACTGTATCCCCGTCAGGGACGGTCAGTCGTGCGGCAACTGCGCCCGTCACTGTCCTGCAGGAGCCATACAGATGGTGCCGCTGAAGGGACACCGGCGTCACCGTGGAGGCCGGGAGGAAGGTAATGACGGTAAGGAACTGATGGTGCCCGCTATCAATACAGAGAGGTGTATCGGATGCGGGGCCTGTGAGAATCTTTGCCCGGCCCGTCCGTTTACGGCCATCTATGTGGAGGGCAACGAGGTTCACCGTGTCATGTAACTTCTGTAATTTGATATCTTGGTATGGATGATTTCCGTCTAAGGGTGTTTGTCACTGCGGCCAAGACTCTGAGTTTTTCCAAATGCGCCGCTGCTCTCAGCATCACCCAACCGGCCGTGAGCCGTCATATCGGTGAGCTGGAGGGACGTTTCGGAGTGCCGCTCTTTGTGCGCGGTGCTTCGGGTGTGTCCCTGACCAAGGCCGGAGAGCTGCTGCTGTCCCATGCCGAGCGGATACTGTCCGACTATCAGAGGCTGGAATACGACATGGACCTGCTGGCCCAGACCGGGCGGGGCAGACTTTCGATAGGAGCCAGTACGACCATAGCCATGTATCTGCTGCCTCCGGTGCTGGCCTCGTTTATGGAGATTTCCGGTGGAGTCGAGGTCTCCATGCTCTCGGGCAACAGTGAGAATGTGGAGCAGTGGCTGAGGGACGGGACTGTCGATATAGGTTTCGTGGAGAATGCCTCGCGCCGTCCGTTGCTGCACTACGAACATCTAATGGCTGACGAGCTTGTGCTGGTGTCAGGAACTCATGGCAGGTATGCGTCCGTGGATTCGGTCACAGTGAACGAGCTTTGCTCTATCCCGCTTGTCCTGCGTGAGAAAGGCTCCGGCACCAGGGAGATTGTCGAAAATGCGCTCGGCCAGCACGGTCTCCGTGTAGATGATCTCAATGTGGTCATTGAACTCAGCAGCACCGAGGCCATCAAGTCCTATGTCCGCAACAGCGACACCATGGCCATTGTCTCGGTCAT
>CALVDG010000033.1 GCA_944326255.1 uncultured Bacteroidales bacterium
GTCATTGAACTCAGCAGCACCGAGGCCATCAAGTCCTATGTCCGCAACAGCGACACCATGGCCATTGTCTCGGTCATCGCCCTGCACCGGGAGCTTGCAGACAGCTCTCTCCGCATCGTGGACATCGACGGCATAGACATGCCCCGCGAGTTCGCCACAGTAGTCCGCCCCGGCGAGTTCTCCGGTCTCAACGCCCGCTTCCACCACTTCCTCCTCCGTACCACGGGGTATAACGGGAAGTTATAGCGTATAAGGAAGTGTGTTGTGACGGGTTGCGGCGGGTGTTGTAGTTTTGCGGCATGAAAACAACAGCAACAACCTTATCAAGCACTGTGACAGTGCGTCAGTGGACAGCCCGGATATTGTTCGTGGCCCTGTTCGTCGCATCGTTCTTTCTGCCTACAGCCGTAGCCCTGCTGGCCGGTATCGCTTTGGCCGTGACTCTCGGCTCACCCTTTCCCGTGTTTACTAAAAAGGTATCGAAGTACCTGCTGCAGGCCTCTGTGGTAGGTCTGGGTTTCGGTATGAATCTGTATTCAGCCGTGGAGTCGGGCAAGGACGGTATGCTCTTCACCATAGTCTCGGTGATAGGCGTGATGGTCATCGGTACTCTGCTGGGCCGGGTATTCAGGCTCTCGCGGAACAATTCCTACCTGATTTCCTCCGGTACGGCTATATGCGGCGGAAGTGCTATAGCGGCGGTGGCGCCTATAATAGACGCTGATGACAATGAGACGACTTTGTCCATGGTGACGGTCTTCGTGCTGAACGCCGTGGCCCTGCTGATATTCCCGGCAATCGGTCATCTCGTGGGCCTGTCACAGGAACAGTTCGGCACATGGGCGGCGATAGCGATTCACGATACCAGCTCGGTGGTAGGTGCCGGTGCGGCCTACGGCGAGGAGGCCCTGAAAGTAGCCACGACCGTCAAGCTGACCCGTGCCCTCTGGATTATCCCCATGGCCATTGCCACCACATTTATCTTCAAGAAGAAGGGCAAAAAGATATCCGTTCCCTGGTTCATCTTTCTGTTCATAGCCGCCATGCTGGCCAATACTTACTTAGTCATACCGGAGAAGATTTCCGCAGGGATTGCCGGCTGTGCCAAACACGCTCTGGGTGCGACACTTTTCCTGATAGGGTGCGGTCTCTCGCTGCAGAGTGTCAAAGAAGTGGGTGTCAGGCCGTTCCTGCTCGGCATCTCCCTCTGGGCTGTCATCTCCGTCTCCTCTCTGGCCGTCATCACCCTGCTTTGATGCCCTATTGACTATCGGCATTCTCTGGCCATAAAGCACGGGCGTGGTGCTGAACTTTCTGTCAATCAGTGATTATTGCGGATATTGGTTGCGGTATGGTCTGTTTTTTCAGGGCATACCGCAACTGCATTAAAGGTATGCATCAGGTTATCAGCGATTTGGCGAATCGTAAGGTGCTTTATGGGTGGTGATATTTCTGGACAGGTGTGTCGCTGGCTTGAAAATTGTTAATTTTACCGAAAAATTGTTAATCATGGCGGACAATTATCTGGAGAAGCGATACGACGAGTATGTGGCGCGGAAAGAGGCCGAGCAGAAGGCCCGTCAGCGTGCGTGGAAGAAACGCCTGGATGCTTATCGGAGAAAGCTCGCGGAGGAGCAGACTGTAATGAACAAACACGACAACAGCAATGAATAGAAGTAGGATTAGTCTTATTATGTCAGCGATTGCGACTGGTATGCTGTGCATATCTTCATGTGGCGGCATTGGCTCTGATAACGGATGTGTTACGCTGGACTGTTCCAGCGTAGCTGATGGCGGTACGCTGGCGTTCTCGTCCCTGGCATATGTGCCGGAGTTTGTGGCTCTGGACAGTGACACGCTTGCAGCTTTCGGCTCCATGGTGGGAGCTTATCTGATATCCGACAATTACATAGTCAAGGATGCGACATCCATAGTGAATACGGCTGAAGTGAAGGTGTTTGACCGGCATACCGGTAAGTTTGTATGTAACGTGGGGCATATCGGCCGCGGTCCTGGTGAGTATCTGTGTTCGTTTCAGACGTTTGTGGATGAACCGGGCGGAAAGGTATGGATAATGGACGCTCCGGATCACATCAAGACATACGATATACGGACCGGAAAATATCTGGGAGATGTGCTGCTGGCGCATGAGGTGATGGCAGAATACGGGACAGCTTCCGCAAGTTATTCGGTGAGTCCGGAAGACGGAACGCTTACGGTTTTCGCGGTTCCGTATGAGGAGGATCCCTGTCCGGCCCTGGCGTGGTGTCAGGATGTGGAGGGCAACGTCCTGTGGGAAATACCCGAGACAGGGAGGGAGCGCAGGCGTGAGCCTTCCAATACTCTGATCTCATCCTCGTTCAATGTCGGCGGGGCCTTTGATGTAGCTCTCAGTTCCGGCGGCAGCTGGCCGGATACGCTCTATGCACTGGATGGAAATGAGCTTAGCTCCGTCTTCACGGTGGATACGCGCACCTTGAAAGACGGGCAAAGTGTGCAGAGCGAGCTTCTTCCCGGGAAAGTGCTCTCGGCTTTGATCGAGCAGAAGGAGTATATGCCCGGTATCTATATAGGTGAATATGTTGCGCGTGTCCTTATGGATCTCAAGACAGGGAAGTCGGTCAGGTATGCGCTGGAATTTGAAAATGA
Source organism: uncultured Bacteroidales bacterium (assembly GCA_944326255.1). GTDB lineage: Bacteria > Bacteroidota > Bacteroidia > Bacteroidales > UBA932 > Coprenecus. The sequence continues at coordinate 2,650 of CALVDG010000033.1, forward strand.
CTTTCTCGGCATTACGTCCGAGTGGGCGACTTTCGGTAACGGATGGCTGATACTGCCTGTACCTGCGGTGGATTTTCTGGAGATAGGGCGGAATGCCTTGGATAAGGGACTGCTTTCAGGTGATGCTGCGGCCCAGGTGGAGGCCATACTCTCAGATCTTCGGGATACCGACAACGACATCCTCATGCTCGCCCGCCTCAAACGTTGATATTTCGGAGTTTACGAAAATTATACGTGATGATTGTAATTGGAAACTTACCCTGACTCCATTGACGGCATTTACTAAGGCAGCGCAGCATGGCCTTGATGGATATTTAGTGATGTCCGCAGAAGTGCTGGCAGGTTTCAGGCGACAGGAGTATTTTTCTGGAAGTGCGGACATCTTCTGAAAAAAGTGGAACTGTTTATTTTCCGTCAATAGAAAAACTTACGTTTATCGCTCGGACGGAACAAATCGGATGCCCGACAAGCTTCAAGTATGGCTGTCAAATCCTCATCTGTCAAACATCCTGCATAGGCAGTCTGACCGTCCGCTATTGTTTCAGCCAGACGACTGACCGGCAGTTTGATGATTTCCGTTGCACTCAAGAAAGAGTCATATTTGAGAAAACCATAATCCTTTTTGCGCAAAGGATACTGCATCGCGAACTGCGCCGGTCTTTTCTGAATGGACGGATGTATACGGGAGTTTATGAAGAAAAATCCGGCAACCATGTCGTCAGACACTCCGATTACCGCAAAAAACTTTCCATGGTCAATATCCTCGAATATTTCCGAGTGCAATATAGAGCCACGTTGAACAAAATGCTTATGTAAAGACTGCGGCAACTCCATTATGCAAGGCTTGACTGCAAGCGTATTTTCCCGGCAATAAACTCCACGTATTCCTCTTCATCTCCCGCTTCACGTAATATGTCTTTCACGGAAATAGCCCGGTCTCTTGCCGTATTGCTCCACGCAAGTCCATGCGAAAATTCGGTCAACTCACCGAAATTCATATTCCGGCACAGTTTGACAGCATAAGACAGGCATTTCAAATCCGTCTTGGAAAGTTCATCAAGGTCGGGCTCTGACAACGCACGTATTATATACCGATTATCAAACGTGAGTTTATCTTTAAGTTCCTCAATGTACCCGGAAAAAAAACTGTCACCACGCACAGCCTTCAGAATATCATCCACGTTTGATGGCACAGGCCCATACTGCATTGCGATATAAGTGTCGCCTGTTATACTTCGTCCGTACAAAGATAGATGACGCTGGTCTGCAAAATACAAAATCTTGCAGAGCTTATGCATATCCGACTTTCCTCCAAGTTCAGAAAGGACAAAGAGCAAAGCATTCACAGCCGCTTCATATTGAAAAACCTGTTTCATACGTCCAGATCCATTATCATGTAATTCAACTGCAAAATTAAACATCAAACATCAAACCACAAACTAAAGCCCTGCTTTTTTGTCGTATTTAGTTGTTTTTACTGCTTTTGTCAAACAAGCGATCCGGCTTTTTGCGGACTCTTCCTCCAAAGGAGGGAGGAGAAGGTCTTGGTTGAACCCGGTTCCCCGCTCGGGTGCGTGGTGTAGTATAAAAAAGACCGCTGGCTGGAGGTGCTGCGGTCTGTGGTTGTGTGTGTTTTTGTGTGAGCGGAAAACGGGGTTCGAACCCGCGACCTTCGGCTTGGGAAGCCGACGCTCTACCAACTGAGCTATTTCCGCGAAAAATGTTTACCTTTGCAGGACTTGGGACTGCAAATATATGAATTTAAATTTATTTATCGCCAAAAAAATAAAGGGCAGCGGGCTGAGCTCGACCAGTAACGGGATAGCCTGTGTGTCCGTGGCCATAAGTATAGCCGTGATACTGGCGGCTGTAGCGATATCGGGCGGTTTCAAGAAAGAGATAGGAAGGCGGGCCGCCGGCTTCACCGGGGAGATACTGATGACCGTTCCCGGCATGGACTATATGAACGATGTGTATCCCCTGCAGGCAGACTTGTCTTATCTGCCGGATATAGAGAGGATTCCAGGTGTCAAGGCTGTAAGTGAGGCGGCGTATAAGCCCGGTATGATAAAGGCGGAGAACGACGTACACGGGGTGATGTTCAAGGGGGTGGACTCGACTTATTCGCTGGATTTCTTCGCGGACTTTCTGACGGAAGGCTCTCTGCCGGACTTTTCGGGGCAGTGTATGAGTGATCAGGTGCTGATATCCAAGAGGCTGGCGACGATGCTGGGCTACGGGGTCGGAGACCGGATATCAGTATATTTTATAGGTGAGCAGGTGAGGGTGAGAAGGCTGGTCATCTCCGGTCTGTACGATATCCAGCTGGAGGATCTGGACGAGAGGCTGGCTTTGATGGACATACGTCAGATACGCCGGCTCAACGGCTGGGATGAGCACGATGTCTCGTGCCTGGAGATATCCCTGGGCGGGGACGGAGGCAAGGCGGCCGCACGCAGGAGGGCCGAGGTGTACGACGCGATAGGGGAGATAATCATGGCCAAGGACCAGCCGCTGGACGCGCCGGTGGTGGTGCGGCAGATCAGCGAGATCTATCCCGGCCTTTTCGACTGGCTGGCGTTGCTGGATCTCAATGTGCTGGTAGTCATGGTACTGATGATGGCTGTAGCCGGTTTCAATATGATATCGGGACTGCTGATCATCCTCTTTGAGCGCATATCCATGATAGGTCTGCTCAAGGCCCTGGGCATGAGGACGGTCAGTATCTGCAAGGTGTTTATATACAGAGGGGGCGCGATAGTGCTCAGGGGTATGGTATGGGGCAATGTGGTGGCTCTGGTGCTGCTGGCCGTGCAGAAATGGCTCAAGCCGTTCAGGCTCAATCCAGTGAATTATTTTGTCGATTTTATCCCGGTGAATCTCAATCCCCTGCATATATTGATGGTGGACGCGACGGCCTTCGTGCTGATGCTGCTCATCATGATCATTCCCTCGCTGTTCATAGCCAGGGTATCTCCCGACAGGACAATTAAGGTAAGCTGAGCCGGGAAAGTTTGCCGATGTCTGTAATGACGGCTCCGGCAGGGGCGTCCGTACAGCGGACAGGATGCCCGGCGGCGATATGGAGGTAGAAGTCTATGATTGAGAACTTCTTGGGCCAGTCGCTCATAAGTCTCATGGCCTCGGGTGTGATGATGTGTATCCCGCTGAATGCGGACGGAGTAAGTTCCGGGATGGAGTGCGGGTCAAGGGGAGCAGGGTGCCCGGTCGGAACGGAGGCATCCGGACCGATGCCTTTGAACATGCCTTTGGCGGGATATATCCAGCCCCGGAGCAGGCCGTCTGAGCCGGCAAGCAGGTAGCGGGAGGAGGTGCGGTCACTCACCAGAAGTGTGGCGGCTGCGGGGCTGTCGGCGGCTGCATGAGCGTAAAAGGCGTTGAGGTCAATCCCGGAAGTGATGATGTCCACGTTGTGGATTAGTACGGGCCCGTCTCCCAGCAGACCTGACAGCCAGGCATGCCGGATGCCGCCTCCGGTGTCGCGCAGCAGGTCCCGTTCGTCGGAGAAAGCGATGTCCAGACCGAAGCAGTCCATTGACCTGACAAAGTCCTCCAGCATGTCGGCGAAATGATGCACGTTGATGACCAGGCGGGAGAAGCCGGCCGCCTTCAGCCGGAGGATGAGACGTTCTATCATGGGTACTCCGTTGTACGGCACCAGGGCTTTGGGCATAGTGTCGGTCAGCGGTCGGAGTCTGGTGCCCAGTCCTGCCGCGAGTATCATCGCCGTTCCGGGTCTGTATGTAGTCATAGTACCTGCCTTTCAAGGTTCTGCTCGCGGTGTACGAGCCTTATTTGTATTGTGTCAGACCGGTCTGCGTATCTTCCGGCCAGATGTTCGGCTAGCCTCTCGGCGAAATATACCGAACGGTGCCGTCCGCCGGTGCAGCCGAAGCAGAACATCAGATCTGTGAATCCGCGCTCCAGATAGTTGTCTATATGCCTGTCCGCCAATGCTGCGGTGTCACGGGCAAAGTCCCCGGTCTCGGAATAGCCCTGCAGATATTCTATGACGGGGACATCGAGGCCTGTGAGGCTGCGGTACTCGGGCAGCCGTCCGGGATTGGGCAGCCCCCGGCAGTCGAACACATAGCCGCCGCCGTTGCCGGAGGTGTCCTCCGGTATGCCGTTTTTATATGAGAAACTGAAAATACGCACCAGCAGCCGTCCGTCCTTGCGCGGCTCTCTGTGGCTGTAGAGCGGTATCAGCTGGCCGAGCAGCCGGCACAGGCAGGGATATTCGTCAAACGGTGCGGAGAGCAGCTCGCGGAGATTGTCCATCGCATAGGGTATACTTTCCAGGAAATGAGGTCGGCGCTCATACAGTCCCCTGAAACCGTATGCTCCGAGCACCTGCAGGGTCCTGAACAGGATGAAATGTCTCAGCTCAGAAAGAAAATTGCGTCTGTTGACCGCCTCGAAGTGCGACTGCGCTTCAAGATATGCCTCTGTGAGTTCCTGTTTCAGCTCCGGACTGTACCGGGCCCTGGCCTGCCAGATGAAAGAGGCCAGGTCATAATGTACCGGTCCCATGCGGCCGCCCTGAAAGTCGATGAACCGCAGTTCTCCGTTCTCCGGCACCATGATGTTGCGGCTTTGGAAATCCCGGTACATGAAATGCCCGCTGTCGCACATCAGCAGCCTGTCACACAGGCGGTTGAAGTCCTCTTCCAGGTCAGTCTCGCTGAACTCCACACCGGAAGGCTTCAAGAAGCAGTATTTGAAATAATTGAGGTCGAACATTATCGAGGTGCGGTCGAAATACTGTACCGGAAAGCATTTGGAGAAGTCCATCCCCGAGGCTCCGGCGTACTGAAATGCCGGCAGGGTCTCCACCGCCATGCGCAGAAGCCTCCGCTCATCCCCGGAGTATTCTCCGCTTCTCCGGCCTGCCGCTACTGCGTCGAAAAGGGTAGTGCTGCCCAGATCCTCCTGCAGATAAGTCATGCCGTCGTCACTCACGGCCAGTATTCCGGGCACCGGCAGTCCCAGTCTTCCGAAGTGCCGGGCCATATACAGAAATGCGGCATTTTCCTCCTGACTGGTGCCTATGGCGGCAATGCAGCTGCCTCCGCTCCATGTAATCCTGAAATACTGCCGGTTGCCTCCTGATGACGGCAGCGGACTGATGCGGTAGTCGTTGATTCCGGAGAACCTTTCGAATAGTATTTGAATGCGGTTCATAACTGCTTACAAATTTATAGAAAGTCCGTCAAAAAGCAAAGGCCCCTGGCGCCGTATGGCACCGGAGGCCTTTCAGTGATACGCTTGGGGTCAGGAGAGCCGATGTATGTCAGGCAGTTAATCATCGCAGGGGTCGTTTTGGGGGATTTTGCATTTTGAGTTCAGACCCTTCCGCGGTTTTCAAACCGTCATTCTGCACGTTCTGAACGGGGTTTTCATCCCCCTTCAAACACCTTCCAGGCCCTTGGGGGACACATTTTTCCGTCCCCTTTTCCGCCCCCTTGAGCATGGATACAAGCCTGTCTATCGTGCGGCTCTGCACATATATGATATCAATCATGCCGCGCTCCTCCGCCTTAATCGGGGCTGGCCTGAGCATACTGCCCTTGCCGCCCGAGAGCAGCCAGTCGGCGGAAATCTCGGGGCACCTCTCGTAGATGAGGAACGGGTCGAACATGTCGCTGTCGAGCCATCCTGCCAGCCTCTGCTTCATTATGCCGAGCTTCTTGGCGAACTCCACCTGACTGCGCTTTCCTCCCTCGCAGTAGTAGTCGATGAGGGCGTACAGTATCTCGCGGTTGGTCATACTAAATATCTATTGTGTATAAATAATATTCACTATTATCCTTATCTTCTTTAAGCAACATATACTTGTCTTCATATATGTGCCCGAAAAAGCGTGGACCGTTATTAATCGGTGTTAGAGATATGAAATTCATATTATCTTTCATATAGTCACATAGGTATGATATTTCAGAGATCTCATTATTGTCTGATTGGTGAATCTCAAGCACAGCATCTTTTTCATTAATGCGGATTCGCACTTCGGGCGTATTATCATCTGATAATACCGGAATCCAAAGAGTATTCGCAGGCAGGCAATATTCCGAATTATTCATCATGTGTATGAAAGAGGATTTTAAATGTCTTATTTTATTTTCGCTCAAAAAAAGCACATCGTATGAATCGTTGTCGGAATCAACAATAACACCGTTTCCGAAAGTATCATGACTAATAAAAGCCCAATTTTTTAAATCCTCATCAATGTAGGTTCCAGCATCTATTGATGATGCTAATTCCTTTGTTTTTATATAGAGCTCGGGGGATATGTCTCCGTCAACTTTAAGCAAGCCGTCTTTAACTTCCAAAATAAACCTTGACGGGTATTTTTCCGTTCCGGAATGAGAAAAGCCCTCGGACTCCGTAAGAAATAGTATTTTTTCAGCCCTTGTCGCAGCTACATACATCAAACGCCTTTCTTCTTCAAGGCCATCTGCTTTTCGCTCTCTTATTGTTCTCAAACTCGGAAAAACACCCTCATTCATTCCGATAACAAAAACATAGGGAAATTCCAATCCTTTAGACTGATGGATAGTCATCAGCTTTACACATCCTCCGTCATAGGATTTATCCATATTTGTGTAAAGACTGATATCCTGCAAGAATGACGCTAAAGTGATATCCTCTTCCTTGTTGCTGCTTTCGTAATTCTTTATGAAACTTTGCAACTCAGAGATGTTTTCCAGTCTTTCTTCATCTCCGTCAGCCCTGTACATATTTTCCAACCCGCTGTTCCATAAAACAAATTCAAGCAAATCGGATATGGACATTTTATCAAGATAGTCTCTTGCTTGTCCGATGAGGATTATAAAGTTGCCGATATCATTCTTACTACTCCACAAATCCGAATAATACTTACACAAAGCGTCAAACATAGGAATATTCTCACTGTCGGCCAGTTCCTGCAATTTCTCAATGGATTTCTTGCCGAATTTCCTTGACGGGGTGTTTATGATTCTCCTAAGATGAATGTCACTGTTGAAAGCAATTAGACCTAGATAAGCCAAAGTATCTTTTATTTCTTTCCTCTCAAAGAATCTAGTTCCTCCCCATATCACATAATTAATATCCGCATCCATCAAGGCTCTTTCCATGCTGAAAGATAAATATGAGGCCCTGTAAAGAATGGCAAAACTGTCAGGACTGATACCTGAGTTAATCATATCCTTTATTGTCTTGGCTATCCATGCAGATTCTTCCGGCTCGGACTTCGCGTGATGATGGACGGCTATTTCTCCACTGCTGTTTTTAGTAAACAGATTTTTCTCAATGCGCTTCTTGTTGTTCTTTATAATGGAGTTGGCAACATCCAGTATATTCGGAGTAGAGCGGTAGTTTCTATCTAAGATAAAAGTCTTATCGCTTTCAAAAATAACAAAAGCCATTGGCTGCGCTCCTCTCCACTCATAAATTGCCTGGTCGGGGTCTCCGACAATAAAAAGATTGTTGTTTTTCTCGCTCAGTATGTCTAATAATTCCCATTCATTCCTATTACAGTCTTGTCCCTCATCTACCAATATATAGTCAAATTGCTTTTGCCAATAATCTCGTGCATCTTTAAAGTTTTTCAAGATATATTTTGTACAATAAATTAAATCACTGAAATCTAATGCGTAATTTTTCTGTTGTAAAAATATATATCTCTTAACTTCCTTTTTCCGTCCATCTAAATCATTTAAAATTACTTTTTTTGCAGTATTAGGAATAAGCAGTTCTTCTACATATTTTCCATCAAAATCACCTTTGTACATTGGTACTGTTTTGTTTAAAAACTCAGAAATAGTATTTTGTTTTCGGCTTATTCCATATTCTTCAAAAACCTGATTGGCGAGAGTTTTAGCATCCTCATCATCAATAATAGTAAATGTCTTGGGGTATCCTATTCTGTATATCTCTCTCCGCAGAACTTTTGCACAGAATCCATGAAATGTACAGATAAAGTCAGGAATGTCTCCAGCCGGAAGCAACTTTGCAATCCGCGATCTCATTTCATGAGCGGCCTTGTTTGTAAAGGTTAGACACAGAATATTAGATGACGGCACACCCAAATCAGCGGCAATATGTGCATATCGGCTGGCAAGGACTTTCGTCTTACCTGTCCCGGCTCCGGCAGCGACTTTAATTCTTCCCTCGGTTGCCTGCACGGCTGCAATCTGCTGCTCGTTTAAGGATTCATATAATTCTTTTTTTAATGGAACTATATTATCAACAATAGTCTTGTCAGCGGTGTCTCGATTTGCCACCACCTCAATATCCGCATCTTTCCTTATTTTCGCATCCTTATTTTCCATATTACCGACTTCAGCCTTATTTTGTTTACTGCAAAGTTCCTCATAAGCCTTTTCCTGCTCGGTTCTGTTCTTTCTCAGTCTTTTCTCTTCTCTACTGTTAAGAAGATTGGCAATCCCAATGCAGGAAAAGAAAATGACAACAGGTATCAGTAGTGTCCATGCCCACATACATCAATACATTTTCTCAACCTTAAACAAATCAACTATCCTGCAACGGCAGAGCCTGCATCCGAGACATCCCTATCTCGGAAATGCCTTTCCTTTAAAAATCTGTTCTCGGCCTCCAGTTCCCCGATACGCCTTGACAATTCCTCTATCTTCGCGTCCTTACCTTCTATAATCCGCATGAGCAGTGTCTCCGGGCCGGAGTAGTCGGCCTCGGAAAGAGACGCGGAATCGGCTGTTTTAGGGCCGTTCTCGCGGAGCATTTCACCCTCTCCATATAAGAGCCACTCTCTATTTAAGTCTGGAAATTCTCTTAGAATATTCTCTAATTTTTCCACGCCAATACTTTTGCGCATATTGTTAATAAACCCATTAGACACACCTATGCGCTTTTCAAATTTAGCTTGACTCAACCCTGTATACTTTATAAAGGCTATAAGTCTCTCTTTTATATTTGTTTCCATAAGATTCATAAATTTATTAGAAAAAATTCTATAAAAATTTGTGTATTATAGAACTTGCTCTATCTTTGCGCTGTCTTTCCAACACGAAAGATGCTGTAAATATACGAAAAATAAGAATCTGTTTAAATTTTATTCAAAAATAATTTTATGGCAGCGATATGCATCATGGCTTCGTGCGTATCGGCCCT
>CALVDG010000034.1 GCA_944326255.1 uncultured Bacteroidales bacterium
TCCGTAGAGGGACACCTTCCTGTTGAGGACTGACCAGGCCACCTCGTAGGAGTTGACGTCCTTCACAAAGTCATCGGTGCCTGCGGGGTACTCCTTGACCTCAGCTGCCTTCTCGTTGTAGAGAACATAGGCGTTGGCTATCTCAGTGGCCTCGGCTCCGTAGGTCTGAACGTAGTCGCTGGTCACGTATGTGCCGGCATCCATGTCAACTACAGTCTCCTCACCCTCTACAACAGCCTTGACCTCCTCCTTGGAAGCCACGTAGAGCGATACCGCGAATCCGCCGGGAGCGAGCTCAATGCCGTCCTCGGTCTTCGTGGGCACGGTGATCTCTACGTCAACGAAACCGTCCCTCTTGCCTTTCTTGAGCACGAGCGACGAGTTCTCCGCAGACGCCACGTAAGCGATGTCGGCGGAAGAGCGTGTCAGTACGGGGAGGACATATGCGAACACGTAGTCCTCGTACTGGTTGATCACGTTCTCGGCCAGAGCGGCGGGAGTCACCTGGAACGTGGCGGTAACGACCATGTTGTCGGATACAGGCGTACCGTTGATGGTGTAGGACAGGACTGTGGCCTTGCCGTCGTTGTACTCGGGCACGAATACCAGGCTCTGGATCCTGTTGGCGAGGTCATCTATCTCTCCCTCGGCAGCCTCGATGCGTTTGGTAAGATCCTCCATTGCGGCCTCCACATCCTCAAGTCTGTCTGAAAGATCCTCAATCTGAGACATGAGGTTGTTGGTGACCTCCTTTATGGCGTCGGATATGGCCTGGTTTATCCGGCCGTTCTCCTCCTCGATGGCTTTCCGGATCTGCTCCTCGACCAAAGCGGGGAGCTCCTCCTTGCTTACCACTAAGCTAAGTATTTCCTCCTTGGTGCTGGCAATCTCCTCGCGCAGGGCTTCTACGTTGGCCTTCAGGCTGTCATTAAGAGCCTCGATATTGGCCTTCAATGTAGAATCCACTGCATCCAGATCGTCAATCTTGTTGAGCGTGCCGGCCTCAGAATAACCTCCGAGAGCCTCTACAAGAGCATCGATATTACCGAGAGCCTCGGAGGCGTCCTTCTGGGCTGCCTCAATGGCATCCCTTACCGCCGGAAGCTGGACGGTCTCAAGATTGTCCAGCCTTCCCTCTACACCGGAAAGAGCGCTCTCAAGCTCAGCCACCGCCTTAAGCGTAGCGTAGGTGCTCTGGGCCTCCTCCTTGGTGAGGTAGTTGTTCTCTATGTCCTCTACTGTCTCCTTAAGGGCCTTGAGGTCCTTCTCCAGGCCGTCTATCCTGGCAACCTCGGCCTCGAGCTCAGCCACCTGCGAAATGAGTTCAGCGATGTCGCCGTCGTTCTCCTCAATCTTCTTGTTGAGCTCCTCAATCTGGGACAGCAGGTCTTCCTTTGCCGTCTCCAGATCACTGGTACTTCCCTCGAGAGCCGTTATCGCGGTCTTGGCGTCCTCAAGGGCACTGCTGAGAGTCGCTATCTGCTCCTCCAGACTGGCTATCTGACCTGTCTCAAGCTCGTCAAGACGCTCGTTGAGCGAGTTGATGTCACTCTCGTAGTCAGCGCAGCCGGTAAACGCGAACACGCCGCACACCAGTGCGAGTGCCGCAATCACATTGAAAAAGTGTTTTTTCATAACTGCATTTAGTTTGTTACACATAGTTATAATTAAAAAAATAGTTTTGCCTTATTCTCAGTTGTTGTAAATAAAAGTCAAAAACACACGCAAATGTATGTAAATTATTTCTCAATACAAAATTTTGCACTGAAATAATGTTTTTATTAACAATTCCCTCTCCTTTTTTATCAGATATCCTGCAAATACTTCATATAATGCTCCCTTGCATAGGATTTGCGTGTTTCAATCAAAATCTGTCAAAAGAACGGAATTGCGCAGTCTGTCCTCCTTTGCGAATCCTGCAAGGTAGTTCTCAGTTACGACAAGACTTGAATGGCCAAGGCATTCGGATATAAAAGGAAGCGTTACTCCGCTTCTCTGCATCACGGTCGCGAAGGAATGCCTCGCCGAATACGTTGTAAATACTGGCATATCAAGTTGAAGCGCAATCTCTTTCAATGCAGCGTTGCAGTTCCTGACGACCTTGCGGACGAGCATTTCCGCACTGAATTCGTTCTCTGTGCCGTTTGCAAATCTAAATATATAGGTGTCACCGGAGAGCCTGGGATTACCCCATCTTGAGATAATGGCCCGCATCTTCGGACAGAGCACCGCATGAATGACTTTACTGGCCCCATAGGCGTACCTGGTCTTGGACCGTATGAAGGATATCTCCCCATCAATGATGTTCCTGTATTTGAGAAACAGCATATCTTTGAAATTGATGCCGTTGCATAGATACGAGAACAGCCATAGATCCCTGAACTCCTCAAGCCTCGCCGGGCCGCTATAGTTCATCAGCTGCTTGATATGCTCCGTTGAGAGAGCCAGCTTGCGCACAGATCCTTTAGGTATCATATATCCGCTGCGCCCGAACGGGAAAAGCGAGCCTCTTACATAACCCTCTGCGACGGCTTTGTTCATAATACTCCTGAGTGTCTTCATGTAGATGCTTACGGTCGTGGAACTCTTGCCCTCATGCAGCCAGAACTCCTCACATCTTCTCAACCAGCCGGCTGTCACGGAAGAAAACGGAATATCCTCACCGGCATACCTTTCAATATTAAGGAGTGTCGAACGGTGCCTGTAGAATGAGTTGATCCGACCTTCTTTCATGCACTTGTCCATCTCAAGGCGGATTGCATTATTGACATTGGTGCCGGACGACCGGCCGAGACGCACAGCCAGCGCATTCAGAGAGAATGTGTCATTGTCCAACATTTCCGCCACTTCATTCCGTATCCGGTTGAAGCTCTCCTCTATCTCCGTCATCTCTGGAGTCATTCTACGCTTTGCGTCCAATCCGGACCAGACCTCCTCCGGCATATCTACGCCGGTAGGAAAATATTTTTGTCTGCTTCGCCATACTACCTCTATCTTTACCGGATACATACCATTGATCTTCTGTCTGCGCCTGTCCAGTACAGCAGACACAGAAATCCCTTTTTTTGAGAATCTCAACATATTCTGTCTTTTTAAAATAAAAGTCGGAATCCTAGTTGAGAGTTTCCATCAGGAGCATCAGCATGCCTGTTGAGATATCTTTGAATATGACTTTTTTATCGCGGTCAAGCAGGTAAAGGGACGGAATGGCGCGGACATCGTAGACAAGATTGTCGCGTATGGACAGGTCCTGGTTGTAACCGGTAATCCAGTCCTCCGGATAATCTGACAGACCCTGATACCAGGCGGCCACATCCTCGTCAATATAGATACTCAGAAGAGCAAGGCGGCCCTGCTGCTCCATAGCATTGATAATCGGAGAACTCTTCAACATACCGATAATCTCCCGGCAGGCCGGGCATCCGGGATTGGAGAACAGCAGCAGCGTGTACTCGCTCCGGGTCTCGTAGAGGCTGTGCATACGGCCCTTGGCATCTGTATATGTGAAATCGGCCGCATACGCTCCGGGAGCATTGTTCCTGCATGTGGTCAGTTGCTGCTGATAATAACTGCTGTAATGCTCACCGGTACGTCTGGTGCTGAGGACACTTTCCACTACCGGGATATAAAAACCCTCGTTGCGCAGCTCCGAAAGAGGATTCCAGAGAGCTGACTCCATGACAGTCACGATAAAGTCATAGATATGTCCGGATGTGTCGGTTACGGCAGACTCCTCGGCCAGCGACATCAGATGACGCTGGGCCTCCAAGGCTTTATCATAGGGTATGGACCAGAGTGCCATGATATAATCCCTTACAGCCTGAGTCATATCGTTCTCCGTCACTCCACCTATAAGAGTGTCGGATATGCCGTTCCACACCTGAGTGGAATCAAAGTATCTGTTCCAGTAATGCGATGCGGCATACTCAGCCGCTTCCTGGCCTGTCAGCATGGTGGGCACTGACACATACGGAAAAGCCTGCGGGCCTTTCTCCGCACCGGTGTCCGTATGAAAATTACACCCGCTTATGAACACGGGTGTAATTGCCAAAAAAAGTAAAGTTATGAAAAAAGATTTATCCATCTCGTCGTTGACCTAAGAGGATTCGAACCTCTACAGACAGAACCAAAATCTGTAGTGCTACCATTACACCATAGGTCAATACCATGGCGCAAAGATAGTCAAATTTTTAAAAGGTCGGAAGGCTGTCGCCGAAAATGTAGTAGAGGGCCAGCCAGAAAGCGAAACGGGTGCCCTTTCCTATGAGCATGAAGAGGGCGCAGCGGCCGAAATGCAGCTTGTAGAAGCCCAGGCCGATGGCGAAGACATCGCCCACGAACGGCAACCATGTCATAAAGGCCAGCAGGGAACCGTACCGGTCTATCCTGGACTTCTGTTTCAGCAGGGTCTCCTCCTTGACGTGGAACCACTTCTCTATCCATTCCCATTTGCCGATACGGCCTATCCAGTAGGAGGTCAGGCCTCCCAGCCAGTTGCCGGCAGTGGCGCAGAACCACGATACCACCGGGTCACCTCCGGCCAGAAGTATACCTATTATAAGAAAGTCCGACGAAAAAGGGACGATGGTAGCGGCCACAAAAGCACCGATGAAAAGGCCGATGTAGCCGAGGTCAAGCAGAAATTCCAATTCCATCGCCTATCTCCGTATCTTTTTGAAAAATTCAGTCATGACGGCACCGCACTCCTCTGCCAGCACTCCCTTGATGACTTTTGTCCTTGGGTGCAGCAGTGACGGGGTGAACAGGGTGTAGCCGCGCTTGGGGTCATCGGCTCCGTAGACTACCGCTCCGACCTGGGTCCAGGCCATCGCGGCGGCGCACATCGGGCACGGCTCGACAGTGACGTACAGGGTACATTCCGGAAGATATTTGCCTCCTATGTAACTTGTGGCAGCCGTCATGGCCAGCATCTCAGCATGGGCCGTGGGGTCGTGCAGGGTCTCGGTCTGGTTGTGCGCCCGGGCGATGATCCGCCCCTCGCACACCACCACCGCTCCGATGGGTATCTCCCCCTCGGCCTCGGCCCTCCGCGCCTCTTTCAGGGCCTCGCGCATGTATTTCTCGTGGTCAGTGTTCATTGCCGTTCTTGTTTTCAGGACTGTTGAGGACAAGCAATCCTTTTACTGTAAGCAGGTATTTTTGCCTCGGATGATTCGGCCTGTCAGGATGCAGTTGCCTGACCAGACCTTCGCTAATCGAGGGGTTCAGGTAGTTTTTTAGAAAGTTGACCCTGTCTTTCAGCCCGAGCCTGGACATGATTTCCTTTACGGAAAGGCTGTCGTGTCCGATACATACTATTGTATCCAGAACTTGTAGGGTGCTTGCTCTATAGTTGTAGGGTACTTGCAGGGTACTTGTAGGGTCGTGGTTGATGTCTGATTTCAATTCCTCGGGGGGATTGACCAGCATGTATCTGTTCTTGAGCTCATTGTTTTCTCTGAACAGCAGGTTGCGGAAAAACAGTGTCAGAAATTCCGTATTGCGTGTGATGCCTTTCTTGATATTCTGATAGTTAGCCCGGACAAGAGCATTACGGAAATACCATGAGTGACCGGCAAAAAGGCTATTGTCCACATCGAATCCGAGGGAGCGTAAATACAGTATGGTAAAGACTGCCGTAGTCCTGGTGTTGCCTTCTCCAAAAGGATGCACCTGCCATAGTCCTGCCGTGAAGTCAGCAAGATGTATTGCCAGATTCTCCTTGCTGATGCCGGAGTAATCAAAAGATTTCTCCTGCTCCAGTTCATATTCCACTGCTCTGCGTACATCTGATGCTGATACATACAGGACGGTATCTCCGCGCAGGACCCATTCCTTTTTAGTAATGTTGTAGTCTCTGAATTTTCCTGCAAACTTGTATATTCCTTCAAAGATTCTGCGGTGGATGGACGCCAGCCCTACAGGCGTGAAAGCGAAAGTCTTTTCTATTAGAATTTTCCTTATGTTGGCCGATGCCGTGTCCGCTTCATGTGCTTCGTCGTCCTCAGGGGTGCGGATGGACTTTGACTGATAGTAGCTTTTTATCAGCTTCTGTGCCTCGTCGATTGTAATGTCTCCCTCAATATCTCTACGGGCGGTATCAATAAGGTACGCCGAGGGCTTCAGTCCGTCCACGTCCTGAAGTCCGATGGCCGTGCGCCATGCCTGCGCCCGCTCCGCCCTCGACGGCTCTCCCTGCCTTATATATTCCTCGAAGTCCATCATCACTGCATTTTGACTTTTTCCATGATTAATCCGACTGCAATGGCAATGCCAAAACTTAGAAGCGTCCCTACAAGGACGTATTCTGTCCTATCTGTGTCCGAATCCTTGAACCTGAGAATAGACTTGGCGGCGACGACAAATCCTATGGCCCCGTACTGTCCTATAAGCACAAAAATCAACGTCAGAAGCCTTTCCAGACTGCCGATCAGTGCTCCGGCATTTCTCATGTTCCTGCAGGATGCGCCCTCTCCAAGTTGATATTTTTGCAATACTTTCTTTATCAGAATATTAGCCGGTTTGCAGCAGAACAGCGCTCCGGCAATGAGAAGCGGAATTGAGATAGAGAATGAGAACATGCTGTCAATCTTTTGCAGGGGCAACAAGTCTGTCGCGTTGTATATGACTGATACTGCGAAGATAACAGCTATGTGCAGCAGCTGGTCAAATATAAAAACCGACAGGTTCTCTCTGAAATATAGTTTTAACAGGTCAATGAGCCAGTGCGAAACGGCTATGGCCAAAGCGTAAATTATGAATCCCGTTTGAGGGACCGTCAACCATGACAGGATGCAGATTACAAGAGAGTGGACGTACAAAAAGGGGCTTTTTATCTTACAGGTCTCTTTCTGACGGCAAAGTTTGTCATTCTGGCAGTAGAAATCCCCCACGAGATGAGCGGTAAACAGACTTAAAAACAACCAACTATTCATATCCTTCAAATTTTAAGTTCTCAAAATACCGTAGAGCCTCCTCGATGCAGTACCATTTTGCCGATTTGGAATGCTGGCTTACAGCCGGCTGTCGGATTCCCATCCTGGAGGCTATATCTGATTCGTTCATGCCAAGCAGTTTGTAATAAAGAACATTGCACTGACGCCTGGTAGCATCATTTATAAGTGCATCAGTGAGCAGGACAACCGTGTTTACGCCTTGATATGCCTCCATGTTGTCCGCACAGAATATCATTGTCCCTTTCGCTGTGGAGCTTGTCTTTTCAAGACCTCTGCCTGACAGGTAAATGGCTTTCCCATCCATTATGCCCTCGGCCTTTTCGACAATCCGCATCACGCCGATGCCTATGGCTATCCGGATGCCGAAAGTCACGAATTGCTGATTGTATTTTGTCAAACTGACATCAAAGGCTTTGATAAAAGTTTTCAAGATCAATGCTATCCTGAAAATCTTTCTCGGCTCCGGCAGGATGCACTCCAGATAGTCCCCTTTTACGAGTCTACCCCAGAATCCCGGAAATTCCTTTTCAAGCAATCCAAGCAGCTCTTCTATCACGTGTTTAAGCCTTATGGTTTCATTGACAGACAGGCTGGTCGAGGCGACGATGTCCGCTGAGATAGAAGCATATATGTGATTGTCAGTGTTCATACCAACAAACATAAGCAAAAAATCTTAAATCAGCAAATTATAAGTATTAATGCTTATAAAAAATAAAAATAAGATAGAATACTTATCGAATGACATTTTGGCAGAGTGTGCGGAGTGGCACTCAATTTGTTTAATGTGTCTGTGCAAGTTGAAAACAACTAAAAATTAAAAGATATGAACATTAGACCTTTAGCAGACAGAGTGCTCGTAGAGCCCAAAGAAGCTGAGACCAAGACAGCAAGCGGAATCTATATTCCCGAGACAGCAAAAGAGAAACCCCAGCAGGGTAAGGTAATCGCTGTAGGCAGCGGTAAGAAGGATGAGCCCATGGAACTGAAAGTGGGTGACACCGTTCTCTACGGAAAGTATTCCGGAACCGAGATCACCGTTGACGGTAAGGACTATCTGATGATGCGTCAGTCTGACGTGCTCGCAGTTCTTTAATTCTGTTTGTTTAACTTTTAAAAACTAAAAATCATGGCAAAAGAAATCAAATTCAATATGGAAGCCCGCAGCCTGATGAAGGAAGGCGTGGACGCTCTTGCAAATGCAGTGAAGGTAACCCTCGGTCCCAAGGGCCGCAACGTGGTTATCGACAAGAAATTCGGTGCTCCTCAGGTTACCAAGGACGGTGTTACCGTAGCCAAGGAAGTGGAGCTTGAGGACCGTTTCCAGAACATGGGTGCCCAGATGGTAAGGGAAGTGGCATCCAAGACCAACGACCAGGCCGGTGACGGAACCACCACCGCTACTGTCCTTGCACAGGAAATCATCAGCGTAGGTCTGAAGAATGTGACCGCAGGCGCCAACCCCATGGATCTGAAGCGCGGTATTGACAAGGCTGTTGAGACAGTCGTAGCCGACCTGAAGAAGCAGACCCAGGAAGTGGGTGAGGATATGGCCAAGGTAGAGCAGATCGCCACCACATCCGCCAATAACGATGCTTTTATCGGCAAGCTCATCGCAGAGGCAATGGGTAAGGTGAAGAAAGAGGGTGTCGTTACAGTCGAGGAGGCCAAGGGTACTCAGACCGAGGTCAAGGTCGTTGAGGGTATGCAGTTCGACAGAGGCTATATCTCTCCTTACTTCATGACCAACCCCGACAAGATGGAGGCCGTTCTCGAGAACCCCAAGATCCTGATCACCGACAAGAAGATCTCTTCGATGAAGGACCTTCTCCCCATCCTCGAGCCCATCGCACGTAACAGCGAGTCCCTCCTTATCATAGCTGAGGACGTAGACGGCGAGGCTCTGACTACTCTGGTAGTCAACAGACTCCGCGGAACGTTGAAGGTCGCTGCCGTGAAGGCTCCCGGATTCGGTGACCGCCGCAAGGAGATGCTTCAGGATATCGCCACACTGACAGGTGCCCAGGTAATCTCCGAGGAGAGAGGCTTCACCCTCGAGAACACCACTCCCGACATGCTCGGTAAGGCTGACAAGGTGACCATCGACAAGGAGAACACCACCATCGTCAACGGCAAGGGTGACAAGGACGCTATCGCTGACCGTGTAGCCCAGATCCGCAAGCAGATCGAGAAGACCACTTCCGATTATGACCGCGAGAAACTCCAGGAGAGGCTGGCCAAGCTGGCCGGCGGTGTGGCTGTCCTCTATGTAGGCGCAGCATCCGAGGTCGAGATGAAGGAGAAGAAGGACAGGGTAGAGGATGCTCTGAACGCTACCCGCGCCGCAGTTGAGGAGGGTATTATCCCCGGCGGCGGTGTCGCTTTCATCCGCGCTATCGAGGCTCTGAAGGGTCTGAAGGGTGAGAACGAGGACGAGCAGACCGGTATCAACATCGTGGCCAAGGCCATCGAGGCTCCTCTGCGCACCATCGCCGAGAACGCAGGTGTCGAGGGCAGTGTAGTGGCTCAGAAAGTCCGCGAGGGCAAGGGCGACTTCGGTTACAATGCCCGCGCCGACCGCTACGAGAACCTGCTCGCAGCCGGTGTCATCGATCCGACCAAGGTTACCCGTGTGGCTCTGCAGAACGCCGCTTCCGTAGCCGGCATGTTCCTCACCACCGAGTGCGTGATCGCCGACAAGCCGGAACCCGCTCCCGCAGCTCCCGCAATGAACCCCGGAATGGGCGGCATGATGTAGTCAGCTGACGGCACTCCCAT
>CALVDG010000035.1 GCA_944326255.1 uncultured Bacteroidales bacterium
TCGACCAGGACAACCGTACTGTTTCCGTAAGCATGAATCCCGACACCGCCGGAGCATGGGATCTCACCGCTCTGGTTCCCACTATCGAAGTCTCGCAAGGAGCCACAGTCACCCCGGCATCTGGAAGTGCCATAGACCTTTCCAACGGCAAGTCGGTAACATTCACTGTCGTGGCTGAGAACGGCACCGAAAACACCTATACCGTCTCCGCCTCCGGAAGCATTTATTTCTACGATTTCGAGACATGGGAGGCCGGAACTATGTACGACGACATCCTCAACCCCGCAGGCTGGGCCACTTGCAACGATGCCGTGGCTCTGATTAAGAACATGGGGGCATTAGGCGGGATAACATATACTGGTGAGTACCCCGTCCGTCCTACCGATGAAGGCGTGGAGGGCAAAGGTGCTATCATCGAATCCGTCTACACCACCGGCGGCTCCATCTTAGGACAGAAAATTCCTGCTGTTACATCAGGTACCATCTTCCTGGGTAACTTCAATGCATTTGCGGCCCTGACCAATCCCATGGCCACCACCGAATTCGGCATCCTCTTCGAGGACAAGCCACTGACCGTCACCGGATGGCTGAAATACACCCCTGGAGAGGATTTCTACGATGAGAACGGCGATATCATAGACCAGCAGGATCTCGGCACTGTCAACGCAATACTCTACGAGGTCTCCAGCGAGGACGAGACACTCAACGGTGAGAACATCTACACATCGGAGGCCATCTGCGCCACCGGCAGCTTCGAGACCGCCGGAGCGGCCGACTTCACCGAGTTCTCCTTCGACCTGAATTACGTCAAGGACTACGACCCCGCCAAGACCTACAAGCTGGCCGTAATCTTCGCAGCCAGCAAAGAAGGCAACCAGTACCGTGCCGCCTCGGGCAGCATCATGGTCGTGGACAACGTAACCATCATCTGCGAGTAATTCAGCCGACCTTGATCCAGTTAAGCCAGACAGGTTTTTCCAAAAAATCCATCTGGCTTTTATTTATTTTCGTACATTTGCATGAATATATTTTAATTTTTGTTTTATGAAAAGATTTATCATCGCCGCAGCAGTCTGTACAGTCATAATGGGCTGCGAGAAAAATACCGGCAAAGAAGATTCCGTGGACACACCCTTGACAATCACAGTCAGCGACAACGGATTTTCCATGGAAGACGGGACCTATTCTAACAACAGGACATTCTCTGCAGGAGACCGTATAGGTCTGTTCGCCTTGATGAACGGAGAGATACTGGATGGCTTCAACAACATCTGCCTCACCGCATCAGGCACCGGCGACGCCATTGTATGGCAAGCCGCGGATTCGGAGATGCTGTTTCCCTCCGGAGCAGAGTACTATGCTTACTGGCCTTATCAGGAGACATTGCCTGCATCAGTAGACCTTACGGCATCTGATGCCGCTGGCTTTTTCTCAATGATAAGCGAGGCCTGGCCCGTAGCGTCCGACCAGAGCGGAGACGGATTCGACTCCTCCGACCTGCTTATAGGCATGGCAGCTCCGGCGGACAACAGTCTCAGTCTCGGCATGTCACATGCCATGGGACTTGTTGAGATAAGCCTTCCGGGGACATTCTACACATTCACCAACACGGACTACGACATCCCTGACTATTCGTTGAGCGGCCCCGACGTCACTTTCAACTCGATGATTCCGAAAAGTAAAAACGGCAGACTTCTTTTGGTCGTGAAACCCGGAGCCTTCTCCATCCCATGCATTTACTCCGGTGAGTCCAAAACCTATGACGGCAATGCTGAAGCCGGAAAATGCACATCATTCTCCGAAGGCGACCCGACTGTCATAGAGCACAATCTCCAGATAGGTGACTTCTTCCTCGCGGACGGGAACCTGCTCTCAAAGGACGCTCCGGCATCCGAAGTAGGCTCCGCCAATGTAATAGGGCTTGTATGCCAGATCGACCCGGAAAGAATCGGCAACGGTGAAAAAGAAGCACTCGGAGGGACAGCCCACGCTCTGGTCCTTGCGACCTGGAGTGCCAGATATGGTGGATACTTCTGCTGGTATAAAGACTACTCGTCAGGAAATTACGAGAGGGATGAATCCGAAATAGGCTTTACCAGCATACCCGAGCTTACAGACCCGCAAGAGCTTTACAGTCTCGCCATAGCTGACATAGAGGGTTACGCGAACTACAGTCTGCTCGTCTCAGAGAGAGCAGCCGATGTCGAAGCCGGGAACTATCCCGGATTCAAGGCCGTAGGCAACTTTGCAAATGAGGTCGGAGGTCCGGCAGAAGGCATGACAACAGGCTGGTTTATGCCGGCCGGAGGCCAGTTGCTGGACGCCATCAGCAATCTTACCGGCCTGCAGTTTGACGAGTCCAATGTACAGGCCAGTTCAGCAGTCGGAGGCTGGGACGGATGCCTGTCCTGGATGGAGATGGGTACTGTGGCGTTCTTGATGAACAGCGCCATGGAGAAGGTCAGCTTCTCCAACAAGATACTGTTCGCTGACGCCGGCAACGGAATACAGGTGGCAGCACAGTCCTCTCCCACAAACTACCGTTACATAGATTTCGCGGACGGCGGATGGATTGAATATCTGCACTTCAGAAAAGAGACAGGCTCAACGGTAAGACCCATGCTGGCTTTCTAAAGGCATCCAACAAACTCAAACGACAATCTTAAGGGGCTGCGTCACAACAGCCTCTTTCTTTTTACCCATCTTTCCGCGAGCCATTTTGCAGGCCGTATCTGTTGAACGTTATGGACGGCTACTTCGCAGATGCCCATAAAAAAAGCACAGCCCATTCGGGAAAACCGGAATGGACTGTGCCGATTATTCAGACTGGTCAGTAGTCTACCGTCATTTCGACAACAATACCGGTGCTGCGGATGGACCTTTCATAAGATCCACCAGTTCATCAATCGGATCAACTTCCGTAGATATTGCCTGTACGAAAGTCCTGCAAACAGGTCCCCAGACACCTGCTGCGTCATCAGCCCACGTCACGAATGTGTAATCATAGTAGTCCGTATCATAATACTTGTAAGGAACAACAAGATGAGTGGTTTCATGATCAACCTCTTTCGTAAAAGGATTATCCGGCAGCCAACTCATAAGATCGTCGTCAGTCTTATACTCCTCCTCGGGATTAGAGTAGTTTCCGACAAGGTTGCTGTTATAATAGCAGTGTACGGCTTCCTCGGAAATCGTCACTTCGAATACGGCTAATGCATTTCCGGAAAGCGATTCGCTGCTTTCAGGGAAAAGTCCGGCCGCAAGAGCCTGATCTCCGTCGTAAATTCCCACCAGAGTATGGGAGAATACGGCTTCTGACTGCTCTTCAACCGTTGTGCTTGCTTCTTCCGTCACTTCAGCATTGCCTGGCTTTCCGTCATTGGACATAGCCACGACTGCTATCACATAGTCGGTCTCGGGAGTAAGGCCCGTAGCCTCAAAGTACTCGTATGTTCCCCTATAGCATACCGAAGAGACTGCGTCTGTCATAGTATAACCGGGGTTGAAATCGATATTGAGATCATAATTGCTTTGAACGGCGGCTACTACTTCCTCCTGCGCCTTTTCCAAAGTGTACTCCGCTTTGGGAAGGACTACCGGCAGGTAGTAAATGGCACCGCATTCCTCCGTAGGATGGACCTCAAAGCCCAGTCTCTTTGCAGTAGCTACATTGACGATAATCTCCGCTTCAAACTCATCAGGCTGAATACTGTGACCTGTATTAAAGGCCTCAAGCTCACAGCTGCTGGTAATGCCCATACCGGGAGTGTACCCGAATGCGAAAAGATAATACCTGCTGTCGGAATTAACCCCGAAATCCGGAATATCATAAGATCCGGTATAAAGCCCCATACCCTGATCAAGATATGCGCCCTGATTGGTCACATACATCTTGGCAATTTCGTCCGCCTCATCCTCACTGATTCCAGGATAGTTTGTAGAAGGCTGGCACAGCCATACATACGTTGCCTCATCGTCCGAGGGTACCACCGACACATGCGCTGTTGTCGCTGTAACATCCGAGACAGAAAGAGTGAACGTCAGCTCAAATTCCTCAGCAGTGACGGCATTTTCCTTAGCAATGCCTGTCTGAAGCGAGCCGTCTGAGGCTGAAAGTCCCATTACCGTCAGCAGATACTCTGTCTGCGGCTCAAGGCCTGTGATACTTCCTGTCCTCGTACCGGTAAACATATTTGCTGAAAGATAATCCTCCAGACTGCCTCCGGCCGCCTCGGTTATCTGCTCCAGTACAGCCGCATGCAGCTCCTCATCCGAAGATGACGCGTATGAGGCCGGAAGCGCGGCCACATAATAAGGTTGTGCATCCACACTCGGAACCACACGCCAAGCGATGGCTTCCGATGTCACACCTGTCACAGTAAGCTCAAAGGTACATTCTGCATCCAAGGTACTGGCCTCGACGGTAGCTATCTCGGAATACAGGTCTCCATTGGCAGCCACTACTGCAAAATAATAATCAGTAGACGGTTCCAGACCCGTAACCTCAACATCCCCGCCAGGTACCTCCACCTGCGTACCGGCACTCAGCAGTCCATTGGCAGAAGGCACTGACTGCAGGTCCTTTATCTGCATATACGCAAGTTCTGTCGCTCCCTCGGAGCTTATTCTTAAAGTTATGGATGAGGCATCAGACGACACCGCCTCCACCGATACGGTCGGAGCAGAGCCCTGCTCATCCTTGTTACAGGACGACAACAGCGCTGCCAGGACAACAGCTCCCGACAGCACGGACATTCTTAAAAAATATTTTCCTTTCATAATACAGGTTAATTTTATTGTTGTTCTTCGTCAGAATACGGTTCCAGGTACCTGAGGTAATACCTAAGTTTTCCATGAGGGATATAACACTTCGAACCGTCATAATTGGCCAGCACGAACCCCAACCGGTCTGATGTGCCGAAATAGTCGGACAGATAATCCGGATGCCACATGTAGATGACATCATAGACGATCTCTTCATTCTCTTTTGAGAACTGAATCCTCACTTCCCTGTCATAAAGAGTATTGCATGTGTCAGAGACGGTCATGACACCTGTCTCCTCATCAAATGTGAACTTTCCGGCAATACGTATGACAGTAGCGCCTCCGGCCACAGTCTCCATGCCGTCCACGACCTCAATGCATCCGTCATTGAACGTCACCGTGAAGAAAGTCCTCATTTCGGGATTGACAGCCTCCGGATCCGTGAACTCGAATCCCAACGCATCCTCAGACGATATCAGATCGTCCGGATGCTCCATGTTCCAGTCATGCGCATACTGGTCCGCATACTCTCCAGCCGTGATATACGAACTCCAAAGTTCGGACTGAACCTCGGGATTCACTTCCTGGAATATAGTCTCCTCTCTGTCGAACTTGCATATCCTTGCTGTCCAGACAGCATTTTCCAGGTCGTACATATAAACCTTTGAAGCATCACCCTGCTCGACTGTGAAGAACACATCCTCCGCCAGTCTGTCGCTGACAAGATGCACTACCGCAGTCCTGGCACCGCCTCTATTGGTGTCTACCTGAAAGGTCAGCACACTGTCAACACTGAAATCCCAGCCTCCGATCCACGTCTCTCCGCATACCGGTTCCAGTTCGACATTCTGATTTCCATCAACTAAGTATTTGATCGAAAAAGTACCTCCTGCCGACGGGACAGTCAAAGTATTGGGAGCGATACGTACGGCAACATCCGAAGACGAACCGGAATCCCTTTCGCACGATACGGACACTGCAAGAATCACTACTGCAAATAAAAAAATTAAACGTTTCATAATATAAATAATTAAAACTTTCATTTATCCGAAATCACCGTTGCCGGCATCAATTCACCATGAACAGCCAGAGACGTGATGTCAATTGCAAAGAAGAACGTATGAATGTCTCAAACTCACAAATTAATATAATCAAGTTAAACATCAAACAAAGCATGCGCTTATCGGCAGCAAAGTTACCGACATATTTCAAGATAAGCAAATTTTTATAACCAATTCTTATATTGTCGTCCTCTATTAAGACTCAGGCTCCTCCCAGACCGGCTCCCCGTCGTATTCGAAGGCAAACTCATCCACGTACATCAGACTGCCGATGCCCCCGGTGAAAAAGTCCGCATACTTGCTGGCCACGGCCACCACGGCGCAGTATGTCGGCTTACGGTGGTCGCGGTACTTGATGTCTATCGAGAACTTCCTGTACTGACCGTCAGTTCCGACACTGTCAATCAGCTCGCCATAGCCTATCACGTCCGGATCATTGACATCGAGATAGACATGTTCTTTGGTATTGACCCGATAAGGCCCGTCCCATGCAGTCACATAGACAAAGATATGGCAGCGGTCCATCTTTCCCTTTATGGTATTACGGTCAAAAGGAAGATCTATCCCATCAGGAGGTTTCACATTGTTTATAATCTCCGGCTTATAACTGTAGTATCCGGTAAGACGTAAAGGCCGGGTGTCAAACGGGCGGCCGAAGAACACCTCGGCACCAAGTCCCTGTATGCTTCCGAAATAACCTGAAAAGACGTTTCCGCCTGCCATTGCGATTATGGCATTGACCGTCTCCAGACGGGCTGCAGATGTATTTTCCACATCAGACGTAGCCAGAAAGGAGTTTTCCTGAGAAGTCGGGGTCTTGCCGCCTAGTTTTGCCCCGGTATTACCGGAATCCCACCAGTACCCCTCGTTCTGATCAGGATTAGGATATACCACTCCATCTGTAGTATTCCACTCATCAAAGCCCATATTGGGCATCTGCGCGGCTGCCTCGGTGACAAACTCCTTCTCACTGCCCTCCATCTCCCCGGAATATATCCTGTAGACATACTCCGTTTCCGGTTCCAGACCCGTAAGAACGGCACTTACGCGCATACCGCCCACCTCCACACCCTGCACATCCGTCCACTCGGTTTCCGAAGCCTTCCTGTACCTGAAGCCGGGAGTCTCAGCCCCATCCGGTACCATTCCGTACAGATATGCGGAACAGGCCCAGGCATCGGCCGGCTCGGTTGTAAGCGTTACCTCACGGGGTATGACAGCCATGGTCCATTCCTCCGTCACATCCCTGTATGACACTGTGAACACCTGCGGTGAGGTAAAATCCCTGACCGACTCAGGAGCCGGAGTAATGACAGAGTTGGAAGGACCGAGTTTCATGTCCGTAATCTCAATGGAGTCCAAAGGAGTATCCAAAGTCACATAGACCACGGCCTCATGCTCGTCGGGGTTGATGGAAGCCTCTCCTATCTGGTTGCGTACCCGGACATATCTCTCAATCGTCTGAGTGGCTGTTACCGTCCAGCGGTACACCTGCCCGGGCCATGTGGTCAGCTCATAGCACAACGGAGCCGACAGATCGACAAAGGCCGTGTCAATGGCCGGAGACACAGTCGTATTGGAAGACGTCTCGAATCTGAGCAGACGGACATGGCTCATAATCACCGTATCAGCCATATCCACGGACACCGTCAGCGCGGATGAGTCGATCACAGCCGCGGACAGCTGCCCCTGAACCTCAAAGGCGGTTATAGTCCCCAGTCTCCTGGGATAAGGGATGTCATTCTTTATACATCCGGAAGCTGCAAGCAGAATTAGCGCGGACATCAGGGCGCAAATGATATTTTTCCTGGACGACATGACTCATCAGTTTTTTGACGCTGACGGCTTCTCGTTGAGCACCGGCAGCACGAAATTGACTCCTATGTTGATAGACAGCAGATTAAGCTTGAAATTGGCCTTCGATGTCTCATAACTGCCCTCGTACACCTGGTTGGTAGTCTGCGATATGCGCTTCCATTCCAGGCCGAGGATACCGACAGAGGCCTCCACGCACATCTCGTTTGTAACGAAGACTGCTATACCCGGAATCACATCGATACCGATGTCCAGGATGTTCTGGTAGACTCCGGTCAGATTGTCTCCCCTGCCGTTGAGGGACTTGCCCTGACCGGCTCCGAAATTCAGGGAGATGTCGCTGAAAATACCGAATACCTTGCTCTTGCCGATGGGCATGTAATACCGGTACGACAGCGAACCGTAATACGTATGCTGCAGGGTATAGAAATCCGATATTCCGAATGACAGGTCATCCGAAAGCGACAGATTGGTCTCGTTCACCCTGGCCAGTGTCCTCTTGTAGGAAAACTTCACGCCCACCGCCATATTCTTGGCGAAAGTATAATACACGTTCGGAGCGACCGAAAGCGTATAAGCGTTGATGTTCATGTCGTCCAGGACAAGGAAGGTGTAATCGTAAAAATTGTAATCCCTATACGACACCGTTCCGCCGAACATCAGATATCCCTTAGGCATAAAGACAGGAGCTTCCCTATGGTTCATGCCCCTGTCAAACTTCTCCGCCGCCACAGAGGGAAGCGGAGAAGCCGTCAGGAGCACTGCCAGCAGGCACAGTCCTGCGAGAGGCATATTTAATTGTTTTATCATTCAAATATGAATTCAAATTCGTCTATATACATGGTACTGCCCACTCCGCCGGTAAAATAGTCAGCGTACTTGCTGGCAGTGGCCACTACGAGCACATGAGTAGGTATGCGCTCAAGGTCGCGGTACTCCAGATCGATAGTAAACTCCTTATACTCTCCGTTTGAGTTTTCGGGAATCTCCAGCTCTCCATAGGCTATCACTGCCGGATCCTCGTCAGGAACGAAGAATGTTCCGGTATTGGTGTTCACATTGAACGGAGAGCTCCAGTC
>CALVDG010000036.1 GCA_944326255.1 uncultured Bacteroidales bacterium
AACTAATCAAAAATTGTATGAAAAAAATCTTCATGTTTTTGGCAGTTATGGGTCTTATGACTTTCACTGCTCAATACGCATCTGCTCAGGAGGGTGATTCCCTCGCTACTGCCGGAACAGACACAGCCGCTGCTGTAGTAGAAGAGGCCGTAGTTGAAGAAGTAGTCGAGGCTGCTCCCGCTGAGGCTCCTATGCATCAGGAAATCAAGAGACTGTTCATCGAGGGTGGTGCAGGCTTCATGGCTACCATCATCGCATGTCTCGTTTTCGGTCTTGCTGTAGCTATTGAGAGAATCATCTACCTCAACCTCGCCAGCACCAACACCGAGAAGCTCCTCAAGAAAGTCGAGGACGCCCTCAACAACGGTGGTGTTGAAGCCGCTAAGGACGTTTGCCGCAACACCCGCGGTCCTGTAGCCTCCATCTTCTATCAGGGTCTCCTGAGATATGACAAGGGCGCAGAGGAAGTTGAGAAATCCATCACATCATACGGCTCAGTTCAGATGGGCCAGCTTGAAGGCGGTCTTTCCTGGATTACCCTCTTCATCGCAGTCGCACCTATGTTGGGATTCATGGGAACTGTGATCGGTATGATTCAGGCATTCGATGAGATCCAGAGAGCAGGTGACATCAGCCCGACCCTCGTTGCAGGAGGTATGAAAGTCGCCCTGATTACCACCGTCGGCGGTCTTATCGTCGCCATCATCCTTCAGATACTTTACAACTACCTGATTTCGAAAGTTGACTCTATCGTCCTTTCAATGGAAGACGCTTCCATCGCTCTCGTAGACATGATCGTAAAATATCAGAACAAGTAATTAATCATGACCAAAAAATTTACTAAAATACTGGAAATCTGTCTGCTGGTACTTTCTCTGATAGGTCTGGTTGCATTCTTTATCTACAATGGTAAGACAGGAATGTACTCCGTATCGAACCTGGCAGAGGCACTGGCGACCACCAGCATGCTTGACATGCTCCTCTTCTGGGCATACATACTGGTGATTGCCGCGCTGGTACTTGTCGTGGTGCTCTCCCTGATCAACATGGCAGGCAACCGGAAGTCCATCAAGAAGACAGGTATCGTGCTGCTGATAGCCGTTGTGCTCATCGGTGCGTCTTTCCTGCTCGCCAGCGGTGATCCTATCGCCGTAAACATGGCCGTGCAGCCTACCCACGCAACTCTTAAAATGACCGATACCCTGCTCAACCTGAGCTACGCTCTGGTCATACTCGCATTACTTGCCTTGGTTTGGGGCAGCGTAAGAAATCTTATCCATAAAGGTAACTAACAACAACTATGGCATCTAAGAAAACACCTGAAATAAACGGAGGTTCGATGGCGGATATATCGTTCCTCATGTTGATCTTCTTCCTGATGGTGAGTACGATGGACCCTGAGACAGGTCTGTCCCGCCGTCTCCCGCCTATGCCTCCTGAGAACGCACAGGTAGAGGACTTGAAGGTTAACCGTCGCAATATGCTCGACGTGAAGATCAACTCCAGAAACGGCGTTATGGCAGGCGGTCAAGTTATTCTTTCTGATGCACAGCTCGAAGAGATTGTTATTGAATTCCTGACAAATCCCACCGACCGTTCAGATCTTCCTTCGAAGACTCTCAAGAACATCGAGGGATTCGGAGAATATCCTGTTTCAGACGGTGTGATATCCCTCCAGAACGACCGTCAGAGTCTTTACAGCAAGTATGTGGAGATTCAGAACGTCCTGGTGAGAGCCATCAATAAGGTCAGAAATGACTTCGCTATGGCACACTTCGGAGATGTCTACGAAGAGCTCAACGCCGAGCAGCAGGAAATTGTCAGCGAGGCTATTCCTAACAGAATCTCAGAGGCGGAACCTTTGGATGTAACGAAAAAATAGGAGGACAAGAAATGGCTAAATTCATAAAGAAAGGCGACAAAGGAACTCCGGGCATCAACACAGCATCCCTTCCGGATATCGTGTTCATGATCCTTATGTTCTTCATGGTCTCCACAAGTATGCGTCAGACAGACCGTATGGTCAATGTCAAGCTGCCTGAGGCCACCGAGATTGTCCGACTCGAGAGAAAAGACCTCTCCTGCTACATCTTCATCGGTACTCCCTCACTGCAATACCAGAAAGAATTCGGTACGGACTCCCGTATCCAGCTTAACGACTCGTTCAGGAACACTTCCGACATCCGTGACTTCATCGCCGCAGAGCGTGAGTCCCTCGATGAGGTGGACCGCGAGTTCATGACCGTGTCCCTCAAGATTGACGAGAACACCCGTATGGGTATCGTTACGGACGTTAAGCAGGAACTGCGCCGCTGCTCCGCCCTGAAGATAATGTATGCGGCAAGAAAAGCTGTGACACACAACTAACACATCTTGCCGACAAAGTGAAATGGGTGCCTCATGCATAGTGGGACACCCATTTTTAAATAAAAAGAATATGAAAAGATTCTCTATCATAGTATTTCTGGCCACGCTGTCAGCCCTTTCAGCAAATGCACAGACAGCAAAATATGTATTCTACTTCATAGGAGACGGAATGGGATTCAACCACGTCTCCCTGACAGAATACTACCAAGGATATACGGAGGACGTATTTGACAGCCGCCCTCTGTCTTTCACCATGTTCCCGGTACTCGGCTGGGCCGTCACCCACTCCGAATCCAATCTGATAACGGACTCCGCAGCAGCCGGGACTGCTCTTTCCACAGGAAGCAAGACCAACAACGGAATGCTCTGCATGGCCTCAGACTCGGCCACTGCCCTAGAGAGCATAGCTTACAAAATACATGATGCCGGATATAAAGTCGGCATATCGTCCACAGTAGGACTGAACCACGCGACTCCCGCCGCATTCTACGGCCACAACATAGACCGCGGCAACTACTATGACATCGCAGCGGAGATTCCTGCTACAGGCTTTGAGTTCTTCGCCGGCGGGGGACTGATAGAGAGCAACGGCAAGGACGGAGACGAGCCGTCAGCCTACAACGCAATAGAGGACAGCGGATATACGATAGCAGAAGGTATGGACGGATATCATGCCTCCAAAGACGGGGTGGAAAAGATGATGCTGCTCCAGAAGGACGGCAGACTGAAGACAGAACTGCCCTACGCCATAGACAGGACTGTGGACGACATGAGTCAGGCAGACCTGGTACGTGCATCGATAGACTTCCTGTACGAAGAGGACGGGCCCGGCTTTTTCATCATGTCCGAAGCCGGAAGGATAGACTGGGCCAGCCACGGCAATGATACCAAGACCGCCATATTGGAGACTCTCAGTCTCGCCGATGCCGTAGCAGTGGCCGTCGACTTTTACAACGAGCACCCTGACGAGACTCTGATAATCGTCACTGCCGACCACGAGACCGGAGGCCTGACTCTGGCCTGGGACGAGGGCTACAATATGTACTTTGACAAGATAGCCCGGATTGACCGCTCCAAGGACAAGGTGGACGAAGACGGCAAGGAAGATATGGACGAGGCTTCGCACGAAGCACACATCGGCTGGACTACAAAAGATCACTCGGCCGCAAACGTACCCATATTCGCGATAGGAGCCGGCAGCGGACTGTTCTCCGGCAGGATGGACAATACCGGGATCCCCGAAAGAATATGCAGGGCAATGAATATTACATTTTAAATCTATACGATATGACACTTAAGAGACAGAGAGTTTCCGAACTGCTCAAGGAGACCCCGGGCAAGGAGGTACTTGCCAAGGGTTGGGTAAGAACCAAAAGGGGCAACAAGAACATAGCGTTCATCGCGCTCAACGACGGCTCTACTATCAACAACATACAGATTGTCTGCGATTTCGCCAATTTCACACCGGATGAGACTTTCAAGGACATCACCACAGGCTCGGCCATAGCCGTGACCGGTAAACTGGTCGAATCAGTCGGCAGCGGACAGAAAGTGGAGATTCAGGCCGGGAAGATAGAGCTGTATGGAACGGCCGACCCGGAGAAATATCCCCTCCAGAAGAAAGGACACAGCATGGAATTCCTCCGCGAGATCGCTCACCTGCGTCCCCGCACCAACACTTTCGGAGCCGTACTCAGAATCCGTCACGCCATGGCGTTTGCCATTCACAAATATTTCAATGACAGAGGATTCTACTACCTCCATACTCCTATCATCACCGCTTCCGACGCAGAGGGAGCAGGTGCTATGTTTCAGGTAACTACTCTTAATATAGACAACCCTCCGCGCCGTGAGGACGGAAAAGTGGATTTCTCGCAAGACTTTTTCGGCCGCCACACCAACCTGACCGTCAGCGGACAGCTTGAGGGCGAGCTCGGAGCCATGGCCCTGGGCAACATCTACACATTCGGTCCCACATTCAGGGCCGAGAACTCCAATACTCCCAGGCATCTGGCCGAGTTCTGGATGATAGAGCCCGAGATGGCATTCGTGGAGATTGACGAGAACATGGATGTGGCAGAGGACTTCATCAAGTATCTGGTACGCTATGCGCTGGACAACTGCATGGACGACCT
Source organism: uncultured Bacteroidales bacterium (assembly GCA_944326255.1). Classification (GTDB taxonomy): domain Bacteria; phylum Bacteroidota; class Bacteroidia; order Bacteroidales; family UBA932; genus Coprenecus. Next base: position 4,503 of record CALVDG010000036.1, read on the forward strand.
TATCTTCCTCAACAACATGATAGACAAGGGCCTCATAGAGAGACTCAAGAGCGTAGTCAGCACCGACTTCGTGCGCATGACCTACACCGAGGCCATAGACATCCTCGTAAAGTCGGGTGCCAAATTCGAATATCCCGTATCATGGGGCGTGGACCTGCAGAGCGAGCACGAGCGCTATCTGGTGGAGCAGCACTTCGGCAAGCCGGTCATCCTCACCGACTATCCCAAGGACATCAAGGCCTTCTACATGAAGCAGAACGATGACGGAAAGACCGTTCGCGGCATGGACGTGCTCTTCCCGAAGATTGGTGAGATCATCGGCGGTTCCCAGAGAGAGGAGTCATATGACAAGCTGATGGCCCGCATCAACGAGCTGCACATGGACATGACCAACCTGTGGTGGTATCTGGACACCAGACGGTTCGGCTCGGCTCCTCACAGTGGATTCGGACTCGGCTTCGAGCGTTTGCTGCTTTTCGTAACCGGCATGAGCAACATCCGCGACGTGATACCCTTCCCAAGAACCCCAAAGTCAGCTGAATTCTAATCCTGTACGGCCATGCTGACGATAGGCATAGCCGGCGGCACCGGCTCAGGAAAGACCACCGTAGTCCAAAAGATTACCGAGCATTTCAGCGAAGGTGAGGTCGTCGTTGTCCCTCAGGATTCCTACTATCGGGACAACAGCGACATCCCCCTGCTGGAAGACCGCCAGAAGATCAACTTCGATCACCCTGACGCGATAGACTTCGACCTGCTCAGGCTGCAGCTTTCTGAGCTTCAGCACGGCAGGACCATTGAGCAGCCTATCTACTCCTACCTCACCTGCACCCGCTCAAAGGAGACCCTGACCGTACGCCCGGCGCACATCATCATCGTAGAGGGCATTCTCATCTTCACTGATGCCAGACTGCGCAAGATGCTGGACATACTGGTGTACGTGGACGCCGACCCGGACGACAGGCTTGTAAGAGTCATCGCAAGAGACACTATGGAGAGAGGCCGGGATGTCGGCAAGGTCATAGACCGCTACGAGAAGACATTGAAGCCCATGCACCTGCAGTTCATTGAGCCCACCAAGAGATACGCTGACCTGATACTGCCCCAGGGCGGACACAACCAGGTCGGCATCGACATGCTTACAGCCACCATTGAAAATCATCTCAAAAATAAATAACCGTATCAAGGCATTCATCGAAAGCCTGCGCAGGGGCCCGTTGTCCGGACTGGAAAGCCGGCTCAGGCCCCTACAGCGGTATTTGAAGGTTGACAACGGGGACAAGGCCGGGCTCTATCTGACTATCATCGTCCATCTGGTCGCCATAATCATCCTGCTGTCCTGGTCCATTCACGTACAGCTGAGCAAGGACACCTCGTTTCTGATAGACTTCTCCGCCCAGGAGGAACAGGAGCGGCTGACCGAGCAGACCCGTATGCAGGAGAGCGTCAAGGAAGAACTGGATGCCGAAATCGACGCTCTGCTCAACGCTTCCCGCAGACAGGACTCCAGAAATATCCGCAACGTAGCCGTGGATGCCTCAGAGCATCTGCGGGACGACCGCCACGACAACCCGGAGGACATATACCGCGATGCCCGCGAGCTGCAGGAAAGACTGGACCGCACCCGCCGCGAGATCGAGGAGGCCTCGGACGATGAGGACAACATCGCCGTATCTGACGGCAAATCCGACAAATCAAAAAAAGAGACCTACACGGGGCCGGCGGTCATCTCCTACTCTCTGGACGGACGCAAGGCCATGAGCCTGCCGGTGCCGGCCTACAAGTGCATGGGCGGCGGTGACGTATCCGTAAGTATCATCGTCAACCGCAAGGGCTATGTCGTCGGCACTAAGATTATCGAGTCCGTCTCGTCTCCCGACCAGTGCCTGCGCGACTACGCTCTCAGAGCCGCCGGCCGCTCCCGCTTCACCGCCTCCCAGGACGCCCCCGAACGCCAGGCCGGCGAGATTGTCTACCGCTTCATCTCCCAATAATCCCGAACTGAGACCCGGCAACAGACAACAAGGATATTGCCTTGCCCCCACCTTGTCGCACCGCCCAGTCTGTTCCGCATAATCATGTAAGACAGCAGCATATGCGAAAAGGAACCTACGGACAAGCGGGAACTGTCAACTGCCAGTAATCCGTACACCTGTGTAAGCATCTAAGATGCAGTGCGATATGTAAAATGGAGCAGGACAGACTGTTTTCTAAACGTATTCCGCTCTTAATTATTTCCAACTATTCCCTACTTTCATCCGCACTCTTTTACATTCGCCTCGTTATCAGACATTTCTCAAAAACAGCATCAGGCAGGTCACTCGCAGACACCGAAGCCAGGAGACCAGCAGTCGAAAGACCAGGCCCCTCTACCTTGCGGACAATCATTATATCTTTACACAATATTTTATATCTTTACACAATATTTTTAAAGCCTTCATCCATGAAATACTATCATTTTCTCGTTGCGCTGTTTACAACTGTAATGTTATTCATCCCATCATGCGACCCGAATTATACTGGATTCTGGTACATAGAGAACCAACTGGATGAGGACATCATCGTTACACGGTCAGACAGCACCGAGATCCACAATGTGCATATCAAAGCTGGCGATAAAGGCTGTATATTCCAATATACCAGTATGGGCAGTGCTTCGTTTTTTGATTTCGAATTCAGCTTTTCAAATCCATATAAGCCTGACACATTGGTTATTCTGAATATGAAGCTTGACACACTGTTCAAACTGCATCCGGAGAATCAACAGGACCTCCTCAACAAGCGGTTCTGGGACTTTGATTACTGGCAGAGCCTCATTGACCATGAGAACCGTACTCAAACGCTGCTCTTTATCTTGGAAAATTCCTACAACGAATAACGCGAACGATTATGAAACGACTTATGATTACAATACTGACTGTCATGGCTGCGTGCCTGGCAGCGCAGGCGCAGTACATAGGTGAAAGACCTCAGCGGCTGGAGCGCAGGGGCGGCCATCTGTACACGGAAAATGGCTCCAGGATTGATATTGATATAGCCCACAGCATCATGAACGAGGAGAGTTTCCAGCTCTATTCCTCAGGACGGAAGTTGTACAAGGCCGGTGTGATTGTCAGCAGCATCGGAGGGGGATTCGGAGCTGTAGGAATCGTACTCTTTGCCACTTCCCTCGGCTCACTCAATACCGCTGACAGCTGGGTACCCTATTTTCTCGGGACTGTCACTTCCATACCATGTCTAATCATAGGAGGAACCATGCTGCTGACCAGTATTCCGTTATTGTGCGTCGGCAATGGCAGACTGAAGAAAGCCGCCGAATGCTATGCTCCCGGAACCCCTGCCTCAGTCTCCGAAGTGTCCATCGGCATCCAGCAGAGCGGCATCGGACTCGGCATCCGCTTCTGACTACTTCATTGCGTACATTTTAGTCCTTTAAGGAACTGCGGGAATTGCAAACTTTACACAAATGCATGATTACCCATTAATTACAAAAACAGTGTGCACTTTTCACTCTCTTGCAAAGGCCTGAAAAATGCAGTACATTTCACAACGTTATGATTCTTAGCAACTTGAAAAACGAGCTGCATTTCTCAATCCCACGCCGAAAGTGAACCGCAATCCCACCAAACCGGTACTGCACTCACTCTAATGAAAATCCGGCAGTCGAAAAGACCAGGCCCTCCCACCGCTTCGCGGCGGG
>CALVDG010000037.1 GCA_944326255.1 uncultured Bacteroidales bacterium
AATCCTGCGCCTGCCCCGATATCCTTCCGGCTGCAGCCAGCAACACCGTCAGGCACAGATATGCGGCAAATCTGAATTTTCTCATATGCACTTGCGAATATCCCTACAAAGATAATCGCTTTGTCCTATCGCAAAGCACGTGCCGCAAAAAATTAAACGATATCGGAGCTCCCTGCGGTCGCACATCCCAAAAGCCAGGCCCCGAGTATCCTCACCGGGGGGATTTGCTCCCTAAAGGTCGCACATCCCCGCCCGCCTGGCGGCGGGCTTTGCAAAAGGGTACAAAAAAGCCGCTAGAGCAAGCTCTGCGGCCTCTTTGTACCCTTTTGCGGTGAGGGGGGGATTCGAACCCCCGGTACGGTAACCCGTACGGCAGTTTAGCAAACTGCTGGTTTAAGCCACTCACCCACCTCACCGTTCTGTAATCTGTAATGTGGGAGGCAAAAGTATAGCAATTTTCCCAATTTCCAAAATTTATTCATTCAAAAGACTCTTCTTTAAGCGGCAGAGATAATAGGGCGAGACACCCAAATAACTGGCAATCAACTCTATAGAGACATTTGTCGCCGAATGACCAATACAATAACATTCCAAGAAACTCACATACTGTAAATAATCGCTATGTTTGCAACTTAAACATTAATACCTCAAACAAATGCAGTGTGAGCGCAATAGGACTGCCGTCGAAGTAAAAAGATGGTCGGAAAGAGTGACCAGGGATGCCGGGATACTGTCGCTGGGATCTTGTTTTTCCACAGAGATGGGGAGCAGACTTGCGGAAGAGGGCTACGGGATATGCTCCAATCCGTTCGGTGTGCTCTATAACCCGGCGTCCATAGCCAATTCGATAGACTTTCTGGCGTACGGCAGGATTTTCACGGACAGCGACGTAGTCCCGCGGAATACCAACCCTGTAAGGGCCGGACATACAGTCGGGCCTCAGCCGGGCCACAGACCCATTGCTCCGGACGGAGACGGATATGTGTCGTTCTACCACCACGGCTCGTTCACCAGAAAGTCCCCGGAGGAGTTTCTTCTCAATGCCAATACCTCCTTGGCCGCAGCCTCCTCAGCTTTCAGGAAAGCCAAATGGATAATGGTCACTTTCGGAACATCATGGGTATACCGGCACATAGAACGGGACATCATCGTGTCCAACTGCCACAAGCACCCGGCATGGGAATTCCGGCGCGAACTGCTGACCGTGGAAGATATCACCGACAGATGGGACGACATCGTAAAGGCTTTTCCGGACAAGCACTTCATCTTCACTGTCTCGCCCATCCGCCACAGGAAAGACGGAATGCACGGCAACCAGATATCCAAGGCCATACTCCTGCTGGCTATCGAGCATATGGTCAGCGCATTCCCCAACACGCATTACTTTCCGGCCTACGAGATTGTCCTGGACGAACTGCGTGACTACTCATGGTTCACCGACGACCTGGCGCATCCATCTCCCGAGGCGGTCAATTTTATCTGGGAGCGTTTCCGCACCACCGCCCTTTAAAGGGTTCCGTCGGGACAATTGCCCGTTTCGTCCAGTTTATTTGCGGCAGGGCCGCTCTCACGGTAGCTTTGCGAAAAACAAAGAACAACATGAGAAAGCTGCTGTGGATACTGCTCCTGTGTGTACCTGTCACCGCCATCGGCCAGAACGGGGACACAGTCAGGGTATGGTCTCTTAAGGACTGCATCGACTATGCTATGGAGAACAACATCCAGCTCCGTCAGAGCCGCAACGAATATCTTTCCGGGATGGAGGACACCCGGCAGGCCAAGGCCGCCATACTGCCTTCCATTTCCGCCTCGACTTCCCAGAGCCTGTCCAATTACCCCTCCAATGATGTGTCGGACAACAATATGTACACCGGCTCATACAACCTGAACGCCCGCATGAGCCTCTTCCAGGGAGGTTCGCTTGCAACGGCTGTCAAGCAGGGCAAGGTACAGAACGAGATAGACCTGCTCAGTATCGAGGAGACCGCCAACGACATCCGGACAGCGATAATCGAGGCATACATGCAGTGCCTGTATGCCGATGAGTCCGTAACTGTGGCCAGAAGCACTGCGGATGCCTCGAAGGCCCAGAGGGACAGGGCCGAGGAGATGTGGAAGGCCGGCTCCATCAGCAAGGTGGACTTTGCACAGCTGGAGAGCCAGTGGATGAGTGACGAATACCAGGTGGTCTCGGCGCAGACATCCCTGGACAATTACCGGCTCCAGTTGAAACAGCTTCTGGAACTGGATATCATGGAAGAAATGAATCTTGCCGGGCCCGAGGTGAGCGACGTGCAGGTCATGTCGGTATTGCCGTCTAAAACCGACGTGTATGCAGCGGCCCTGAGTGCCATGCCTGAGGTTGAGCGTGGCAGACTGTCCGTCAAGGCCGCGGAGCTGGGTATTAAACAGGCCCGGTCAGGATTCTTCCCCACCCTTTCACTTTCGGCCGGTGTGGGGACGGCCTTTATGTCGGCCACCGGTGCGGGTACAGCCACAGGCTCTACTCCCGGCTATCATTCCGGCAACCAGTACTGGAACAACTTCAACGAGAATATAGGTCTGTCCCTGAGCATCCCCATCTACTCCAACAGACAGACCCGCACGGCCGTCAACAAGGCCAGACTGGAGGCGGAGAACAGCCGGCTGGAACAGTTGAATATCGAAAAACAGCTGCTGCAGGAAGTGGAGTCGGCCTACCTCAACGCCGTCTCGTATCAGGCCCGTTACACCGCTGCCCTCAAGCAGCAGGAATACGCCAGGGAAAGCTATGAGCTGACCTATGAGCAGTTCTCGCTCGGGGTGAAGAATACCGTGGAGCTTATCACGGCTCAGAACGAACTCACTGTCGCGGAACAGGAAGCCCTGCAGGCCAAATACATGACTCTGCTCAACATGGAGCTGCTCAACATCTATCAAGGCAAGGAAATTCAAGGAGAATATTAAAAGAGAATATATGAAAAAAGGTATCAGAAACGGTATAATCATTCTGGCGGCGTGCATCATGGTGGCCTCCGCCGTGGGGATATGGATACTGTCCGGTCCTAAGGGAAAGGGCGACATATCGCTTGAGACTGCATCGGTGGCCAGAGTGGACATACACAACTCGGTAACGGCCACCGGGACAGTGGAGCCGGTCACGCTGGTAGAGGTCGGAACTCAGGTCTCGGGCATCATAGACAAACTCTATGTAGACTACAATGACCATGTAAAAGCCGGCCAGCTGATAGCGGAGATGGACAAGGTGACGCTTGAGTCGGAACTGGAGCAGGCCGAGGCCCAGCTGTCCAGCAGCAAGACCGAATACGAATACAGGGAAAAGGAATACCTGCGTACTAAAAAACTGTACGAGAAAGAGCTGGTGAGCGACGCCGAGTATGACGAGGCCAAATACCTGTACGAGACGGCCAGGAACGCCTACGAGCAGAATCAGGCATCCATCACGGGTGTCCGCCGCAATCTGGGCTACGCCACCATCACATCGCCCATAGACGGAGTGGTCATCAGCCGCGCTGTCGAGGAGGGGCAGACAGTGGCCGCAGGCTTCGAGACACCTACCCTGTTCACCATCGCCAACGACCTCAGGGACATGCAGGTGGTGGCCGACGTGGACGAGGCGGACATAGGCTATGTGGCGGAGGGACAGAGAGTGGAGTTTACAGTAGATGCCTATCCTGACGACATTTTCACCGGAAATGTCAGGCAGGTACGTCTGGAAGCCACGACTGAGTCAAGTGTAGTGACCTACGAGGTAGTCATCTCGGCTGCCAATCCGGAGCTGAAACTGAAGCCCGGTCTCACGGCCAATGTGACAATATATACTCTGGACAGACAGAACGTGTGTGCAGTTCCGTCCAAGGCTCTGCGGTTTGCACCGGATCCGGGACTCATTTCTAAATTGGGTTTAAGTATTTCTGGAGTTCCGGCCGGTGCACCCGCATCCGGGGCGGTCTGGGTACTGGACGGGCAGACTTTACGCCCGACGGCAGTCTCTACCGGAGCCTCGGACGGGGACATGACCGAAATCCTCTCCGGCCTGCACGAGGGGGAACAGGTGGTGCTCGGTCTGAAAATGGCAGTTCCGGCAGATGTCATGAAATCTCCCGGAGCGCAGGAGCGCAGTCCGTTCATGCCCGGTCCTCCAAGATAACAGCACGGCTATGAAAGAGATTATCAGACTGGAGGATATCAGACGGGACTTCACTGTAGGCGACGAGACCGTCCATGCCCTGCGCGGAGTAACGTTTACCATCACCGAGGGAGAATTTGTCACGGTCATGGGATCCTCGGGCTCGGGCAAATCCACCCTGCTCAACATTCTGGGATGTCTGGACACTCCCACCTCCGGGGACTATTATCTGGACGGCGTACCGGTACGCACCATGGACAAGAACAGGCGGGCCACTCTCCGCAACCGCAAGATAGGCTTCGTGTTCCAGAGCTACAACCTGTTGCCCAAGACCACCGCCGTGGAAAATGTGGAGCTGCCGCTGATGTACAACCCATCATGCTCAGCCCGCCAGCGCAGGGAGAAGGCAGTGGCTGCCCTGGAAGCCGTAGGGCTGGGAGACCGGCTCATGCACAAGAGCAACCAGATGTCCGGAGGCCAGATGCAGAGAGTGGCCATAGCCCGGGCCCTGGTCAACGACCCGGCGGTCATCCTGGCCGACGAGGCCACCGGCAATCTGGACACGCGTACCAGCTATGAGGTGCTGGTGCTCTTCCAGCAGCTTCATGCCCAGGGCCGTACCATCATATTTGTAACACACAACCCGGACATTGCCCGCTACAGCAGCCGCAACATCACTCTCAGGGACGGCCGAGTAACCGGAGATGTCCGCAATCATGACATACTGGATGCGGCGCGCACACTGGCGTCTCTTCCGGTGGAGGAGGACTGACCATGAATCTGACCAATCTGTTTAAAATAGCCTTGAAAGCCCTGGGCAACAACAAATTCAGAGGCTTTCTGACCATGCTGGGCATCATCATCGGAGTAGCCGCCGTCATCACCATGCTCGCCATCGGTCAGGGTTCGAAAAGAAGTATCCAGGCCCAGATCAGCGAGATGGGCTCCAATATGATAATGATTCATCCCGGAGGAGAGCGCAGGGGCGGAGTCAGACTAAGCGCCGATGACATGGAAACGCTCAAGATAGAGGATCTGGAGGACATCGGCAGTCAGGCCGGCTTCGTAACCTATGTGTCCCCGGCGGTCAACAGTTCCGGCCAGGCCATCTACGGAGCCCACAATACTCCGACTACGGTCTACGGAGTCAACCGGGACTATCTGGAGATCAGACGCTACAGGGTAGAGGACGGAGACGTGTTCTCCGACAGGGACATACAGACCGCCGCCAAAGTCTGCCTGGTGGGAAAGTCCGTGGTGGACGAGCTGTTCCCCGACGGACAGAATCCCATAGGAAAGGTCATCCGTTTCGGCTCCATACCCCTGCGCATAGTCGGAGTGCTGGAGAGCAAGGGTTACAACAGCATGGGCATGGATCAGGACGACCTGATAATTGCCCCCTATACTACAGTTCAGAAGCGCATCCTGGCCATAACACACCTTCAGGAGATAGTCTGCTCGGCTCTGGCTGAGGACTATACCGAGCAGGCGATAGAGGAGATAACCTCGATACTCCGGGACAACCACCGGCTGAGACCGGGCGATGAGGACGACTTCTCCATACGTTCCCAGCAGGAGCTGTCCTCCATGATGACATCCACTACCGACATGATGACTGTCCTGCTGGCCGCAGTAGCCGGTATCTCCCTGCTGGTAGGCGGCATCGGCATCATGAACATCATGTACGTGTCGGTAACGGAGCGCACCAGGGAGATAGGACTGCGCATGTCCATAGGAGCCAAAGGCAGGGATATTCTGGCCCAGTTCCTGATCGAGTCCATCCTCATAAGCGTGACCGGCGGTCTCATAGGGGTGGTGCTGGGAATAGGCGCGGCCTTCCTGGTCAATATCCTGGCCTCATACCCGATATACATCCAGCCGTGGAGCGTAATCCTCTCATTCGCCGTATGTACGGTTACGGGAGTCTTCTTCGGCTGGTACCCGGCCCGGAAAGCCGCAGGCCTGGATCCTATCGAAGCCATACGGTACGAATAAACCTGAAAATGCTTAACTTTGCAGAGTCATGACACCCAGTCAATCCAAATACGCCGGCTGGCCGATACACGTCCTGATATGGGCCGTCGTCCTGGTCATGCCCCTTTTCGTCACCTCACCGGACCGTCCGCTGATGACCGGGACGGAGTATATCCGTTTCCTGGTAGTGCCGCTGTCGTTCATGATAGTCTTCTACGTCAATTATCTGTATCTGATCAACCGGTTGCTTACCAGACACCGCCTGGCCATGTTCATCGTGGTGAACGTACTGCTTGTAGCGGCCGTGATGATTGCGGTGCATCTTCTCTTCAGGTACGTGCTGCCGCCGGACATACACCGTCCGCCAAGAGAGAGGCCGATTATGGACACCCTGATGTTCTTCATGCGCAACGCGCTGATGTACTTTCTGGTCGTGGGAGCCAGCGTAGCCGTTCGGATGACAGGAGGCTGGTACAGAGCCGAGGCTGCCAGAAAGGAGCTGGAGCACCGCCGTTCCGAAGCCGAACTGCAGAACCTCAGAAGCCAGATCAACCCTCATTTTCTCTTCAACACCCTGAACAACATCTACTCTCTCATCCAGATTGACACCGTCCGCGCCCAGGCCGCCGTACACGACCTGAGCCATCTGCTGCGCTATGTGCTTTACGGAAGCGACAGACAGTCCGTGCCGCTGGACGACGAAGTGCATTTTATTCAGGAGTACGTGGACCTGATGCGTCTCCGCCTGCCCCGCCATGTGAAAGTGGACGTGTCGCTTCCGGAGCGGTCAGGAGTGATGACTGCCCCGCTGATGTTCATTGCCCTGGTGGAAAATGCCTTCAAGCACGGAGTCAGCAATGACAGACCCTCCTACGTCAGCATCCGCATCGCTCTGGAAGACGGAGCACTGGTCTGCGAGACCCGCAACAGCTACTTCCCCAAATCCGGCGGCACCGACCGCAGCGGCTCCGGCATAGGACTCTCCAACTTGTCCCGCCGTCTGGAAATGCTGTATCCGGGACAGTACCGGTTCGAATACGGCCTCAACGGGGAAGAATACCGGACTTATATGCGTATTCCATTGTAAAACACCTGCCTATGATACTTACCTGCATGGTTATAGATGACGAGCCGCTGGCCGTGGAACTTCTGGAAGGATACGTCCGGAAAACCCCTTTTCTGGCACTGAAAGGCTCATACTGCAGCGCGACTGCGGCTTTCGCGGCCCTGCAGGAGAGGCCGGTGGATCTGCTTTTCTGCGACATACAGATGCCCGGACTCAGCGGTATGGACCTGGCCCGCCTGCTGCCGGAGCATACCCGCATAGTCTTCACCACGGCTTTCAGTTCCTACGCAGTGGAAGGGTTCCGGGTCAACGCTCTGGACTACCTCCTGAAGCCCATCAGTTACACCGACTTTCTGGCAGCTGCGGACAAGGCGCTCAAATGGTTCGGAATGAGCAGCACAGCGCAGAATGCCGGCAATACCGCCGACTCGATAATGGTCAGGACCGAATACCGTCTGATCAGAATCCCGCTGAACGACATCCTGTATATCGAAGGCCTCAAGGACTATGTGAAGATCTACCTGAAAGACGCCGAGCAGCCGGTACTCTCGCTCATGAGCATGAAGTCACTGGAAGAGGAACTGCCGTCAGACCGCTTCATCAGAGTCCACCGCTCATTCATCGTCCAGCCCTCCAATATGTCCTATATCGAGCGCGGCCGGATAGTATTCGGCAAAGTCCGCATCCCCGTCTCCGACACCTGCCGTCAGTCCTTTCAGGACTTCCTCTCAGCCCACTCCATCTACCCCCGCTAGTCTCCGCCCGGAACCGTCAGGGCATGATGGAGATCTGGTCGGTGCGGAAGCGGTCATACTCCTCCTCGGAGAATACATAGGGCCAGGTCATGATGCGCATCGGCACAGGCCGCGCGTCCTCGTGATAGGCCGGCTGTACATGCTCGTAAGGATTGAGGATAAAGCCGTTGCGTTCATAGAAAAGTCTACGTCTGAGAGTCATCCCGTCATCCTCGCACGGAGGCTCTATCTCCAGTATCATCGGGATGTCCATGCTCTTGAT
>CALVDG010000038.1 GCA_944326255.1 uncultured Bacteroidales bacterium
GCCACTTCAACCAAAACCCTTGTAACTCAATTCTATCACTATATCTTTCCGCATTTCACTTTTTTGTAGTAACTTTGTCGCACAATTATTATAAATATGGACAATATTCTGATTACCGGTGCAGACGGGCAACTTGGCAGCGAGCTCCGCTCCCTGCTTGATGGAAACAAGGATTACCAATGCTTTTATACGGATGTCCCGCAGCTGGACATCACCGACCAGGATGCGGTGGACAGATTCATCACGGAGAATTCCATCACCAGAATCATAAACTGTGCGGCATACAACAACGTAGACGGAGCCGAGACAGATGCCGGCTCTGCTATCAGAATCAATGTCAACGGCCCCATGTGCCTTGCCACGGCCGCTGCCCGTCACGGCATCTACCTGATACACATATCCACCGACTTTGTCTTTGACGGCAAGAAGCGTACTCCGTACCACGAGAGCGACAGACCGTCTCCCCTGTCCGAATACGGCAGGACAAAGCTGGCCGGAGAGCTGGCCGTCAAGAGGTCCGGATGCCTGTCCATCATCATCCGCACGGCATGGCTGTACTCGCCGTACGGCAAGAAGAACTTCGTCAGGACCATGATAGAGAAGGGCCTGGATGAATACGAGCTCAATGTGGTCTGCGACCAGGTCGGCACGCCTACGTACGCCCGTGACCTGGCCGAAGCCATCCTGCATATCCTGCCCCAGCTGGAAACTGTTCCAAGATACGGAGAAGTCTTCCACTACTCGGACGAGGGCAGCTGCTCCAGAGCCGAATTTGCGGACAAGATCATGAAACTCAAAAGGCTGGACTGCACCGTCAGCCCCGTTGACTCTTCCGTATATCCCACCGCTGCCCGGAGACCCGAATACTCCGTGCTGGACAAATCCCTTATAAAGGCTGCCTTCGGGGTCAAAGTCCCGCTCTGGGAAAGGAGCCTGTCCAAGGCAATCAGATTGTTTTAACCTCAACACAACGGCATATGACACAGAAACCGTCCATACCCAAAGGCACCCGCGATTTCTCTCCGGCAGAGATGGCCGGCAGAAACTACATCTTTGACACCATAAAGGCCATATTCAGGAAATACGGATACTCGCCCATCGAGACCCCGGCGATGGAGAACCTTTCCACACTGCTGGGCAAATACGGTGAGGAGGGAGACAAGCTCCTGTTCAAGATTCTCAACTCCGGAGACGCCTTCAAGGACATAAGAGACATACCCTCAGGAGAGCTGAACGAGATGAGCAGCAATGCCCTGGCCCTGAAAGTCAGCGAAAAGGGTCTGCGCTATGACCTGACGGTCCCGTTCGCCAGATATGTGGTCCAGCACCGCAACGAGATTACTTTCCCGTTCAAGAGATATCAGATACAGCCGGTATGGAGAGCGGACAGGCCTCAGAAAGGCCGCTACCGCGAGTTCTACCAGTGCGATGTGGATGTCATCGGCACCGAATCCCTGCTCAACGAGCTGGAACTCGTGCAGATAGCCGATGAAGTGTTCAAGTCTCTCGACATCCGCGTAAGGATCAAGATCAACAACCGCAAGGTCCTCGCCGGCCTGGCTGAGATCACCGGACAGCCGGACAAACTCACGGACATCACAGTAGCCATCGACAAGATTGACAAGATAGGCCTCGGTGCCGTGAAGGAGGAACTGACTGAAAGGGGGCTCACTGCCGAGAGTATATCCAGGATAGAGCCGGTGCTCACGCTTTCCGGCAGCAACGAAGAGAAGATCAGCCGCATGAGAGAGCTGCTGTACGGCTCGGAGACAGGACTCCGCGGACTGCAGGAACTGGAAGAGCTGTTCAGACTCATCAGTACGGCAGGAGTCTCTTCCGAAGTGGAGTTCGACCTGTCGCTGGCCAGGGGACTCAACTACTACACCGGTGCCATCTTTGAGGTAAAGGCCCTGGATTTCGCAATCGGAAGCATCTGCGGCGGAGGACGTTACGACAACCTTACCGGCATCTTCGGACTCCCTGACACTTCCGGAGTCGGCATCTCGTTCGGAGCGGACAGGATCTACGATGTCCTGCTGGGCATGGACAAGTTTCCCCGGAACGCAGTGCAGGGCACTGAGTACCTGTTTGCAAACATGGGCGTGGAAACCCTTCCCTATATAATGAAAGCCGCAGCCATGTGCAGGGAAGCTGGCCACTCGGCCGAGATATACCCCGAAAGCGCAAAACTCCGCAAGCAGTTTGAGTATGCCGACAAGAAAGGAATAAAATATGTTATACTTGCCGGAGAGGACGAAATGAAAAATAACGAGCTCTCCATCAAGGATATACTGTCAGGAGAGCAGAAAAAAGTCAAAATTTCAGAACTTTTTTAAACTTATTTTTGGCAATTTTAAAAAAAGATATTTATCTTTGTAGTCTACATCGCGGAGTAGAGCAGTTGGTAGCTCGTCGGGCTCATAACCCGGAGGTCAGAGGTTCGAGTCCTCTCTCCGCTACTAAAAGGGACAACTCATCAGGGTTGTCCTTTTTTCGTATCCCATCACCCCTCGCAGAACGCACTACAAGGCCGATTTTGGCAAAAAACGGGTTCATATTTTCGGTTAGAGGACAGCGGTTTTCCGCATCCCATAAAACACCCTCCGGGAAGACCAGATTCTGTATCTTCTGACACACATCAAAATTGAGTTTTCCCCACTCAGAGCCTATTGCTGAGGCGATTTTCAAAGTGACAGAAGTATATTCAGAAAGGTTAGAGGTGGCTGCGGAGCATCTTTTCAACTCCTGCTCACATTCATTGATTCTCCGCTCCAAATCAGACTTGACTTCAAGGTAATCATCCTCCGATATGCAGTTCTCCGACACATACCTCAACTTCGCGTTCTTAAGTTTTGTACGCAGCGTGCTGAGGTTCTTCGTCACCAGCTCCTGCTGCTCCGCAAACTCTCCCTCCTTCTCCATGAACTTACGCTTGATGACCATTTCCAAAAGCGGTTTGAACTCATCAGGCACTGACAAAGAATTCAGGATTTCCGCATACTTCTTATGCACCTCTTTCGCAGAGATATTTGTATGACATCCTTTAACATTGCATTTATAATAGTCCAGATTCTTGGCCTTGACTGTATATCCGCTCATCACATGTCCGTCTTTCGCGCACCTGATATGCCCCTTCAACGGGAAACGGGGAGTCACCTTCGCGTGTTGATACGCCCGGCTGTTACCATTCAGAATATCCTGCACCTTCCAAAACATCGGCTTGCTTATCATCGGCTCCTGACAGCCTTCTATCCGCTGACCGTCTTTGAGATATTCATGCTCAATGAGACCGCAGTAAAAGCAGTTGTGCAGGCACTTTGACAGCTGCTGCTTGCTTATGTCCAATCCTGCCAGCCTCAACCGCCTCAACACCTCCGACTGCGACACATCCGGCTCGTCGGCTATCCACTCAAATGCCTGCTTCAATATACGCCCCTTATCGTTTACCTTTATCACATGTCTTTTCCCCTCCTTCCTTGAGGTATAACCCAAAGGAGGCCGGGAATACCACTCGCCACGATTTATACACGCGACCATCCCCTCATGACACTTATGCCTGCGCATGGCATTGTCTATATTGGCCAGTATTATCAGGATATTCTCTATCTGTTCGGCCAGTATGTTGTTTTCATCTATGGGCTGGTTCACAGACTTTACGGTTATGCCGCTGCTCTTCACTTTCGCCTTGTATATTATACCGTCCGTGGACGAGCGGGAAAATCGGTCAAAATCATAGACCACTATATAATTGTACTCCGGGTCGGCAAGCACCTCGCCAATCATGTCAAGAAACAGTTCCCCGGCCTTGGCTCCCGATTCGTTCTCGCCTCCGAAATACTTCTTTATCCGTATGCCGTTCCTGTGACAGTAATCCTCGCAGGCGGCTATCTGCGTTGGGATGGAGTTATTGTACTTGTATTGGTCGGCTGACGATACCCTTGTCCATATGGCCGCAACCTTTTCTCTTTTTGCCAGTTCGTTTCTCCTTCTGATTATCCGCTCCTCCCGCGTCAGGCTCTCTGTAGTTCTCCGTTTTTTCATCCTGAAAATGACTAAGTTGATTATTCTTGTACACGCTATATCCTATCTCAGCGATATAGTCCAGTCCGTTGAGGACAGCCAGCATCTCATCCGGCTCCGTCACATTGAATCTCTCTAATTCATTTCTGTAATCATCAGTAATGTCCGCCTCTATAAACACTGCACTCCATAGTATTCACCACCCCTGCCGCTGTGGCCGCTTATTCATGCCGGATTGTCCGGCTGAGGCCCGCAGGATGCGGCCTCTTCTGCAAATCTGCATACGACTGATTTTTCTTGCCTCTATGGCTTATTCATCTACCGCAAGCCGACACGGTCACGGCAGCATCACGGGAATACCGAATGCGTTGTCAAATATACAAAAGTTAAAATTAAAACCCAAATCCACTATTTCCATGTCAGTATCAATTATTGGCGATTTAATCACCAATAATTGACAGCAGCTTTCGCAGCGTGTTGACCGATGTCCCCGTCAGGGCGGAGACGTTACGGAGGCTGATGCCTTTACGAAGCAGTGACAGTTCCTTGGCGTACTGCTCGCGGTATGCTGCTTCTGATTTGCGATACGATGCCGGACGGCCCATCTTGATTCCCTGCTCCCGACACTTGGCAATGTACTGATTGCGACCACTTGTCATCCTTTCTTTAATGGTCAGGCGTTCCATCTGCGCTATCTCCAACAAGATGGTCGTAATCAGGGATGCCACGGGATTCACATTGCCGTCCGGGGTCAGAGTCTCCAAACCATAATTCTTGATGAACAGACTGACCTTATGCTCGTTGAGGATTTGGATTACCTTCAAAGACTCTAAGGTATTTCGCCCTAAGCGGCTAACCTCCAGACAGACAACTCTCTTAATATGATTGGATTCCACATAATTGACAAGCTCCGTTATTTCCGACCGCTCTTCATTCTGATTGGCCCCGGAAACTTTGGCAGCGAACTCATGAACAATCTGCCACCCGGCTCTAGAACAATATTCCCTAAGCTCTACCAGCTGCCGTTCGTAATCCTGCTTGTCGGTGCTGACACGGGCCAGTATTACCACCTTGTCCATACCATCTGCCTTCAATCAATAGACCGCGACTATGTTCTCCCAACGGAACGACCGCCATGCACCCCTTTCCACATCAAAGTAGGCGGTAGTAGCATAACGCTCCCGGCTGTCACCGTTACCATTGATGTGCTTTTGGGCAAGGCTGCGGTTGGTGGTACCCCATGCTTCCCTCAGCTCTCCCTTTTTCTTCTGATACACGAAGTGGGCCACTCCGCCCCTCATCTGTCGCTTCAACGACTCCACCATCATACTTTTCGCCCCGGTCATAAACTCGCTGTCGGTTCTCTTCGCGATGACTGCCATCCTTGTGATGGATTGATTGTCGGTTGTGATAATCATTGTGCTCATATTCCTCTATGTTAAATTGTTCATCCGTCTTGTTATGCAGCAAGGACGGTCATATACTCATTGCGCTGTGCCGATGTATCAATGTTGCGCCCGTTGATAATGCTGCTCGCCTCCTCGTATCTTAATGTCCACAGACCGCGCAGTGCCTTTCTGACACCTTCATCCTCAATGGTGCTTACGAGAGTCACGAATCTCCTCATGCCTGCCTTCGCGCTGTCGTATCTCCACTCATCGGCCATGCTCCAATACCAATCATAGTTTTCTATCATCTCCAGTGCGGTCTGTATCTTGTTGTCCTGTGCCATATCTTCTTTCTTTATTTGTATTGCAAAGATAATATATTATGATTACTTATGCAAATTTTTGTAATACTATTTTATCTATTTTTAATAATTTTAGAATATATTTGCATTACTTTTAATTTGACAGTATATGGATGTACCAGAAAAGACTTATTTTGAGCAACATGCAGAGGAACTTCTGAGTAACGCAGGGCTCAACAAGGCGAAATTCTCGGAGGCCATGGGGATTGCAAGACAGAATGTGCTGAAATTATTTGAGACAAAAAATGTGTTTACCCTTATGAAAGCGGCCTCCATCCTGAAAGCACCACTGTCCACCCTGATATATGGCAATGACTCCGGGGACGGACATGCCATAGACGGCTTCGTTGAGGTGGACGGAAAGGTGCATAGGATTCGCAGCAGGGAGGACATCGAAAGCCTCCTCGGATTGCTTTCAGACTGACAATCCCCCTATCCAAAATTGGTAATTTTTCCACCAAAAACTGATAGCCTTAATCCCCGTATCCTGATTATTGTTCATGGCCAGGAACTCCGGCCCAATCGTGCTGACCTGGAGGAAGTCTGCCATCCGGCCCCGCCATTTCATCTGCCGAAAGCAATAAATCCTAATTTTGCAGGTCAATACCTCTCAATGAGTGCTCTCCGTTAGCTGGAAATAACTATCTTTGCAGTGCCGGACAGTCCGGCATTACATACGGAAGTGTTTTCGCACTGTCCTCAATAGAAAATGTGGAAGTTTTCAAAGGAAAAGGACAATGACGGACAGCACTCATTCTTTTTTAGTATATGTGGTCATAGCAATATCTTTATTGCCTTGATACCTCATAACTATTCAGGTGTGAGGTATTGGGTCTCGTTTATTTTTCCTAGGTTCTTCCACAACCTTCTATTGGATAAACGGAATCGGCCTCACACTTTCTTTTTATAAAGTTATCTTCCCAGGGGCCCGGAAGGCTTAAACTTCATTGAATGAAAAAGTTTATCTTATCGCTGGCACTGGTGCTGGCGGCATCACTGAGCGCACTGGCTCAGGACATCATCATCCTCAAGAATTCCGAGAAGATTGAGGCGAAGATTGTAGAGATTTCCTCAACCGAAATCGCCTACAAGAAGGCCGACTACGTAGACGGCCCCACATTCCGCCTTGACATCTCGGAGGTATCCTCCGTCATCTACGCCAACGGGGACGCGCAGGCGTTCAACGCGGAGCCGAAAGGACAGGGCACGGTCAGTTCCGGCAGCGGAGACGGGACTGGCAAGCTGAAGTTCAATCCGACCCCGCAGGGCAGGAAAAGGCCCTTCGGTATATCCCTCGGATACACCAGCAAACAATACTCATCTTTAATCTTACCTAAGTTTAAGCAGGACTTAACCGAAAACAATGGGACAACCTCTGCCCTTATGCTGGGACTCTACTGGGCTCCTGAATTCAAGTATGGTATCGGCATCCAGACAGGGTTATACTATGAGATGGCAGTTGATAGTTATACCAGTTATGATGAATATTATAACGAGGCAAAGAGCCACATTTCTCTGCACACGCTATCAGTTCCTCTGAGATTCCAGTACCGATATGAGTTTATACGCGACCTGAGCGTGTTCCTGTACACGGGCCCCAGCTTTGACATTCATTTGGCATCTTTGGACGATGGAGAAAATATCTTTAATGGAGACTCTTCATGGAACCGCTTTCAGGTACTGTGGGGTGTCGGTGCCGGAGTCAGATGGAAAGGCATTCAACTGATGATGGGCGGTGACTGGGGATTAATGCCAATCGCCAAAGACTGGCCATGGAAACTAAACAAACCCTTCTTCATCTCGCTCTCATACTTGTTCTGAAAACCATACTAACAAGATATAACGATGAGAAAATTGATTTTATCACTCGCACTTGTCCTGACCGCATCGCTGTCCGTGGCAGCGCAGGACATCATCATCCTCAGGAACTCGGAGAAGATTGAGGCGAAGATTGTAGAGATTTCCTCAACCGAAATCGCCTACAAGAAGGCCGACTACACGGACGGCCCCACATTCCGCCTTGACATCTCGGAGGTATCCTCCATTATCTACGCCAACGGGGACGTACAGGCGTTCAACGCGGAGCCGAAAGGACAGGGCACGGTCAGTTCCGGCAGCGGAGACAGGACTGGCAAACTGAAGTTCAATCTGTAACTTCCGCTAAACCACGGAATATTTTTCAAAAATCTAAGCCACACTATTGCAGGTGTGTTTTTTTGTTCTAT
>CALVDG010000039.1 GCA_944326255.1 uncultured Bacteroidales bacterium
GATGCCACCTTGGACCGGCAAGGAGCGAAGCGACAGAGCCCTTTCCCTTGGAGAGGGTCTGGGAGAGGGTCTTGAAAGCGGAGCGTCACCTCTTCCACGACAAAAGGGCACCCGAAGATGCCCTTTTGTCGGGAAGAGGTGACTCGAACACCCGACCTCTGCGTCCCGAACGCAGCGCGCTAGCCAACTGCGCCACTTCCCGAAACTCTATATGTATCTCACAAAAAGAGGCCTCCAGTTTCGGGAGACCTCTTTCGTCGGGATGAGACGACTCGAACGTCCGACCCCCACGTCCCTAACGTGGTGCGCTAACCAACTGCGCCACATCCCGAATCGGACCGCAAAGATAGCAATATTTTCTTATCACCAAATTTTTTAACAAAAAAATATATGATTATCCGCAAAGATACCCATACGGCTGCCACCTTAACCGGCTTAAGGCGGGGGAAGGACGTTGTCAAAAGCTACCTCCAGATACTCTGCTGTGGTATGGGCCAGCTCATGCTCCCCCACATCGAGTACGCCGACCGCCTCTGCCTCACCTCCAAGTACCTGGTCCATATCGTCCTCACACAAACAGGAAGATACGCCGCCGACTGGATCCGCGACTACGTTCTCCTGGAGGCCAAAGCCATGCTCGGCAGCGGCCAGTACACCGTCCAGCAGGTCTCCGACTACCTCAACTTTCCCAACCAGTCCGCCTTCGGAGTCTACTTCAAGCGCGACACCGGCTACTCTCCAGGCTATCGCTGGCAGTGAGCGGATTTTGCACTTCACAAGTGCAAAGTTCACCATGTTCGCAAGGCCGCAAGCAGCTCGCCTCCGCCGAAGAGGGCTACATCGTCAAGGACGGCATCGAGTTCTCCTCCGGCAACATCCTTCCGCTCTGGTGGTTCGGCCTCAACTACTGAGTCTGGTCTCAGTTACTAAGTCTCACACAATATGCTGCATCAGCCCCTTTTCCTTCCATCCTGTCTTCTGTCTGTTTCGAATTATCTCTCATAAAGCTTTTTTACATAGCAACTTACACAATCTCAATCAATACAGACAGTGACCTGCACCTCAGTGTCTGTAATTTCAGTATCCTACACAATCCACTGAATTACAGCAATTTGTCTTAATATCAACAATTACAGACTGAGACGATAGGAATGCAACTGTTTCTCGGAATCCGCTTCTGAGTATGCTGCAGGACGGGGTAAATAATCCATCTTGAATTTTCTCTATTGAGTCTGTGTTAGAGAGATATGCACAAACACCTATGCTACAGTTAGTTGTAGTCATTACAGCAAAACAGACTGCGAGGTGTACCCCTCTGTCTGTAATTCCAGCGAGCGGCATAATGCTCTTAATTTCTGCTGTTTAGCGAAATATCACCCACCACAGACTGACAGTGGCTTCCGCAACGGCACCGAAACGTGGGTTTTGCTGCCGTTGTGGAAAGGGGAGACGGATAATAATGTGGGCGGGAAGAGGCGGACAAATGATTTTTGTTACTTTTGGGGCGTGAATTATCTGCTGATCATATTGGGGGCCGTGTCGCTGGGGCTGGGAGTGGCGGGAATGTTCCTGCCGGTGCTGCCGACCACTCCGTTCCTGCTGCTGACGGCGTGGTGCTGGATGAAGGGGGCGCCGCGGCTGCATGCCTGGCTGATGGCGCATCCCAAGTTGGGGCCTTACATAAGGGATTTCCAGGAGCACAAGTGCATCTCCCGGAGGGTGAAGGCCGTCTCGGTCACGACCCTGTGGCTGACCATTGCCCTGAGCATCATCCTGGTCCGGCCGCTGTGGCTGCGGATACTGCTGGCCGCCATTGCAGCCGGGGTCACTGTTCACATATTGTCTTTCAAGACTAAGAAATGAGCATGAAAAAGCCGGCCCCAGATGAAGAGACCGGCCCAAGTAACCAAATACTTAACACGCGTATGAAAAATTATTTATGTGCATCCACGAATTCCTGGGCATCGGAGACCCCGTCTTCCGTACAGAGGACATCGTACCTCTGGAGCGGTCCCCAGTTGCCGTTCTCATCCTTCGCCGCGCCGACCAGGATGTATTCTACATTATATGACGGAAGCAGATACAGAACCGGATCCGTATAAGGCTCGCGGGAGTTCAGCATGACGTAAAACTCCTCATCCGTATCGTCATTGTAGTAAGCCTTGTTCACGAAAGCATAATAGTACCTGCATCCAGCCGGGTCAGTAGATACCTCCACCGGCATTACAACCGGATAGTATTCGAAATCTACGACAAGGTCAGCCATAGAGGGGTCAATCTCCAGCACTTCCTGCACGTCATAATACTTGTCAAAGTCCATGGTTAGCGTTACATCGGCAATCTCCAGAGCTGGAGTTGTGAATTTGTATGTCCAAAGCCGGGTAGTGTACTGATTGTCCTCGACACCGAAGGCATAGATAGTGTACTCGGTCTCAGGAGTAAGGCCAGTAAGCTCTTCCGTATAATCTCCGTACACATCCTGTCCCCAGTAGTACATGCTCAGGATATAGTTCATGGTCTCCTCATCGGACATTCCTTCAAAGACCTCGGGATTGAGTTCCAGCGCGATGTAAGGATCATCATTGGTTGCAGTCACGTTGAGGGTCGCCGTATAAGCTGTCAGGTTGTCCACACTGATAGTCAGCACATTGTCCGACTTCTCCACGACAGACTCTGTCGTAACTTCCGCTACCGTAGGCTCTCCGATGACGACACCGTCCTCATTAAGGGGATAAGCGACTATGGTATACTGCATCTGGGCCACGCGGTCAGTCCATTCCTTGGTAGACTCTCCGCTGAGTGCATAATAATCCAGTGTCCCCTCCAATGATACACCAAACATATTCATATAGATATCAACAATTGTGGAAAAATCTCCATAACACAATTCATACAGAGTCTGCCCGGATGCCAGTCCGAAATCCAGGGTCGGCTTGTCATAGCAGTCAACATAGTACAGTCCGTCGTAATCAACGGGAGTCGTATGGCAAGTGATAGTGGTTCCGTCAACTTCAGTCTCTAGTATAAAGTCCACATCAATGAGAGTAATCTCCGCTGTAGTCACATTGAGTTTTATCAGGTCCGTCGTCCTCGTCTTGGACAGCGTATCATAACCGTATCCATAGATAATGTAATCGGTATCAGGGACACACTGCCTGTAGCGGTAGTTGAGCTTCTCTCCCTTATCCACGAAATCACTGTAATGCATTCCATAGGACACGCCATCCTCTATCCAGGCACTGTCACTCTTAAATATCTCCTCATCGGTGGTCAGTCCCATATCTTCCAGGTTCTCCATCATGTCGCACATGAGGAAATAGGTCATATCCGGATCCGAGGGAATGATATCCACCACTATCTGGCTTTCATTCAGTTCTTTCAGATTGATCTCCAGAGAATATTCCTTGGGTTCCTCTCCCGTCGTGCCGCTCTGGACAATGGTGAATGATGTCTCGGGAGCGGAAGGGTATGTAACTGTCACGACACACTCGCGGGACTCCTCGGATTCATTGGCCGCCACTGTAAAGAGGATCGTACTTTCGTCCGTCCTGAGATCCGATACCCAACCGGTACCGTCCTGCTGCTCCACGGCAGGCAGCGTACCTTCTATAGGATTCTCAACCTCCCATGTAACGGAGTAGTCGCCTCCCTCTACGGGAACTGTCACCTCGGTCTGTCCGAGAGTCAATTTGGGCTCAGCTGTCTTCTGGTCCTCATTGCAGGCGGACAATACCGCTGCCAGGGCCAGGATTGATGTAAATAGATAAGCTTTTCTTTTGATTGATTAATAACTTTTTCACAAAGCTATTCCCACCCTGCAGGAAGTCCAAATTTTCGCATTGCCAGATTGTATATTTTACAAATCGGCAGTACCGTAATCCTGATTTTCAGCCGATTACTTTCTCCGCTGTATTTCCTCCCTATACTTGCCCGGAGACAGTCCGGTCTCCTTGGAGAAGGCCCTGTAGAAGGCCGTAACGGAACTGTATCCGACTGCCGGACCGAGTTCCTTCAAATCCACGGCACCGCCTCTGGCCTCGATGATGCCCACCGCCTCGCGGATACGGAGACGGTCCACATAGCTGCTGAAGTTGCCTCCGGAAAACGCATTCACGGCCTTTGAAAGATAAGTCCGGTTGGTCGCCAGCTCCTGCGCCATGCTTTCCAGCGTCAGGTCCTTCCGGAGATACAGTTTGTCCACATTCATCATCCGCTCCACCTTTTCCCAAAGATGGCGGTCCGCCTCTTCTGCCGGCTGTTTCTGCTGCGTCCGCTGCATGTAGCTCCGGTACTGGTCCACCAGAGTCCGGTTGAGCCTACGCTGCCGCCTGAAAAGGACTATGAAGAACACCGACACCACCGCCACGATTATCAGCACGAAGACCACGACAAGTATCAGCCTGCGGGACTTAACCAGATCCAGTTCCTTGGCCTGCACCTCCTGCTTGTGCAGCACCTCCTGATAGGACATTCTCAGGTCGTTGAGTTCCCACTCCTGACTCCGCACCTGACCCAGATGGCTCGCCCGGTAATTGGACAAAGAGCCTTTCATATCCCCCAGTTCATAACTGACATCGGCAAGATGGAGCTGCAGTTCGTTCCTAAGCTCCATATTGGCATACCTGTCGGATATAGCCAGACCTTTTCTGTACAGCTCCGCCGCTTTCCCATTCATCCCCCTGTCCTCACAGAAACGGCCGTAATGCAGGCATATCAGTGATATCACCACCGGTTCGGTCACTGCCTCACGCTCCAACGCCACGGCATACAGCGAATCAGCAGCGGTACTGTCTCTGTCCAGCAGGGACATATCCGCCTTCAGCAGATCTATGATGCTGTAATACGGCTCATACTCCTCACTGCGGATAAGAGAGTCCGCTGTCCTCAGGTACGGCCATGCATCCCCTGGAGAATCCGACAGAGACAGCATCTCAGCCATGATCATGGATGCCACTCCCTGATAGTATGGAGACAGCGAGTTGTCCCGGACCAGCGCATAGACCTCCCGGGCATAGTCCAGGCCCCGGACATCCGAACGCATATAGTAAAAATTGACGATATTGATCAGAGGATAGGCCATATTGGACACCTCGCCCAGCTCCTTGTAGACATCATAGCTCTTAAGCAGCAGTTCTACCATTCCTGGGAAGTCCCACTCAGACTTCATACGGTACATACCCTCCAGGACATAGTACATGCCCTCCATGCCCAGACCGTTGATGCTGTCCAGATTGCGCTGCACGATATCCAGATAGTGAGCTACCGAATCCAATGACTCGCGGTAAAGCCAGTACTGCGCGTTGTACAGCGACGCACACACCTTGGAGACCGTATCGGTCCGGGTTCCGTAGACAAGGGGCATAGTTATGCTGAAAAGTGAGTCCCACTCTCCGTTCACGGTCAGGCGGTCCAGCCGGTCGCCCAAAGCATCAACGCCCTGGCTCCTGCTGTCACCAATAACAGTACCGCCGCACCCATACAGCGCGGCGATACCCATTATCAGTATTGCTGTCAGCTTACTCCTCATAACGAGGCCGTCAGTCTTACTTCATTACGGTCTTGAAGAAGTCGTTGCCCTTGTCGTCCACGAGGATGAAGGCGGGGAAGTCGACTACCTCGATCTTCCAGATGGCCTCCATGCCGAGTTCGGGATACTCGAGAAGCTCGACCTTCTTGATATTGTCCTGAGCCAGGATGGCCGCGGGACCGCCGATGCTGCCGAGGTAGAAGCCGCCGTGCTTCTTGCATGCATCAGTCACCTGCTGGCTGCGGTTGCCCTTGGCGATCATGATCATGCTGCCGCCGTTCTCCTGGAAGAGGTCCACGTAGCTGTCCATACGGCCTGCTGTGGTGGGGCCGAAGCTGCCGGAGGGCATTCCCTCGGGGGTCTTGGCGGGGCCGGCGTAGTAGATCGGGTGCTCCGTCATGTACTGGGGCAGGCCCTCTCCGCTCTCGATGCGCTCTTTCAGTTTGGCGTGGGCGATGTCGCGGCCTACGATGATGGTGCCGCTGAGCAGGAGGAATGTCGATACGGGATACTGGGACAGGTCGGCGAGGACTTCCTTCATCGGGCGGTTCAGGTCAATCCTAACACCGCCGGAATGCTTGGCGAAGCCGCCGCGCAGCTGCTCGGGAACGAGACGGATGGGGTTGCTGTCCAGGTCCTCGAGCCAGATACCCTCCTTGTTGATCTTACCCTTGATGTTGCGGTCAGCGCTGCAGGATACTCCGAGGCCGACGGGGCAGGACGCACCGTGACGGGGCAGACGGATCACGCGTATGTCGTGGGCGAAGTACTTGCCGCCGAACTGGGCGCCGAGGCCGATGTTGCAGGCTGCCTTGAAGAGCTTCTGCTCCAGCTCGATGTCACGGAAGGCACGGCCAAGGTCGTCACCGGTGGTGGGCAGGTTGTCGTAGTACTTGGCGGAGGCGAGCTTGACGGTCTTGAGGTTGGTCTCAGCCGAAGATCCGCCGATTACGAATGCGATGTGGTAGGGAGGACAGGCCGCCGTACCGAGAGTCTTCATCTTCTCGATCAAGAAACTCTCGAGCTTCTCGGGGTTGAGCAGGGCCTTGGTTTCCTGGAAGAGGAAGGTCTTGTTGGCCGAGCCGCCGCCCTTGGCGATGAACAGGAACTTGTACTCGCCGCCCTCGGTAGCGTAAATGTCCACCTGAGCGGGCAGGTTGTTGCCTGAGTTCTTCTCCCTGTACATGTCCAGGGGAATAGTCTGGGAATAACGCAGGTTGTCAGTGGTATAGGTGTCGTAGACGCCGTGCTGCAGGGCCTCCTCGTCGCTGATGCGGGAGCCGTCGGCGGTCTTGTCCACCCATACCCTGCGGCCCTTCTTGGCCACTACGATGGCTGTACCTGTATCCTGGCAGAAAGGCAGTTTCTGGTTCTTGGCCACGTCGGCGTTGAGCAGCATGGTCAGAGCCACGGCCTTGTCGTTGCGGCTGGCCTCGGGGTCATTGAGAATCCTGGCCACCATCTCGTTGTGCTCGGGACGGAGCATGAAGGCCACATCGTGGAAAGCCTGGCGGGCAATCAGCCTGAGTCCCTCGGGATCGACTTTCAGAATTTCCTCGCCCTCGAACTGAGCGGTAGACACATAGTCCTTTGTGACAAGATGATACTTGGTAGTATCCTCACCCATCTGGAAAAGTTCCTCGTATTTGAATTCCATATCTGTTGTTATTTGTTGTTTCGTGATGGCAAAGATAGTAAGAACTTGCGTAAAAATGGCAGGATAAGGGTGAAATTTGATAAGTGGTTGGTACATATACCATTTTTGTGTTACCTCACCATATTGTTAATTTCGGCAGAAGGAGCCGTATATGGTGGGTATTAGAGAAAGAATTGCTACCTATCCGTTGCC
>CALVDG010000040.1 GCA_944326255.1 uncultured Bacteroidales bacterium
TTGTTCTTGGTGGTGATGTAACGGGAGATTCCGGGAACTCCGCTGTCCTTCTGCTCTGTGCACTCGAGGATCACCTGTACTCTATTGCCTTTTGCTTTCTTTGCCATGATAAGTACCCTCCGTCTATTAATAAATGTCGATTAAACCTTTTTCCTGAGCGGCCTTCAGAGTAGCTGCGAGACCGTTCTTGTTGATAGTCCTCATGCCGGCAGCAGAGACTTTAAGAGTGACGAACCTGTTCTCCTCCTCGAGCCAGAAGCGCTTTACCTTCAGGTTGGGAGCGAACTCGCGTTTTGTGCGACGCTTGGAGTGGGAAACATTGTTTCCGATCACCCGCTTCTTTCCAGTTACTTGACAAACACGTGCCATATATTTATCCTATTTTATTTCAAATTTTAAAGGGCTGCAAATATCCCCTTTTTTTCTTAAAATTCCAAATTTTTTACACAAACTTCAATAAACGGTTCCATCTGATATTCCGAGGGAAAGGTTTATTGACGTCTTTGGAGAACCATACCACCCTGGGCTTTCCCACGATGTGGTTCTCGGGAACGAATCCCCAATAGCGCGAGTCGAGAGAGTTGTGCCTGTTGTCCCCCATCATGAAGTAATAGTCCATGGCGAAGGTGTAGTGAGTCGCCGGAGCTCCGTCTATCAGGATAGTGCCGTCCTGTACCTTAAGATCGTGTCCCTCGTATACGCTGATGATACGGCTGTAGAGGGGCAGATTTCCGAGGGTCAGGGCCACGCTGTCTCCCTTTGCCGGAATGTACAGGGGACCGTAGTTGTCCCTGGTCCACCTGAAATCCTCCGCAAACGGGAAGAGCATCAGGTACGAATCCGGATAATCGGGAGGATAGACATCCACGTTGCGGCGGCATTCCTGCACATTGGCAACAGAGGCCAGCTTGTCCGCAGCCTCAGCGGTCATGGACAGGGCCGGATATCCGGGCAGGGTCGCGTCGAACCATATTCCGGATGTCTGAATGCCGGCATCCTCGAGTATCTTGGCATTGACAGGTGTGCCGTTGGTTATCACCGTATAGGAATTCTGGATACCAGGATATACATCCAGTGAGTCACCGTTGACAAATACCCGTCCGTCGCGCACCTCAAGGGTGTCTCCGGCTACGGCCACACACCTCTTCACATAGTTGTCCTCCTTGTCCACCGGCCTGGTAATCAAGGGACCGTACATCCTCTCGGTGTACTCCCTGCCGTTGAAACGCACATGGGTGTAATAGTCATCCACCGGTCTCTTGGAGAGAACCGTATCTCCGTGAGGAAAATTAAAGACGACTATGTCTCCGCGCTCAACGTGTCCGAAACCAGCCAGACGCCTATAGTCGCGCTTGATAAGGTCCGAATATGACTTCTTACCGAAGATGGTGTTGTGGACAAAGGGTATGGAGAGAGGTCTCTCCGGCAGCTTGGGTCCGTAGGCCAGTTTTCCCACAAACAAGTAGTCTCCTGTCATCAGAGTGCTCTCCATAGACGAGGACGGTATCCGGAATGCCTGGAGGATGAAGATATTGAGAGGTATCACGACTATGACGGCGAAGATGATGGCGTCGAGCCAGTCCAGCCACACATTGCGCTTCTCCCCCTCCTTGTAGTTCTTCTTCCAGAATGCCCACTTTACCTTCCTGGTGATGAATATGTCGAAAATCACTGCGAGGCCCAGAAGCCACCAGTAATTGCCGAGCCATATCACCCAGAGGAGATAGAGCAGACCCCAGAGTCCGAATTTGAACCACTTATTTTGCAGGAACTCTCTCACTTACGGTTACTGAGCCTTTACAGAGTTGATGACTGCCTCGAATGCCTGGGGATTATTGAGAGCCAGGTCTGCCAGTACCTTGCGGTTCAGCCCTACGTTCTGCTTTGCGAGAGCTCCGATGAACTGAGAGTAGTTCATACCGTGCTCACGGGCAGCAGCGTTGATACGCTGAATCCAAAGCGAGCGGAAATTGCGTTTCTTTTGTTTACGGTCGCGGTATGCGTAGCCCAAACCTTTCTCGTAGGTGTTCTTGGCTACAGTCCAGACATTCTTCCTTGCGAGGAAGTTACCGCGGGTCTGTTTGAGAATTTTCTTACGGCGTGCTCTTGAGGCCACCGAATTCACTGATCTTGGCATACTACACTTTTTGATTTTAAGAATGTCAGCGCTCCCCCCTTTCGGGAGACTTTTTCTGCTGAGGCATTCAGTTAAACAATAATTTTAAACTTAGGCGACAATCATTTCCTTAATCCTCCTGGTGTCGCAGGCATCAGCTACAACGACCTTGTTGAGGTTCCTTTTCTGCTTTGTCGTCTTCTTGGTGAGAATGTGGCTGTGGTAAGCGTGTCTTCTCTTCACTTTTCCAGTTCCGGTAAGCACGAAGCGCTTTTTGGCACCGGAGTTGGTCTTCATTTTGGGCATTGTTACAATAAATTTAGTTAAACTATAAAAACGTTACAAAACGGTTATTTCTTCTTCACGGGAGCGATCATCATTATCATCCTCTTACCCTCCAGCCTCGGCATCTGCTCCGCCTTTCCATACTCCTCAAGCTCAAGGGCGAAACGCAGCAGCAGTTTCTCTCCCTGCTCGGAGAAAAGTATCGAACGGCCCCTGAAGAACACGTACGCCTTGACCTTCGAGCCTTCCTGCAGGAAGTTTATGGCGTGCTTGAGCTTGAACTGGAAGTCGTGCTCGTCGGTGTTGGGACCGAAGCGTATCTCCTTTATCACTACCTTGGAGGCGTTGGACTTCATCTCCTTCGCCTTCTTCTTCTGCTGATAGACGTACTTCTGGTAGTCTATGATCTTGCAGACAGGGGGATCAACCTTCGCGGATATCTCCACCAGATCCAGCTCGAGGCTCTCCGCAAGCCTCAGGGCTTCCCGCAATGGATATATACCCGGCTGAGGGATATTGTCTCCCACAAGCCTTACCTTAGGTGCCGTGATCCCGTCATTGACCTTCGGCCCGTCATCCTTTGCCGGCTGGCGGCTGCCGTTTCCATTGTTGTTGCGGCCCTCTGCGCTGTTGTTTCCATTCTGCGGCATATTGGGCCGGGGAGCACCCGTATAAGGGCGCTTTTTTACAGGTGTTGCGATAAAGTAGTCCTCCTTTAAAGTTTTAGTTAATCATGTTTTTTACTTCCTCATTGACTTTCGCAGCGAATTCCTCAGGGGTCATGGAACCTTTGTCCCCCTCTCCCTGACGGCGGACAGAGACAGTTCCACCTGCCTCCTCCTTCTCGCCGACCACCAGCAGGAAGGGGATTCGCTTGAGCTCGTTCTCCCTGATTTTCTTGCCGATAGTCTCGTTACGCTCGTCAACCGAGGCGCGAATATCGTAATTATTAAGCAATTCGCAAACTTTTTTTGCGTAATCGTTGTATTTTTCACTGATGGGCAGCACCACCGCCTGCTCGGGTGTGAGCCACAGAGGGAACTTGCCGCCGGTGTGCTCTATGAGCACTGCCACGAACCTCTCCATGGAGCCGAACGGAGCGCGGTGTATCATCACAGGACGGTACTTCTTGTCGTCCGCTCCGGTGTACTCGAGCTCGAAACGCTCGGGCAGATTGTAGTCCACCTGAATGGTGCCCAACTGCCAGCGGCGGCCTATGGCGTCCTTGACCATGAAGTCCAGCTTAGGACCGTAGAAAGCGGCCTCGCCGTACTCCACGATGGTCTTCAAGCCCTTCTCCTGAGCCGCCTCGATGATGGCCTGCTCGGCCTTCTCCCAGTTCTCGTCTGTACCTATATATTTACTGCGGTCATTCTTGTCGCGCAGGGATACCTGGGCGATGTACTCGTCGAAGTCAAGCGTCTTGAAGATATAGAGCACGATATCTATCACCTTGCAGAACTCATCCTTGAGCTGGTCGGGACGGCAGTAGATGTGGGCGTCGTCCTGTGTGAAGCCGCGCACGCGGGTCAGACCGTGCAGTTCGCCGCTCTGCTCATAGCGGTACACCGTGCCGAACTCGGCCAGACGGATAGGCAGGTCCTTGTATGAGTGGGGCTTGCTGCGGTATATCTCGCAGTGGTGAGGGCAGTTCATGGGCTTCAGAAGGAACTCCTCTCCCTCCTGGGGCGTGGTGATGGGACGGAATGAGTCCGCACCGTACTTGGCATAGTGGCCGGATGTCACATAGAGCTCCTTCTGGCCGATATGCGGGGTAATCACGGGAAGATAGCCGTAGGCCTTCTGCACCTTGCGCAGAAACATCTCCAGACGCTCGCGCAGGGCAGCTCCCTTGGGCAGCCAAAGAGGCAGGCCGGCTCCTACTCTCGGAGAGAACGTAAAGAGCTCCAGTTCCTTGCCTATCTTGCGGTGATCCCTCTTCTTGGCCTCCTCCATCAGGGCGATGTACTCGTCCAGCAGCTTCTTCTGGGGGAATGTGATGCCGTAGATACGGGTGAGCATCTTGTTGTGCTCGTCACCTCTCCAATAAGCTCCGGCTATGGAGGTCAGCTTGACGGCCTTGATTACAGAAGTATCCCTGAGATGGGGTCCGCGGCACAGATCGGTGAAACTGCCGTTGGTGTAAAATGTGATGGTACCGTCCTCGAGACCGCCGATGAGGTCGCACTTGTACTCGTCGCCTTTCTTTGTATAGGTGTCCATTGCCTCGGCCTTGGATACTTCCTTGCGTACGAAATGCTGTTTCTGGCGGGCCAGCTCTATCATCTTGTCCTCGATCTTCTTGAGGTCGGAGTCGGTGATGGTCCTGTCCCCCAGATCCACATCATAGTAGAATCCGTTCTCTATAGAGGGTCCGATACCGAACTTGATGCCGGGGTAAAGGAGTTCCAGTGCCTCAGCCATAAGGTGGGACGAAGAGTGCCAGAATGTGGACTTGGCCTCCTGGTCCTCCCATTTATGCAGCTTGAGCTCACCGCTCTCATTAAGAGGAAGCTCAAGGTCTATTACCTTTCCGTTGAATGATGCCGCAAGCACCTCGCCTGCGAGACGCGGAGATATCTGCTCCGCAATCTGATAAGGAGTGATACCCTTTTCATAGCTTCTGACGCTGCCGTCAGGAAATGTTATATCTATCATAATAGAATAAATTGCTTTCTTATTTGAATCCAAACTGCAAAATTACTAAATTTGCAGTCAAATCCAACTAATTCCGAGATGAACTACAAACTTAATTGGTCTGAAGCCGCGAAATACGGTCTGATACTCGCAAGTGTCTCCGTAGTAATCAATTTAGTCACCAGCATATTCCAGCTGCCGGCAGTACTGAACGTCCTCCTGAGCGTCATAAAGCTGTGCGGCTCCGTATACATAGTCTACTACGCCATGAGACGCAACGCCGACTCATGGGAGTACATCACATACGGGCAGTCTTTCGGTTTCGGTATGGCGGTATGCACTTTCTCAGCCATAGTCTGCACCCTGTTCGTACTGCTCACCTATACGGTCATTCTCCCCGACTCTCTGACCACTCTGCTGGACACGATGTTCGCCACATACGAGTCAATGGGTCTGGCCGAGGCCATGGACTACGACATGCTTGCCCGCTCCATGCCGGTCATCATCACCCTGTCCCAGTTCATCGGATGCGTCATCTGCGGCCTGATCGTATCGGCCATCCTGGCTGCTTTCGCCAAAAAGGACAGCTCCAACCCGTTCAACAGCACATCCGGCTATTCCGGCTCCGAAGAATAAACCCATGGACCTTTCTATAGTAATTTCCCTCTACAACGAGAACGAGTCCCTCCGCGAACTGACGGAATGGATAGACCGTGCCATCGCAGGCTCGCCCATAGCCGGCATCGAATACGAGATACTGATGATAGACGACGGCAGCGACGACGGCTCCTGGGAGACGATAAAGGAGCTCTCCGCCGTCAATCCCCATATCCGCGCCTACAGCTTCCGCCGCAACTACGGAAAGTCGGCAGCCCTCCAGACAGGCTTCCGCGAGGCCACCGGAGATGTGGTCATCACCATGGACGCGGACCTGCAGGACAGTCCGGACGAGATACCCGAACTGTACCGTATGATTAAGGAGGACGGCTATGACTTAGTATCCGGATGGAAGAAGGTCCGCCACGACAACACCCTCACCAAGAACATACCATCGAAGATATACAACTTCACCGCCCGCAAGGTGACCGGCCTCAAGCTGCACGACATGAACTGCGGACTTAAGGCTTACCGTGGTGAGGTGGTCAAGGAGATAGAAGTCTACGGAGACATGCACCGTTATATCCCCTACATAGCCAAGAACGCCGGTTTCACCAAGATAGGCGAGAAAGTCGTCGTCCACCGCAAGCGCAAATATGGAAAGAGCAAGTTCGGCATGAGCCGTTTCTTCAACGGCTTCCTCGACCTGATGACGATATGGTTCCTCTCCGGCTTCGGCAAGAA
>CALVDG010000041.1 GCA_944326255.1 uncultured Bacteroidales bacterium
TCATTCTTTTTACCGCTCACGATTTCCGTGACCCAGCGATCTACGCTGAGATGTCTTCCCGCGGCAAACCTCTGGATTTCCTCCTGTTGGTTTGTCAGATGTTGTCGGCGCATGTGCTGACTCTTAGATAACCCACGATCATTGTTGTATAATTTTGATTTGGTACTGCGGCAATATTGCCGTCTAAAGGTAATAATCACTTATGTCATCGGGTATGGTTTTTGATTGAGAAAAGTTATGGGATATTCTCCGGGAGACAGGATAAGACTGATGGATTCGGTGGAGGACGGCAGGGTCGTCGCCGTGCCGGACAGTTCCACGCTTGTAATAGATGTTGACGGGATGACCATGCGGGTCTCGGTCACGGAAGTCGTGCCTGTACCGGCCGGAGATCTCTCAGAGGAGCGGCATCTTTACGATGCGAACAGTCAGGCGGCAGGATTCAAGGAAAGACAGCACTCTGCGGTCAGGGCGGTCCGCAGCGGGAAAAAGTCCGTGCGCGGGGCAGGGGCAATGGAGGTGGACCTGCATATGGATGCCGTGCGTAGGAAGTATCCGGCTGCCCGCAACATTCCGGATGAGGATGCCCTGTATGTCCAGCTGGAAGTCGTGGACAAGAGTATGGCCGAGGCTTTCCGCAAGAGTGTACGGTCTGTGGTATTTATTCACGGAAACGGCAGGGGTGTGCTCCGCAGCGAGCTGATCAGGAAACTGAAAGAGTATCCCGGGGTCACTTTCGGAGAGGCTTCGCTGCTCAGGTACGGAAGCGGAGCACTGGAAGTATTTATAAAGTAATTATTATCTCCTCTTTCTCAGCAGGAAATATATACCGGTAGCGGATGCTGCGGCCACAGCGAGCAGCAGCAGGTTCCAGAGTATGGTCATCCCCCATCGTACGGGATGCGGAAATTCCCTGTACGGTGAGTCTCCCTCGGAATATCTGGCAAACGCATTGGTATATACGGTTGTGCCGTCGTCATACCATGCTGTCATCCTTACATAGGGATCTTCCGGTGTCATGACATAACTGATACCGGAGGCGTTGAATATAGAGTCTACGGTCAGACCGTTCTGTGAGATCACTCTTATGGCTGATGCCGGGGATGACAGCTGCATGAACACAGTGTCTCCGCGCATACCTATGTCCTCAATCCTCGGCAGATGCAGATTGCCTTCATGCTTGGCTGCTGAATCATTCCCGAAATCGGGGACTCTGGTCGTATAGAAATTGCCTTTGAGCAGCTGGTCCTTTACATCTTCATAATACGGAGTCGGTGTATTTATCCATGAGCATCTTCTGGCTATAGCAGGAAGGTTTTTGGAGTTGTGATTGTCATCATTGATGCTGTTGTGGACATAGCGTCCGGCGGACAGGGCTTCGTCCCAATGTACAAGCGCTGATCCGGAGCCTTTATCCCATTCTCCGAATCCGGCGTCCGCTTC
This sequence comes from uncultured Bacteroidales bacterium, assembly GCA_944326255.1. GTDB lineage: Bacteria > Bacteroidota > Bacteroidia > Bacteroidales > UBA932 > Coprenecus. The sequence continues at coordinate 1,444 of CALVDG010000041.1, forward strand.
GATGAGCCGGTACCCGGATAGGTGTTCCATGACTTTCTTGTTGATGGTGAGAGTCCTGTCCGGATGGTTGAACTGAACGAAGTCTCCGTCCTCAGCCAGGCGGTCTATCATGAACTGTTTCTGGGACAGAAGGAACGGCAGGATGTGGTCGAACTTCTCGACTTTCTTGACCCCGAATGGGTTGAGATGGAACTTGAACAGGTTGTAGCCGTGTTCGTAGACACCTATATACAGACTGGAGTCTACCGGATGGGGAGTCAGTGCCTGATGGTTGGAGAACGCCAGGATGTCATAGCCGTAACTCATGTAGTCGGAGTAGACCACATCGGGATAGTAGGGACATTCATTGATGCCTTTGTCCACTTTGGTATGGGTGTGCAGGCAGGCCCGCTTCCAGCCTATGGCGGAGTCGAAGTCCGCATAGGGATTGTAAATCCTGTCACCGGAGAACGGTACGGGACCGGTGAACTGATATATTGGTGATACGCTGAATATGGCCAGACCGATTATTACTACCAACAGGAATGTTGTCAGGATTTTGAGACAGGATATTATAATTTTCATAATAAAATCAATAATATGACAAATTTATAAAAATATACTGTTTATCTTTGCTGACAGACTGAATTTTTTAAACTATGTGTGGTATAGTAGGATATATGGGACCGCAGCAGGCTGCGCCTATTTTGATCAAAGGTCTTCACAGACTGGAGTACAGAGGCTATGACAGTGCCGGTATCGCACTGATAAACGACAACGGTGACCTTTCCGTGTATAAATCGAAAGGGAAGGTGAGTGATCTGGAAAAACTGATAAGCGACAAGAATACTACCGGAACCATAGGTATAGCGCATACCCGTTGGGCAACTCACGGAGAGCCCAATGAGATCAATGCACATCCTCATTATTCGGAACATAAGAACCTGGCATTGATTCATAACGGCATCATAGAGAATTACAAGGCCCTTAAGATGGAACTGATGAACAAGGGTTATCATTTCCACAGTGAGACGGATACAGAGGTCGTCATACAACTGGTGCAGTATATGATGGATTCGCACCATATCCCGCTTGTGGATGCGGTGCCTTTGGCTCTCAGGAATGTGATAGGTGCTTATGCGATAGTAATTATAGACAAGGACAATCCCAATGTCCTTATTGCCGCCCGTAAGGGAAGCCCGCTGGTGCTTGGTATCGGCAAGGACGAGTTCCTGGTCGGCTCCGATGCAACCCCGATTGTGGAGTATACCGACAGGGTGATATATCTGGATGACGAGCAGATAGCCGTAATGGACAGGGACGGAGGCATCCGTATAACCGACCTCCGTCAGGTGGAGGTGACTCCCATAGTCAGGAAACTGGAACTGAATCTTAGTGAGATAGAAAAAGGCGGTTTCCCTCATTTCATGCTCAAGGAGATATATGAGCAGCCCAACACGCTCAGGGTGTCGATGAGAGGCCGTCTTAATCCTGAGCTGGGTGAGGTCAAGCTGTCAGGAATCATTGACAATCTGGACCGTTTCCTCAAGGCCCGCAGGATAATCATCTGTGCGTGCGGAACATCATGGCATGCCGCTCAGATAGGAAAATATATCATAGAGGAGCTGGCCAGAATACCAGTGGAAGTGGAGTATTCATCGGAGTTCAGATACCGGAAACCGGTGATATTCAAGGATGACATCGTTATTGCCATCTCTCAGTCCGGTGAGACGGCCGATACGCTGGCTGCCATCAAGCTGGCAAAGGCCAGCGGGGCATTTCTGTTCGGAATATGCAACGTGGTGGGTTCGTCCATACCGCGTGAGACGGATTCGGGCTGTTACACTCATGCCGGTCCGGAGATAGGAGTCGCCTCGACCAAGGCGTTTACGGCCCAGGTCGCCGCTCTCTCGCTTCTGGCTCTGAGCCTGGCCAGGGAGAAAGGTACTATAAGCGAGGCCCGCAGCAGGGAACTCATAGACGAACTTCAGCGGATTCCTGAAAAGATAGAGAAGATACTCAAGCATGACAAGCAGATATCCAGAATTGCCACAGTGTTCACATATGCCCACAATTTCATCTATCTGGGACGCGGATACAATTATCCTGTAGCCCTGGAGGGGGCGTTGAAACTCAAGGAAATATCATATATTCACGCCGAGGGCTATCCGGCCGCCGAGATGAAGCACGGCCCCATCGCCCTGATAGATGACGAACTCCCTGTGGTCGTGATAGCCACCAGGAAGGGTAAATACGACAAGATAGTAAGCAATGTGCAGGAGATAAAGGCGCGTAAAGGCAGGATTATCTCCATCGTGACGGAGGGCGACACCGATGTCCGCAATATATCCGACTGGTCATTTGAGATACCTGATACGGAGGAGTGCTTCGTGCCGCTGCTCTCCACCATACCCCTCCAGCTGCTGGCGTACCATATCGCCATAGCAAAAGGCAGAGATGTGGACCAGCCCAGGAATCTGGCCAAATCCGTCACCGTGGAGTAGCGGGCTCTGGTCTGTCTATGTCGATCCTGCCGTCGGAAGACAGGGCGCAGGTATAGTCATAGCATTCGAAGACGCAGGTCCCGCCGGCACCGGAGTCGGAGATAAAGGATGTCAGATACTTGAAATCAAATCCCATATGATAAAGACGGTGAAGCGGGATATTCCGCTCTCCGTTGGTGTAGAGCCGGTCTATGATGGACCGGTTCTTTTTCAATATCCTGTCAATGCGGTGGATCTCCTTCCGTTCCTGACGGTACTTCTTGTTGTGGAACATAGTCCTGCATTCGCTGCAGCAGAATCTCTTATCGGCCCTGCCCGTCACCTGACGGCCGCAGTTAGGGCATATTTTCATCTCCTCTTCCATACAGCTCGTGTGTTTTGTCCTACAAAGTTAGGCAATAGCTTTCGGACTGCATAACCACATTCGTAAAAACTTTAGATATCCAGACGTTTATAAACGTTTAAAGTTCGCCTTATTCCGTAGATTTGTGTTGCTTTGCCTCTGCAATCATTAATTATTGGAATTATGGACAGATCATTGAACAGAATCGAACTGCGCGGAAATGTAGGGCAGGACGCAAGAATCAACAGAGTGGGAGACAACACGGTAGTCAGATTCAACATGGCCACCAACGAGACGTACAAGGACCGTTCCGGCAACCTGAAGGAGGAGACGACGTGGCACTCGGTCTCGGCCTGGAACGGAAAGGGTATGCCGGATTTCAACAATATCCGCAAAGGAGTGTGCGTGCATGTGATAGGCCGGCTGAGGCAGATCCGCTATACTACGGCAGAAGGCGAGGAAAGGTCTTTTTATGAGGTGTTGGCCAGCAGACTTGTCATAGAGGATTCACCGATGATGTAAAAATGTTATCTTTGCCTGACAAAATCAGATTTGTTATGGCAAGGACAGTTTACATCTATAACACTCTTACGAGGAGGAAAGAGGAATTCAAGCCTGTGCATCCCGGAATGGTCGGGCTGTATGTGTGCGGACCGACTGTGTACGGTGACCCTCATCTGGGACATGCCAGACCGGCAGTGACATATGACGTGCTGGTCCGCTTTTTCCGGTACCTGGGATATAAAGTAAGGTATGTGAGGAATATTACTGACGTCGGGCATCTGGAGCATGATGCTGACGAGGGAGATGACAAGATAGCCAAGAAGGCCAGGCTGGAGTCACTGGAACCGATGGAGGTTGTCCAGACTTATACCATAGCATACCACGATGCCATGCGCAGGCTTAATACCCTGCCTCCGAGCATAGAGCCGCGGGCATCAGGCCATATAATCGAGCAGATCGAGCTTGTCAAGAGGATTCTGGATGCCGGATTTGCGTATGAGAGCAACGGCTCGGTGTATTTTGATGTTCCGGCTTACAATAAGAAATACCATTATGGAGTCCTGTCAGGCCGCAATATAGACGAGATGATGGCCAATACCCGTTCTCTGGACGGTACAGGCGACAAGCGTTCACCATATGACTTCGCGTTGTGGAAGAAGGCCTCTCCTCAGCACATCATGAAGTGGCCGTCTCCCTGGAGCGAGGGATTCCCGGGCTGGCATCTGGAGTGCTCGGCCATGAGCGAGAAGTATCTGGGAGAGGAGTTTGACATACACGGAGGCGGTATGGACCTTCAGTTCCCTCACCATGAGTGCGAGCTGGCCCAGAATACCGCCTCGCGCGGAAAGGGTGGGGTCAGATACTGGATGCACAACAATCTTCTGACCGTCAACGGGCAGAAGATGGGCAAGTCCCTGGGCAATTTCACCACACTGGCCGATCTGTATAAGGTGTACTCTCCGATGACGATACGCTTCTTCATCCTACAGGCCCATTACCGCGGTACGCTGGACTTCAGCAATGAGGCTCTGTCTGCTGCGGAGAAGGGACTGAGGAGGGTGCTCCAGGCGGCAAAGGACTACAAAGCCCTGCCTCACGGCGGAGATACAGTCAATCCTGAGATAGAGAAGTTGCCGGAGGAGGTAGTGGCGGCTCTTTGCGATGACCTCAATACGCCTGTCGCACTGGCGCAGGTCTTCGATGCCGTCAGAATAGTCAATCAGGCCAAAGACGGCAGTATCAAGTTGAGTGACAAGGATTATGAATCTCTTTCCGAACTGTTTGGAAAGATAGTCCCGGATGTCCTGGGTCTTGTGGACGAGGTGTCGGCTTCCTCTGAGGAGAAGACGCTTGAAGGACTGATGGAGATGATTCTGGAGGTCCGTCGCGAGGCCAAGGCCCGTAAGGATTTCGCCACCAGCGACAGTAT
>CALVDG010000042.1 GCA_944326255.1 uncultured Bacteroidales bacterium
TTTTAAAGGTTTTAGTTTTTATTCATACATAAGTTCTATATCGTCCACTGCCAGGATACTGCCGCCATGTACATTGGCCGACAGGCCGCCGCCGTAGATGATGTCCATACCGTACTGCCATTTATCCTTTCCTGAACCACAGACAAACTCCACATATATAGTATCTGCCTTCAGGTCTGTCACGGTATAATTTATATCCACATAGACCTGCGTCCACGAAGAGACTGAGGACGAGGATGTGAGCGAGCCCTCTCCTATCACCGTATCCCCGCTCTTTACGGAGACATAGGCCTTGAAACTGTCCGAATCATACGGTGAGTATTTATACCAGAAGCTCATCCGGGTCGGACGGGAGGCGAAAGGACGTCCCAGCTCCCCGCCGTACACACCTGTGAATATGCGGCCGAAACCGACTGTGGGTGAAGGCGCCGTTACGCTTGTCGCCGTATTGCTTATGGCAATAGTCATCATCTGCGCCGCCCTGTCACTTTTATATCCATCGACATAGGACACCATCGGAAAACTCTTATAGTCTATATTGGAGACTGTCCTGTCACCAGGAGTAGTTTCTGAATTATTACAATCCCACCACCTTGAAGCTTCATTCAGATACGGTGCATAGTTCGTCTGATCCTCCGCGCCAAGTCCCAAAAATCCATCTGTCGCACGATACTCCCATTCGCTCCACTCCTCAAAGCCGGCATTCTCCACCTGCTGTGCTGTTTCGGTAGTGAACTCCTGCACGGACGAGACGGCAGACTTGTACCTGGCACGTATCTCATATCTGGTGGCAGGCTCCAGCCCGGTAAGCGTCACACTGTTGACGCTGCCGGACACCGATGAGGTAAAGGACGGACGGCTCCATTCCGAAGCACCGTAGGCACGTACCTCCGGGTAGAGCTCCGCCGGATCTCCGTCAGTCGTCATATCCACATACACCCTGGTGGCCCAGACATCTCCGGCAGGAATAGCGGATATATCCGCACCGGCCTTGTCGGGCAGCATGTCCGACGGCAGCTCGATATTGACCTGATGATCATTTGTCGCAGGGTCTATCGAGACTGTCAGAGACACTTCCGAATCGGGAACCTCGCCGGTATCTATCTTCAGAGTGATAAAGTCTCCCGGTCCGCCGGCTATCTCCTTTGAGTTAGTGAAGCCTGAAGTTTCCCCGTCAGGACCGGTCAGTTCCACGTAGACAGAGATATCGCCGCAGGGCAGATATCCCGCTTCCTTACAGTCCTTATCAAAGACCAGCGAGCCACGCAAAGTGCTTACAGTCGCCGTATATTCGGTATATTGCTTCCGAATATTGTCTCCGAACTCCACCGCGACCTTCACATTGCCCATACGGCAAGTAACGCTTACATCGGTCACCTGCTGAGGCTGCACGGTAAACTCCTGTTCTCCGATAAAGAAAAATGCATTGAATCCGCTCGCGGCAGAGTCACCGTAAGAAGCCCTCAATGTATAGGGTCCTCCGGCGTTCATCGCGAATACGGTACTCTCCTGCGCCAGATATTCGGCATAGGTGTCCCATCTTTTGAAAATAACTCCCTGCGGATTGATAATCTCAATCTTGAAGTCTTCCGGACTGAGCTGCCCCTCCGCATCGGCCCTGGTAGCAGTCAGGTCCGTCAGCAGTTCCAGGCGGATACCGCCCATTCCGGTCTCAAAAGGCACTTCTTCCCTGACAGAACAGGAAACAAGCGACACTAGGAGCAGGAGATACATTGGAAAAAATTTCGCTTTTCTCATTCGCTTCCAATTAGGTTTAGTACTCCGTTACATCCGGCAAAAGTAACATTTTTTTCTCCCGTGAGACATTTCTTCCCGAAAAACTTCATAAATTTGCAGGAGTCCAAATTTGGCTTTGTAAAGATAATGAGCGAAGAATTAAGAAATTACGACAGCAGTGCGATAGAGACCCTGGACTGGTACACCCACATCCGCACCAGACCGGGCATGTACATAGGCAGTACCGGAGACGGCTCGATGCCTGACGACGGCCTGTATGTACTGGTCAAGGAGGTGATAGACAATTCCATAGACGAATACGCGTCCGGTTTCGGAAAAGAGATAATCATAACAGTGGAGGGCCGTCAGGTGACTGTCCGCGACTTCGGCAGAGGTGTCCCCCTGGAAAAGGTGGTGGACGTATCCAGCAAACTGATGACGGGCGGAAAGTTCGACAGCGGAGTATTCAAGAAGAGCGTGGGTCTCAACGGCATAGGTATCAAGGCCGTCAATGCCACTTCTGTTTATTTTCAGATCACTTCCTACCGTGACGGGAAATTCCGCAGCGCGACTTATTCAAAGGGTATACAGAAAAACGACGAGAGCGGCGACAGCACCGAGAAGAACGGCACGCTCGTAAGTTTCATCGCCGACGACGAGGTCTTCCACAACTACTCCTACAACATGGAGTTTATCGAGACCATGGTGCGCAACTACGCCTACCTCAACACCGGACTAACCCTCAGGCTCAACGGTACTGTTTATCACTCGGCAAACGGCCTGCTCGACCTGGTCAACGAGACCATGGCGGCAGAACCGCTGTACCCTCCAATCCATCTTAAAGGAGAGGACATCGAGTGCGTCATAACCCACGGAGAGAGCAACGGGGAGAATATCGCATCCTTTGTCAATGGCCAGAACACGACTCAGGGCGGTACACATCTCGCCGCTTTCCGCGAGGCGGTAGCCAAAACCGTCAAGGAGCATTTCAAGAAAGACTTCGAGCCCTCCGATGTACGCCAGTCCATAGTCGGAGCCATCAGTATCCGTGTCAACGAGCCGGGCTTCGGCAACCAGACCAAGACCAAGCTCAGTTCAAAGGACGTGCGTCCAGGCCTGTCAGTCCGCTCCTTCATAGGCGACTTCGTGGAGGAGGAACTGGACAACTACCTGCACAAGCATCCCGAGACCGCCTCTGTCATGCTGAAGAAGATACAGGCCTCTGAAAAGGAGCGGAAAGCCATCTCCGGCCTGCAGAAGAACCTTAAGGAGAAGGTCAAGAAGGCCAGTCTCTGCAACAAGAAGCTCAGGGACTGCCGCGTACACTATACCGACTCGCGCAACGAGCTCTCCGAACAGTCATCCATTTTCATCACCGAGGGAGACTCCGCCAGCGGCTCCATCACCAAGATCCGCGACGTGAACACACAGGCCGTCTTCAGCCTCAGGGGCAAGCCGCTGAACTGCGTCCAGAAAAGCGAGAAGGAAGTCCGCGAGAACGAGGAGCTTCTCCTGCTCAAGGCCGCCCTCAACGTGGACGAGGATATGGACAACCTCCGCTACAACAAGATAATCATCGCGACCGATGCCGATGTGGACGGAATGCATATCCGCCTGCTGATGGTCAGCTTCTTCCTCAAGTACTACCCCGAGCTGGTGCGGCAGGGACATGTCTATATACTCCAGACACCCCTGTTCAGGGTCTGCAACAAGAAGCGGAGCATATACTGCTACAGCGAGGAGGAGAAGGAGGCCGCTGTCAAGGAGATAGGTTCCGGGGCCGAGATCACCCGCTTCAAAGGTCTCGGAGAGATCTCGCCCGATGAGTTCAAGGACTTCATCGGTGAGAATATGAGACTGGACCCGGTCCGTCTGGACTCGGATGACAGTATTCCCCCTCTGCTTCAGTTCTATATGGGGAAAAATACCATTGACAGACAGGCGTTCATCCGTCAGAATCTGAGGTCAGAGCTAATTCTGGAAATCGTATAACACTCCCCGCTTATGAGAATCATCAGTCCCAATACCGCCAAGCGCATACTCCATCTTATGGGATGGAAAGGAATGGACGAGGCCATCCCCGCTCCGAAATGCATCATTCTGGGAGCCCCTCACACATCCATCTGGGACTTCGTAATATCCTGGCTTTATTACCGTTCAGTCGGCGGCAACGCCAAGGTCATGATCAAGAAAGGCTTTTTCAAATGGCCCCTCGGTCCCATACTGCGGCATCTGGGCGGTATCCCGGTAGACCGCAGCAGCGGAGGCGGAGCGCACCTGGTCCGTCAGATGATAGCCGAATTCGAGAAAGACGAGTACTTCCAGCTGGCCATTGCCCCTGAGGGAACCCGACGGCCGGTAAAGAGATGGAAAGGCGGCTTCCACACCATAGCGAAGGCCACCGGAGTGCCGGTGTTCCTCGGCTACTTTGACTGGGGCACCAAGACAGTCGGCGCCAAGGAAGAGTTCCACATCACCGACAACGTTGAAGCCGACCTCAAACGCATACGCCAATGGTACAAGGATAAGGGCGTAGTAGGAAAATATCCGGAAAAATTCACCACCGGAGACGATTTAGATTGATATTTTAATGGACAACATATTTCACAAGTCACTCCGGGCCCTGCTCGAGTACTCCAACGCACATTACAATGACAACACCTTTCTAAGCTTCATCGGAGGAGAGGGATACACCTACGGTCAGTTCTACGTAAAAGCCTGCGGGACGGCAAGGCTCCTTTTTCAATACGGGATGCGTCAGGGCAGTCTGGTAGGACTGCTGTCCCAGAACATGCCTAACTGGGGCGTAGCCTATTTCGCCACAGCCGCCTTCGGCATGATTACAGTGCCGATGCTTCCGGATTTTTCCGAAAGCGAGATCAAGCACATACTGAAACATTCTGAGACAAAAGCCCTTTTCGTATCCAGAAAACTGCTTCCTAAAGTACATGAGAAAGCCATGGACAGACTTGAGCTGGTCATCTGTCTTGACGATTTTTCCATCATCAAGGGCACACCGTGCGGAGAGCCGGCAGCCCTGCCGTCAGAAGAAGACATACAGCCGGATGACCTGGCCGCCATCATCTACACTTCCGGAACGACAGGAAGTTCCAAAGGCGTGATGCTGAGCCACAAGAATCTGTGCGCCAATCTATGGTCCACCGAAGACGTGCGTCCCAGCTTCGAATGGGACGTGTGGCTGTCCCTGCTGCCCCTGTCCCACACTCTTGAGTGCAGCATGTGCCTGCTTCTGCCGATGAACGCAGGCGCGTCAGTGTACTACATTGACAAGGCCCCCACCCCGACCATCCTCATGAAGTCTCTGGCAGAGGTCAGGCCCACCACCATCCTGTCCGTGCCGCTTATCATAGAAAAGGTATACCGCAGCGCGGTTCTGCCCAAGCTCACCGCTACACCGATAATGAGATTCCTTTACAGAATACCCCCGTTCCGAAAGTTAATGAACAGAAAGGCCGGAAAAATGCTGATGGAGAAATTCGGAGGACGCATCCGCTTCTTCGGCATCGGGGGAGCAAGACTGGACCCCGAGGTGGAACGCTTCCTGCTTGAGGCCCGTTTCCCCTACGCCATCGGCTACGGTCTCACCGAGACCTCTCCGCTCATCGCAGCAGCCACCCCGGATATGGTGCGGCTCGGCTCCACCGGCCCGGTAGTCAAAGGCGTGGAACTGCGCCTGCTCAACAAGGACCCCAGGACAGGCGTAGGCGAGATAGCCGTCAAGGGAGACAACGTAACCCGTGGCTATTTCAAGAACCCCGAGGCCACTTCCGCGGCCTTCACCGAGGACGGCTGGTTTCTGACAAAGGATCTCGGCAAGCTGGACAAGGACGGCTGGCTCTACATCAAAGGCCGCTCCTCGACGACCATCATCGGCCCGAGCGGCGAGAACATCTACCCCGAAGAAGTCGAAAGCGTCATCAACAGCCACGATATGGTGTCCGAGTCCCTGGTCACCAACCGCAAGGGCAGACTTACGGCCCTTGTCCACTTCGATTCCGAGAAACTCAAAGCCTTTTTGGAATCCACCGACGAACTCAAGCGTACTGCTCATGAAAGGCTGGAGAACCTTAAGAAAGAGATTCTGGACTATGTCAACCAGAAAGTCAGCAAGTTCTCCCGCATCAGTGAGATAGACCAGCAGGACGAGGCTTTCGAGAAGACTGCCACGCACAAGATCAAGCGATACCTCTACGACGGCACCAAGTCCAAGGACTCCAAATCCAAGGACTCCAAATCCAGCAAGCCCTCA
>CALVDG010000043.1 GCA_944326255.1 uncultured Bacteroidales bacterium
CCGATTTTTTTTCCAATTAATCCAGGCATTGGTTTAATTAATTTGTTGTTAATCAATGAACTAATAGCTCCCGCGCACTTTTCGCGGGGCTGCAAATATACCACTAATTTTTTAATTACCAACTTATTTTTTCATTTATCCACCTAATTTCCAGCCATTCCCATCCACCTTACACAATGCTGCCCGGCGGTGGATCTCCTCAAAAGGATCCGAACCGTCGGGCAGCAAGCATACACCGCTACAGCAATGGTCATTTGTCAGAGTCTCCGCCCCGGAGCTGGAAGAGCACCGGGAAGGCGTATGTCACTTTCACCGGCTTACCGTCTATGTAACCGGGTGTCCAATCAGGTGACTCGGACACCACTCTTATGACTTCATTGTCTATAGACTCACACACACCTTCCAGAATCGAGATATCGGACACACTGCCGTCCTTGTTGATCTGAAACTGCACTATGACCCTTCCTTCCATACCCGCATCACGGGCATCTTCAGGATAGACCAGCCGGGTATAGAACCATTGGGGGAATTCCTGCCTGGCATCACCGCCGTTGAACTTAGGCGGAACATCCAGTGCAAAGTATTCGTACACCTTGGCTGTGTCGGCGGACTCAGGCCCGGCGGCAACTAGTTCCACTGACCCAGCCAAAGCTGTCAATGTATCTGTGCCGGACATTGCATCGTTGCCGCCATCCATCGCATTGAAACTCATAGCGGCCAGAAGCAGGGGCAGGCAGGCGATATACGCCAGCGCCGCCCATTTCGTAGTCTTTACTTTCCTAATCATGGCTATTCGGTTTTTAAGTTTGCTGTGACCAAAGCTGTTCGCGATAAGGAAACGGCTGTCTCCCACAGCTTTTCTCACCAGCAGAAGTTGATATTGAGTAGCATCGACGCCTTGTTTGAGTACGGCCTCATCGGCCTCGTATTCGTGCATCATCCGGAGCTCGGAGCGCATCATCCACACGAGCGGATTGAACCACTGGAGCGCACAGACCAGCGACATGAAAAGCATATCAGCCGAATGATGATGTCCGGTGTGCGCACACTCGTGCGTCAATATTTCCGGATATCCGTCATAGTCGCTGCGGCTGATTACGACATGGTTCATGAAGCTGAACGAGGGCAGGTCATGTTCCACAATATGAAGCATCACATACCTTTTCCCGTCATAGCAGTAGCGCACACCTTTATATTGACGGATGATCTTGCGGATACGGCCCAGTGACACTGCCGCTGATATAAGGACGACGGTGAACCCGACGGCATAAACGCCATACAGCAGTGCCTTCCAGTCCCACCCTCCTGTGGCAGACTCCGACACATTTCCGCCTCCGACAACCGTCTCAGGCAAGACAATCCGCAAGGGCAGATAATCAGCTACCGGGGCAGAGGGACTCACATTGATTCTGACCAGCGGCAGCAGCAGACAAGCCACTGTCCCGGCCAGCAGGACCGCACGGTTGAGGCGGAACAGCGTGGTCTTCCTCATGAAAAGCATGAAGAAGGCGTAGAATCCCGCCAGCAGCAGGGCCGTTTTCAGTATCCAGTGTATCATTTTCTCAGGTTCTTACTTTCTATTTCCGCTATCAGGGCCTTCAGCTCGTCAAGTCCCATCTTCTCCTCCTCCACGAACTGCGAGACCAGACTTGTGTAGGAATTGCCGTAGTATCTCGACACCACGTCCCCGACAGTCTGTCCCCTGTACTCCCGCTCGCTCACCGCGACGCTGTACTGATACGAGTTCGCCATGGGCCTGCGCACCACGAATCCCTTTTCCTCCAGAAAGCGGACCTGGGTCGCCACTGTATTGTAATTAGGTCTCGGCTCGGGCATGGCCGCCACTATATCCCGGATGAACATGCTTTCTCCGCTTTTCCAGAGGATGTTCATCACCTCCTCTTCCTTTGCTGTAAGTCTCTGCTTCATATCTTTCTGTATCTATTTACCGCAAATGTAATCAAAATTTCCACAGCTCCTAAAAATTTTAGTAGTTTTCTTAAATTTCTTAATAGATCCCGGCAATCCATCGTCAGCATCCCTCCACCACAATCCCACCGTCTCACTTTCACAACGGCAGTGTTTCCCGTGATTCTCTGCCGTTGCGGCACGGGTAGTAGTGGTATAGGCGAACTGACAAAATGTCGCATAAATATCTGATTATCTGCATATTACAGACAAAGTGGCAGAATTTTGCGACAAATTTGCCGGGTGGCGGGCGGCACAGGGCACTGGTCCGCAATTTGCGATATACTCTATCGAACGCCCGAAAGGGAGGGCGGAACGGAGGCCCCGGTGAAGGGTGCCGGAAAGACTCCCGGGAAAGCGTTCGGAAACATTTTTAGAAACAATTTAAAATTATGGAGGATAACATTATGGTACCTAGCAGAAGAACACAGCAGAATTGGCTGCCCGCATTTTTCAATGACTTTTTCGATGATGACTTCAGACATTTCGGCAATATGATGAGAACATCGTCACCTGCCATCAATGTCAAGGAAAGCGACAAGGAGTACACGGTGGAGATAGCCGCTCCCGGCATGTCCAAGGATGACTTCAAGATCCGCATCAACGAGGAGAACGAACTGGTGGTCACCCTGGAGCACAAGGACGAAAAGAAAGAAGAGAAGAAGGACGAGAAATACCTCAGACGGGAATTCTCCTACTCACACTTCGAGCAGACCCTGCTTCTCCCGGACGACATCAAGAAAGAGGAGATCAGCGCAAGCATGGAGCACGGTGTGCTGAACATCACCCTGCCCAAGATGACTGAAGTTCCCGCAACTCCCAAAGAAAGATTCATCGACATCAAATAGCCTGCGGGCTGAATGACAACACTACGAGCCGCACTTCGGACAACACCGGAGCGCGGCTTTTTTATGTCCTCGGAAAAGCACCGGGAACAAGATTGTGCTGTAACAGGGATGAAACTTCTGCAATATGTTCGTAACCTGCGTAACAGCATTTTAACCGCCGCGTATCATCCATGACATATCGTCCCGATACTTTTGCCGCCGAAAAAGCAGGACAATATGAATACCAGATTTCTAAAAGCAGTATTTTTCCTTATCGTACCGTTCATTGCCCTACATACATGGACAGCGGACGCACAGACTGTCAAAGGTGTTGTAAAGGACGCCGCCACATCGGAGCCGTTGCCCGGCGTAGTGCTTATCTTTGAAGGCATCACTGATGGAGCCGGACACAGGGAAGGCACCCAGACCTGGGCCGACGGGAGCTACATCCTTGAGATTCCTGAAGGAATCGAGGGTGTGCTCACTCTCCATATGATAGGCTACAGCGACGTGATGTCCGGTGCCTTCAAACTCAAAAAGGGGGAGGAACTGGTCATGGATTTCGAGATGCAGACAGAGACCGAGGCGCTGGAAAGCGTCGTGGTGGTGGCCAGAAAGAATCCCGAATCCACGATGGCCCTGATCAATGACCGCAAGGTGTCCGCACAGGCTGTGGAGAATATCGGCGCGGCCGAGATACGGACGAAAGGCCTGTCCAATGTGGCCGAGGCCGTGGAGACCATGAGCGGCATATCATTCAACAACTCCGGCCAGCTCTTCGTGCGCGGACTGGGCGACCGGTACAGCCTGACCACCCTGAACGGGCTGCCCGTAGCCTCACCCAATCCCGACAACAAGCTCATACCTCTGGATATATTCTCCAGCTCGGTACTGCAGAACATAACGGTGACCAAAGTGTACACCGCCACCAGTTTCGCCGACTACTCAGGTGCCCATATCGACATCGCCACCAAGGAAAATGTCGGAAAGAGCTTCATCTCGGTATCCCTCGGTCTGAACGGAACCATCGGCACTACATTTACAGACACATACCGTCCCAACAGAAAGGGCTGGCTGCTGCACGACAACAATATCCCGGACAACGTCAGAAACATGAGCCTGCCCGACTTCAGAACCTACATCGTAAAGAACGACCCGTTCGGAACCACATTTGACATCAGCAAGTCGATGGCCATCCCCGACATCTCCGGCTCGGTGTCGGGAGGCCGCACATTCCAGCTCCGCAACGGTGACGAGCTGAGTCTGCTGGCATCGGCATCCATCTCCAGCGGAAGCCAGAACATCTACGACGCATACATCACCAACATCAATACCCAGGGCCAGCACATGGACGAGTTCACCTACAACAGCTACGAGCACAGTCTGGACGTTACCGGCCTTCTGAGCCTCAACTATCTGTTCGAGAACGGCGACAAGATAGGCTTTACCACGCTGTACGCCAAGAACGCCATGGAGGACTACAAGCTCCGCGACGGATACGACGCCGAGGACAACCAGCTTCTCGGAAGCAACTCCATAGCCCACTCGTACTCCCTGTGGAACACCCAGCTGGGCGGTTCAAACACCCTGGCCAAGAGCTGGCTGCTGGACTGGAAAGTCTCCTACGGCATGACCGCCAGCAATGAACCTGACCGCCGCCAGGTGATGTACCGCAAGGGCGAGGACGGCTCCCTGTCCCTGTTCAAGCTCAACCGTCAGGAGACCATGCGCTACTACGGAGAACTGGCAGAGCAGGAAGTAGTGGCCGAGATCAAGCCCACGTTCAGTTTCGGAGACAACAACAGCAGGCTGATCTTCGGAGCCGCCTACAAGGACAAGACCCGTGACTACAATTCCCTCCGTTTCTACTACAACCTGAGCGACATCAATCCGGTCATCAGCGACATCTACACCCCTTCCTCTTTCCTCAATGCCCAGAGCATCGCTGACGGCCTGATAAGCATAGAGAGGGATGCCCAACCCAAGAACAATTACTACGCCGGCCATCGCATCATAGCCGGATTTGCAGAAGTGGAATATTACCCCATCGAAGATCTCCTTATCGGTCTCGGAGTACGCTACGAATACTCGCAGCAGTGGGTACGCTACTGGAACGACGCCTCGCGTGAGAGCACCTCAAGACTTGACAAGGGCGACTTCTTCCCGGCATTGAATCTGAAATACACTCTTAATAAGAAACATTCGTTCCGCTTCGCCTCCTCCATAACCGTGACCCGTCCGTCATTCATCGAGATGGCCCCGTTCCTCTACAAGGAGTCCTACGGAAGTGCGGAGATACGCGGTAACGACCAGCTGACCAACGGCTACAACTACAACTTCGACCTCAAATACGAGTTCTTCTCCACCGACAACAGACATATGTTCTCCATAGGAGCGTATTACAAGATACTCAAAGACCCCATCGAGAGGGTGCAGGAGACCTCGGGAGGAGCCATCGTCCACACTTTCAGAAATGCACAGCAGGGTATGGCCGCAGGACTTGAAGCGGAGTTCCGCACACAGCCGTTCAAGTACTTCACTGTCGGTGGAAACGTGTCCCTGATGTACACCGACGTGACCCTTCTGGACGGAGGTATCTACACCGACAGCCGCAGGTCTCTCCAGGGTGCCTCCCCCTACGTAGGCAACGCATACATCACCTACGCGCCTGAATTCGGAGAAGAGTCCTCGCTGGCCGTCTCCGTGCTCTACAACGTCCAGGGCCCCAGAATCCAGGCAGTGGGTATCTACGGGCTCGGCAACATCATGCAGGCTCCTATCCATGCCCTCGACGCCAACATCACATACCAGATCAACCGGCTGTGGAGCGTACAGCTCTCGCTCACCAACCTGCTCGACTCCGAATACCGCTTTACACAGAACGTACCTGACCTCGGC
>CALVDG010000044.1 GCA_944326255.1 uncultured Bacteroidales bacterium
GCCTTCCATACGGGCGACATGGCTCCGTGGTCAAAGCCTACGGTAAGCTCCTTCTTCTCGCGGGAAGCCAGGTCGATGACGAAAAGCCTGGTACGGTCGGCCTCGAAACCGGCTCTCTCCATGCTCAGCCATGCGATGCTCTTTCCGTCGGGGGAGAACACCGGGTCGGTATCGTAACCGTTCATGCCCTCGGTAAGATTCTCGCAGGTGCCGTCAGCCACATTGTAGAGGTAGATGTCGGTATTGGTGGAGAAGGCGTATTCCTTGCCGGTCAGCTTGCGGCAGGCGTAAGCGATCCTCTGTCCGTCAGGACTCCAGGAGAGCTGCTCCAGTCCGCCGAAAGGCAGTGTGGGAAGCTCGAATTTGGTACCCTCAATAATATCCTTGCCGGGGGCAACTTTCAGGCTGTTGCCGGAGCGGGTCACGTCGGCCACGAAGGTGTGGGGAATGGTCTCCACGAAGCAGTCCCAGTGACGGTACATCAGGTCGTCTATCTCACGTCCCGAGGACTTGGGAAGATCGGGATACAGGTCGGTCGGTTTGGTAGCGTACTGCACCTGGGCGATGTACATCACCTTGGTCTGGTCGGGGGAGAGCTTGAACTCGGAGATACCTCCGGGGATGTCGCTTACCTGACGGGCACCCTTGCCGTCGGCCTTCATCGACCAGATCTGACCGTCGCGCAGATAAAGTATCGTCGAGCCGTCACCGTACCAGCGGGCGTTGTTTGCGCTGGAGGTAAAGCGGGTTATCTGCCTGTTGCCTGTGCCGTCGGCGTTCATCACATAGAGCTGCCGCACGCTGCGGTTATCCTCTATGCTGGTGTAGGTCACTCCATAGAGTATCTTCTTGCCGTCCGGAGAGAGCTGGGGATCGGAGACACGTCCGAGCCGGAGCATAATCTCGGGAGTGAACTTGCCGTCCACAATCTCAAGCGGTTCTTTCTCAATGACGGACTGCCTGCCCTTGGCGGAGCCGTCCGCACAGAATGTCATTGCCATCAGGAATGTCGAAAGTAATATTAAAGGTTTTCTCATCAGTATAATAATTTAATGATCTGTCAAGGTACATCACGAGCGGAGCTGCGATATCCAGCCGGTGAGCGCGTCCCACCAGCCGACAATAGTGTGCCAGTACTCCGGGAATATATAAGTCACTGCATCAACTATGCCCATGCGTATAGTCAGCAGGATGATGGTGGCGTTGAAGAGCCTCCATGCAGCGATGAACATGTAGGAGCGGACATACCCCTGTCCCTGTATGTCTGTCTGATAGTTGCCGGTCTGCCGCCAGAAACAGGTAAAGTGAAAAGCCGCCGTAAAGCCGATGAAGATGTCGAAGATGTAATACATCTCCTCCGAGCCGAGTATCCGCAGCAGCATGAACAGGTATGTGAATATCGGAAAACAGTACGGTGCCAGACTTATGAAGATACTGCCGAACTTGCGGCGTCCGCTGTGATATATCACTCCTGTGCCGTTGTCGGAAGCCTGGAAGGAGTTGATCTTGCGGAAAAACATCATGCCGACTATCGTATGGGTCAGCTCATGTGAGAAAGTCTGAAGCCATTTCTCGTTCTTGCGCACCGGCGGGATAAGCATGATAAGGAAATACGCCAGGGCACCGCAGCCGAACCACAGATACATCTTATACGCCCTCACCGAGTCCATGAACACCGACGGGATATTGAAGATGATTACCGCCAGGCAGAATATGACGATAATAAAATAAAGTATCCTTGAAACAATTCTCATACTTTGTAAAAGTTGTAAAAGTTTAACATTAAGCACGGCAAATTTAGAAAAATTTAAATAAATCCGTATATTTGTCAGATGTACTAAGATTTATACGCTATGGAAGGGATTAAAAACGGCAGTCCTCAACAGGAAAAGGACAGACAGACCAAGGTAAAGCTGACTTTTGACGGAGGCTCGGTAATGTTCGGGCTGATAGTTCTAGGATGGTTCATCTACGCCGGCATCGGACGCTTCGCGGACAGGGACCGCAGCGTAGTGGTCAAGGGCCTATCGGAAAGGGAGGTGGTGGCGGACCAGGTAATCTGGCCTCTGGCCTACAGGCTGGCCGGCAACGACCTCCGCTCACTGTACAACGAGATAGAACGGTCCAACACCGTCATCGTGGATTTCCTGACATCCAACGGCATCCCCCAGGAGGAGATAACAGTAGCTCCGGCATCGGTAACGGACCTTCAGGCCGAAAGATACAGCTACAACAACGAAGACCCCAACCGTTACAAGGCCGTCTCAGTAGTGACAGTCGCTTCCGACAAGATAGACCTGGTGCGCGGACTTATGAACAAACAGGGCGACCTGCTCAAAAAAGGCGTGGTGATAGCCGGTGACGACTACCAGTTCCAGACCGTATTCTCTTTCAACGGACTCAATGACATAAAGCCGGAGATGGTCGCCGAGGCCACTCAGAACGCCCGTCTGACAGCGCAGAAGTTCGCTGAGGACTCCGACAGCAAGATCGGCAAGATACGCTCGGCCTCACAGGGTCAGTTCTCGATTTCCAACCGGGATCAGAACACTCCTCATATAAAGGTAGTAAGGGTGGTCACGACTATAGAGTATTCTCTTAAAGACTAAAGGAGATGGCGACATTCGACGCGCTTGACTATACCGATGCCGCAGGGAAACTGGCTTCCGGAGCATTCGTAAGAGTTCCTGTTTCCGGCAACGGTATGCGTCCGTTCCTCAGACCGGGGAAGGACTCGGTCCTGCTTGCTCCCGTAAAACTGTCAGGACGCAATTACAGCCAGTGGGAACTCAATGCATTTCAATCACGCTGCGGCAATCCGGACAGAAGATACCGGAACCGCTCCTGCGCCAGCGGGCGCATCACCATCCGGCGCCGGGATGTGGTGCTGGTACGGCATAAGGACGATATGACTCCGGCACTGATGCGGGTGGTTCATGTCTGGGGAACCCTGCTGCTGCTGAGAGAGGACAGCGCCTACGCCCCCTATGAAAGCGCGACAGTATCCGATGTGCTGGGAGTAGTGGTGGAAGGCACATGCCGCGGCGGAAGGCATTTCAACTCCTCTTCAAGAAAATGGAGATACGCGTCCAAGGCCTGGACCGCCTCATACAGACCCCGGCTATGGGCAGGCAGGATCAGGAAATCTCCCACACGATCCGCCATATCCATGCTGGCCGTCCTGACCGCAGTGGTGATTCTCTCCTGCGTGGACAGAGAAAACCACGACATCATCCGGATAGAGGACGGTCAGTTCATCAAGCACGAACAGCCGTATTACTTTATAGGTACCAATTTCTGGTACGGGCCGATACTTGCCTCGGAGGGCAGCGGAGGCGACCGAGAGCGGCTGACCCGCGAGCTGGACAGCCTGTGCTCGATGGGAGTGCGCAACCTGCGCGTGCTGGTGGGCTCCGACGGAGAACGCGGCGTATATACCAAAGTGGAGCCGACCCTTCAATATGCTCCGGGCAAATACAATGACACCCTGCTCCGGGGGCTGGACTATTTCCTCGTCGAGCTGGGCAAACGGGACATGGAGGCCGTGCTCTATCTGGGCAATGCCTGGGAATGGAGCGGCGGCTACTCGCAGTATCTCAAGTGGGCCGGTTACGGAGACATCCCCCTGCCCAGGGTCGCCGGCTACAACGAATACGTGGACTACGTCTCCAACTTCATGAAGTCCGACTCGGCCATGGGCCTGTTCCGCCGCTACGTGATGGACATAGTATCGCGTACCAACACCGTCACCGGCAAGGCATACCGCGACGACCCGGCCATCTTCTCATGGCAGATATGCAACGAGCCCAGACCTTTCGGAGAGGAGAACAAGGAGACGTTCAGGACCTGGCTGACAGAGACAGCCGAGATTATCAAGGTCATCGATCCCAATCATCTGGTGTCGGTCGGCAGCGAGGGCAAGTACGGCTGCGAGGTGGACCTGAGCCTCTGGGAAGAGATAGGCCGCTCACCTTATATAGATTATCTGAATATTCATATCTGGCCCTTCAACTGGGGCTGGACTTCCCGTGATGACATGAACGACGGCACGGTCCAGCCGGCTATAGATCTCTCGCTGGAATACCTGGACGAGCACATGGAAGTGGCCCGCAGACTCCACAAGCCTCTGGTGGTGGAGGAGTTCGGCTTCCCGAGGGACAGCGTTGGCTTCTCGCGCAGCACATCCGTCAGCATGAGAGACCGCTACTATGAGGCCATGCTGTCGCAGATGAACGGACAGAAAGCCTCAGGCAGTATGCTCGCCGGCTTTAACTTCTGGGGCTGGGGCGGTCTCGCGATACCGTCACAGGACCACCTGATGTGGCAGCCGGGAGACGACTACACCGGAGACCCGGCCCAGGAAGAACAGGGCCTGTATTCCGTCTTCGCCTCCGACACATCCACTGTATCCATAATCAGAAAATACGCACTGACTGTTAACGAATAGCCGGTAATGAAAAGACTTATCCTGTTGATTGCCGTCATGGCGGCGGCTGTTTCAGCATACGCGGCCCGGACATGGTCGATTACAGACACCCTTCTGGACGGCAAGGTCTCCGAGACTTTCCTGCACAACCACGACATGGCCTTCCAGATGCGCGGCTCGCTCAGGGCCGACATGCCTCAGGGCGGAAAGCCATCCGCCCATTTCCGCATGGACAACTTCCGCTGGAACATCGAGGGCAGAGTCGGCAAGAACCGGGAGATCTACTACCAGTTCCGCCAGAGCTTCAACGCCAACTTCCGTTCCAACACATTTGACAACCTGCTGGAATCCATAGACTACGCCTACATGGCCTGGACTCCGGTCCGCCGGTTTACCCTGACTTTCGGCAAGCAGGTCATGGCCCTCGGAGGCCAGGAAGCCTGGGCTGCCCCGGTGTATGTCATGCAGTACAGCGACTTCGGCGGCAGTTTCCCCTGCTATCAGCTCGGAATCATGGGCACCTGGCACATCACTCCTACGCAGGACCTTGCCGTACAGGTCTCCAATCTCAGGGGAGTATCGGACGGAGAGTATTTCCACGGAGGTCTGCCTGATGGAGTAGAGTCATCCAGAGCTCCCTTCCTGTACACCCTCAACTGGAACGGCAACTTCCTGGACAATGCCCTGGAATTCCGCTGGTCGGCCTCCTACGGCTCCCAGGCGGTCGGGAAAGACCTGTGGATCATCGAGTTGGGCCAGTCCTACCGCAGCGGCTGGTGGGGAGTCTATTTTGACCTCATATATTCCCGTCAGGACCTGGATGCCAACGGCATACTCAGCCGGGCCTCCGTCTTCCCCGACGGACTGAGCCGTACTCTGGAGAACGTGGAGTACTTCTCCGCAATAGGCTACCTGCACCTGTTCTTCAG
>CALVDG010000045.1 GCA_944326255.1 uncultured Bacteroidales bacterium
ACCACCGAGTGCGTCACCGCCTGCTGCCTGACTCCGGTCAAGCTCCAGAAAGAGGGCAGCATCGGCATACCTTTCCCCGACACCTATTTCAAGATAGTCAAACCCGATACCGAGGAGGAAGTGCCCTACGGCGAGGAGGGCGAGATAGTGCTCTCCGGCCCCACCGTCATGCTCGGCTACTACAACAAGCCCGAGGAGACAGCCAAGACCCTGCGCAAGCACGCCGACGGCCTGACCTGGCTCTACACTGGAGACCTGGGCTGCATGGACGACCAGGGCTTCGTATATTTCCGGGGTCGCATCAAGAGGATGATAGTAACATCCGGCTACAATGTCTATCCCGCCCAGCTCGAGAACATCCTCGACGCACACGAGAAGGTGCAGATGAGCTGCATCATCGGCGTACCCGATCCCTACAAGATGCAGAAGGTAAAGGCCTTCGTCATGCTCTGCCCCGGCAACGAGCCTACTCAGGAGACCAAGGACGAGCTGCTGGCCTACTGCCGCAAGTACATCGCCAAGTACGCCATGCCCTACGACATCGAGTTCCGCAGCGAGCTGCCCAAGACACTTGTGGGCAAGGTGGCCTACCGTGTGCTCGAAGAGGAAGAGGCCAGGAAGAACCAGGCTGCTGACCAAAAGTAAGCTGCATGAGGTCAGGCAGTTCAAAGATTACTAAAGGCGTGGGCTTCCAGCGCGGAGTCTACGCCTTTTGCCGTACATTCGTAGGCCCTTTCGTCAATATCATCCTGCATATAAAGTACAAGCCGTGCAAGGTGCGCAGCAGGACATTCCTGTGCCTGGGCAACCACACCCAGAACCTCGACCCGGCCCTGATGGTCATCGGTACCCGGAGGCATATGCGCTTCGTGGCCAATGCCTCATTGACCCGTGGCATAGCAGGATTCTTCCTCAACCCCCTCTTCGGCATAATACCCAGAGAGAAAGGGGCCAAGGGAGATGCCGCGATAGCTTCGATCGAAGCCAATCTGCGGGCCGGAGTCTCCGTGGGAATGTTCCCCGAAGGCAACCGCAGCTGGGACGGCGAGACCGAGTTTATCTCGCCCCGCACCGCCGCCCTGGTCAAGGATACGGGCGTGGCCCTGCTGACCTACCGTCTCACCGGAGGCTATCTGCTGCGTCCGAGATGGGCCGACCATAAGCGCAAGGGGCCGATGTATGGAGAATTGGTACACGAATATACTCCGGAAGAACTCTCCCGAATGACGGTGGAGGAGGTCTATGAGGCCATCTGCCGGGACCTGTATGTCAATGCCTACGAGACCCAGGCCGCCAGCGGGGCGTTGTACCGCGGCAAGGCCCTGGCGGAGGGACTGCAGTATGCGGCCTATCTCTGCCCGCACTGCCTGCGCTTCGGTACGATACAGACCTCCGGAGACAATATCACCTGTGACTGCGGACTTTCCGCCCGCCTGCTTGAGACAGGATGGTTTGAGAAGGGGGAGAATATGCCTTTTGATAATTTTTCCCAGTGGAACCGCTTTCAGAAGCGTTGGGTACACGAGAACTGCGGGGCACTGCGACAGCATACGGAAGAGCCGATAGTCTGCGACAATGACTGTTTCAAACTTACATTGAAAAAGGACGGAGTCTTCACTCACTTGTCGGACAATGCTTCAGTGGCCATGTACGGCGACCGGCTGGAGATATTCTACGGTGATCAGAAGATAGTCTACAGTATCGGGGACATCACCGGTTACGGCACATTCCTGTCCCGCTCGATGTATTTCAACTGCGGCCCATCCGTCCGCTATCAGCTCGTCGCCACCAAGCCCGTCTCCACCCTCAAATACTACGCCCTCTGGCGCGGTCTGTCCGGCCGCGAGTACCTGTAACTGCAATGATGACTGCTGAGTATCAGTCCACGACTATGTCCGCCTCACCCGAGACACTGCCTCCCGGTACCCAGTCGATGACCTGCGAGGTCACGCTGATCTCGTCTCTGGTAAGCGTGATGTGGTACTGATAGCAGTAGCCGCTTTCAAAGGAGGTATCCTGTTTGAGAGTGTAGGCCAGCCTGGTACCGTCAGCAAGTTCGACTACCACAAACGCAGAACCGGCTCCGAGGATCTGCGGCACTATAACCGCATCATTGTAGGCCGGAGCGTTGAAGTCCGGGGAAATATCCGTACCGATCCATATATCAGCCGTCTCACCTTCGGGGGTGATGTCCGTACTCGAGGCGGAACCGCTCTTGTTCAGCGAGAAACCTGCCTCGAGTCTCGTGTTCCTTATCATGATGCCCACGATATCCGATGCTCCGAGACCGTCCTCAAGCACCAGGGCCACCTGCACCTTGGAGAGCAGGTGACGGAAGACCAGCTGCACCTCCTCCGAGCCGTTCGGGATGTTCCTGGCCGAGGCCAGCAGCAGGTCGGACCATACATACGAGTCCAGATTGCGCTGACTGGCTGACACGCTGTGGGTCAGCCTGCCCGTAGGGAACTGCCGGTCTGCCAGGGCCGCGTTGGTGTGGACTGCATAGATGTCCACAGTGTGGTCATTCTGAGGATAGTACATGGCTGCTCCTCCGGACAGTCCTCCATATCCGTTGGCTGTCAGGATAAAATTCTCGTACAGAGGCACGACAGTCCCTCCGGTGTTCTCATCCACCCATACATTGACCGTCTCTCCGGCTATGAGCTGGGTATTGGTCTGGGGATAAGCAGCCTTGACACCGGCCGCGGTTATCGAAGTTGAAAGTACGATCTCACGGCGCGTGAGATCCGGCTCGCCCGGGGTGACCGTCGAGTCACATGAGCCTGCCGCCATCACCGACAGTGCTGCGGCCAAGATTGTAAAAATGTTTTTCATATTGCTTTAAGATTATTTCCACCACAACTGCGGGAGGTTGTCGTTTCCGTTGTAGTTCTTCCACCATCCGTTGGTCTCGCCGTTGCCGAGACCCCACTCCGGGTATGCTGCGGCATCGGGCGTGAACGACCCGGTGAATGACTGGACATCCTTCTGCTTCACGCCTGACGGCACTCCGCCGTCCTCACTCATCCCATCCAGCCAGTAGCAGGAGGTCACTATGGAGGAAGAGCTGCCGCGAGCTACTATCCCATATTCATATTCATATTCATAATCATCACCATTTGCAACAATTCTACCTGTATTGTAGCATGCTGTTATTTCTCCCGAATTGTTTATGTACCCTGCTATTCCTCCTGAATAAGCTTCACTATAAGAAGAAGAAGCGGAGATACTACCGGAGTTATAGCATGCTGCTATTTCTCCCGAATTGTATATATACCCTGTCATTCCTCCTGAATAAGCATCACTATAAGAAGAAACGGAGATACTGCCAGAGTTGCAGCATGCTGCTATTTCTCCCGAATTGTTTATATACCCTATTATTCCTCCTGAATAAGCATCACTATAAGAAGAAGAAGAATAAGAAGCGGAGACATTTCCGGAATTGCCGCAGTTCAGGGCCTTGCCTTGGTTCAGATATGCAGCAATGCCGCCTGAATAAGTTCTAACTTTTGAGGATACACATTGTATCATCGCCGCATTGCGGCAGCCGTCCAATGTGCCGCCATAGCAGTAAGCGCATATGCCGCCAGTGTAGGTCGTGCCTTCCACTACGCCGGAGGCCAGGATGATGTCCTTCAGCACGGCCTGGTTACCACGGAGGTAGCCGAAAAGGCCGGCATATGTAGCGGAGCCCTCGGCGACATTGATGCGCAAGATCTCGAATCCGTTGCCGTCGAAGATTCCGGTGAACGGCTCCTGCTCCGAGCCGATGGGTGTCCACTGCTCGTTCATCAGATCCAGGTCTGCTTCCTGACGGTAGTATCCGGCCATGGCTCCGCCAAGTGTGTTGATGAGCTGCATCTCGGCATAACTGCCTATGGGAGTGTATCCATCCTCCGAAGGCCGGAAATTCAGGTCTCCGTCCTCATCCAGATTCAGTTCTATGCTGGTGATGTCCTTCCGGCCTATCAGGTAGGTCCTGCCGTAATCGGGCAGTTCGATGCTCCTGACTGTCTTGCCGGAACCGTTGAAAGTGACGGGCCCGGGTCCGTCGGTGTAGGTCCGCTCGCTGGTATTGTCGGTATAGTGTACGATGTATCTGACCGTACCGCTGTTGCCTATGATAGGATCTCCGTCAAGCCAGTCTGAGACTACTGTATTGAGTTCTATGGACTTAAGATCCACGGTCATCTGCAGGATGTATTTCCTTCCGCTCTCGAAAACTGCGTCGGAGTCCAGCTTGTACGTAATGCTGGTGCCGCCTCTGAGGGTGATGTTCAGAAATGCCGTACCGGAGGGCACTGTCTGCGGAACGATGATGACATCATTGTATCTTACACTGCCCTCGAAGAAGTCCGTAGAGAGGTCAGTTCCTATCGATATGGCCGCAGGACTGCCAGCCGGGGTTACAGTAAGGGCATTGGCGCTCATGTCCTTTGTCAGAGTGACGTTGGCCAGTACCCTGGTGCCGCCCACTGTCACTTCCGCGATATCCTCCTGCATGATGCCGTCCTTGGCCACGATGGCTACCTGCAGCTTGGACAGCTGGTGATAGAACTTGAGCGGCACTGCGTCCTCTGTCTTGGCAACATCCCTGGATCTGGCATAAAGGAGGTCTGATGATACATACTGTTCAAGACCGGTCTGCTCCGTTGACACGGAATGAGTGAAAGTAGCTGCGGGGAAGTCCGAGTCAGGGAAATAGGCATTGGTGTGCAGGGCGTAGATGTTGACATTGTCCCCATTCATCGGGAAATACATCTTGTAGTCTCCGGAAAGATTGCCGGAACCGTCTGCCGTCAAGGTCTGTCCGTACAGTTCCGGGTAACCTTCCGTGTTCCTGTCCACCCATACACGCACCTGCTCACCCTCGGTAATCTGTATGTCGGTCTGCGGCCAGGCCGCCTTTGACAGCACGTCTATACCGCTGGTAAGGCGTATCTCCGTAAGGTTGTCCTCATCCCTGTCAAGAGCGGTATCAGTACACGAGACGGCAGTGCATGATGCTGCGGCAAGCGCAATCATCGTCAGTCGTAATCCTTTGTTTTTCATTTTTCAGTTTATAAAATGTTAAAGAAAGATGCCGGTCGGAGAATTTCCGTGGCCGGCATCATGGTGATTGTCTCGAGGGGCGGTGCTACTCGGCGTCGTTCACGACGCAGATGGCGACTCGGTTCTCCTCGGGAGTGTCGAACGGCGTCTCCTCGGCTCCCCTGTAGAGCACGGTGA
>CALVDG010000046.1 GCA_944326255.1 uncultured Bacteroidales bacterium
ACGAAATCTTTATATCTTTGCCCGTTAAAATTCAGAATATGTTTAAAGAATATAAAGGATTGGACCTGACGGGCCTGTCGGCCGAGGTTCTGGACAGCTGGAAGAAGCAGGATATATTTCACAAGACCCTTCAGATGAGGGAGGGGGCGCCAGAGTTCGTGTTCTTCGAGGGACCTCCGTCCGCGAACGGTATGCCGGGCATCCACCATGTGATGGCCCGCTCGATAAAGGATGTGATATGCCGCTTCAAGACTCAGTCCGGATATCATGTCAGCCGCAAGGCCGGATGGGACACACACGGTCTGCCCGTGGAGTTGGGAGTGGAGAAGATGCTCGGCATCACCAAGGATGACATAGGCAAGAAGATATCCGTAGCCGAATACAACTCCATCTGTCGCCGCGAGGTCATGAAATACACCAAGGAATGGGTCAACCTGACCGAGCGCGTGGGCTACTGGGTGGATACCGACAATCCTTATATCACATACGACAACCGTTACATAGAGACACTGTGGTATCTGCTCAAGGAGATATACAAGAAAGGTTATCTGTATAAGGGATACTCCATACAGCCTTATTCTCCGGCAGCGGGTACAGGCCTGAGTACCCACGAGCTCAACCAGCCCGGCTGCTACCGGGACGTGAAGGACACGACTGCGGTCGTACAGTTCAAGGTAATCCGTGACGAGGTTTCCGAGCCGTTTTTCCAGAAAGCCGGAGGGGATCCCCTCTACTTCATCGCCTGGACTACTACCCCCTGGACCCTGCCTTCCAATACCGCCCTGTGTGTAGGCCCCGGCATCGAGTACGTCCTGGTGCGCTCCTCGAATCCCTACACCGGTCTTCCCGGTGTCTATGTCGTCGCAAAGGCGCTGGTTCACGACCATTTCAACGGAAAAGTGCCTTTCGAAGTGCTTGAAGGCTCATATAAGGGCACCGACCTTGTAGGTATGCGCTACGAGCAGCTTATTCCGTGGATACGTCCCGATGAGGGTGCTTTCCGAGTGATTCCCGGAGACTACGTGACCACGGACGAGGGCACCACAGGTATTGTCCACATTGCCCCTACATTCGGTGCCGACGACGCCAAGGTGGCCCGCCAGAGCGGAGTGCCCGCCCTGATGGTGCGTGATGCTGCCGGAGTGATGCAGGCCCAGGTGGACCGTCACGGCAAGATGTACCGCATAGAGGACCTTGATCCGGAATTTGTCCGCGAGAGGGTGGACGTGGATCTGTACAGGGAGTTCGCCGGACGTTATGTCAAGAATGCCTACGATCCGGAGGCTACGCCCGAGACTCCGACTATCGACGTGGATATCTGCGTGATGCTCAAGGGCCAGAACAAGGCCTTCAAGATAGAGAAGCACGTACACTCCTATCCTCACTGCTGGAGGACCGACAAGCCCGTGCTGTATTATCCTTTGGATTCGTGGTTTATCCGCACTACCGCAGTGCAGGACCGTCTGATAGAACTCAACAGGACCATAGAGTGGAAGCCGGCCTCCACCGGCAGCGGCCGTTTCGGCAAGTGGCTGGAGAACCTGCAGGACTGGAATCTTTCCCGCAGCCGTTATTGGGGAACCCCCCTGCCTGTATGGAGGACAGAAGACGGAGCCGAGGAGAAGTGCATAGGTTCCGTAGCGGAACTCTACGCCGAGATAGACAAGGCGGTGGCCGCCGGCATCATGCAGGAGAATCCGCTGGCCGCAGCCGGATTTGTTCCCGGAGATTATTCCAAGGAGAATTACGACCGCATCGATCTGCACAGGCCGTATGTGGATGAGATATATCTGGTGTCCGACAAGGGACGGAAGATGGTGCGTGAGACCGACCTGATAGACGTGTGGTTCGACTCAGGCTCCATGCCCTATGCCCAGGAGGGGCTGCAGGCTCTCGGCACTCCCAAGTTCGGCCAGACCGCTGACTTCATAGCCGAGGGAGTGGACCAGACCCGCGGATGGTTCTTCACTTTGCACGCCATCCATACGATGATAAGCGACAGCGTGGCTTTCAGAAGAGTCATCTCCAATGGACTGGTGCTGGACAAGGACGGCAACAAGATGAGCAAGCGTCTGGGCAATGCCGTAGACCCGTTCAAGGCTCTGGACAATTACGGTCCGGATGCACTGCGCTGGTACATGCTCACCAACTCCCAGCCCTGGGACAACCTCAAGTTCGACGAGGCCGGTGTGGACGAGGTGCGCCGCAAGTTCTTCGGAACTCTCTATAATACATATTCGTTCTTTGCCCTTTATGCCAATGTGGATGGATTTGACGGCAAGAACATGTCTCCGGTACCGGTGGCGGAGAGGCCGGAGATAGACCGATGGCTGATGTCCCTGCTCAACACCCTGGTCAAGAACGTCAGGGCCTGCTACGAGGATTACGACATCACCGGAGCCGGCAGGCTGATTCAGGACTTCGTATGCGACAACCTCAGCAACTGGTACGTGCGCCTGAACCGCAAGCGTTTCTGGGGCGGAAAGATGGATGCGGACAAGATGGCCGCTTATCAGACCCTTTACTGCGCTCTGGAGACTGTGGCCGTACTGGCCGCGCCTATCGCGCCTTTCTACATGGACCGCCTGTTCTGTGACCTCAATGCCGGAACTTCCCGTCATAGCGTGGAGTCCGTGCATATGATGCCCATGCCCGAGTGCGACACCTCGTGCATCGACTCCGATCTCGAGGCCCGTATGGCTCTGGCACAGAAATCCTCCTCAATGGTGCTGGCCCTGCGCCGCAAGGTCAACATCAAGGTCCGTCAGCCTCTGTCGCGCATGATAATCCCCGTACTGGACCCCAAGGTGGAGGAACAGTTTGAGAAGGTCCGTAATCTCGTGCTCGGCGAGGTCAATGTCAAGGAAGTGGAATATATAAAGGACACCACGGGGCTCATCACCAAGAAGATAAAACCCAATTTCAAGACTCTCGGCAAGCGTTACGGCAAGCAGATGAAGGAGATAGCGGCGTCATTCGGTACGCTGTCCCAGCAGGATATCGCTGCGGTGGAACAGGCCGGTCTGGAGGGCAGTCCGTATACGCTGCGTCTGCCGTCGGGAGATGTGGTTCTGGAGCCGTCCGATTACGAGGTGTCTTCTGAGGATATGCCCGGAAGGCTGGTGGCTACAGAAGGCAGGCTGACCATAGCCCTCGATATCACCGTTACTCCGGAGCTCCGCAATGAGGGAGTGGCCCGCGAGCTTGTAAACAGGATTCAGAACCTGCGTAAGGACAGCGGCTTCGAGGTGACGGACAAGATAACCGCGTATATCCAGAGACTGCCTGAGGTTGAGGACGCCCTGGCAGGCTTCAAGGATTATATCGCCTCACAGACCCTTGCCAAGGATATCGTGCTGCAGGATTCGGTGGACGGAGGAACTGATATCGAATGGCTGGAAGACAGTACTATAAAGATGAGGCTTGAAAGATAATGACGGTAAATGACCATATGCGCAGGGCCATATCCCTGGCTGAGGACAATGCCTCCTCCGGCAACGGCGGCCCTTTCGGTGCGGTGATTGTCAAGGACGGAAAAGTTGTGGCCGAGGGCTCCAATACCGTGACGGTGGACAATGATCCCACTGCCCATGCGGAGGTCAATGCCATACGCCGGGCCTGCGCCGTGCTGGGTACATTCGACCTTTCGGGATGCGAGCTCTATACCAGCTGCGAGCCGTGCCCCATGTGTCTGGCCGCATGTTACTGGGCGCATATCTCAAGAGTGTACTATGCCGCCGGAAGGGATGACGCTGCGGCTGCCGGCTTCGACGACGACATGATATATGTGGAAGTAGCCAAGCCGCTTGATGAGAGGAAACTGCCTTTCATTCAGCTGCTCCCGGAGGAAGGGCTGCGGCCTTTCCTGCTGTGGAGGTCCAATCCGGACAAGGTCAGGTATTGATTATTCACAAAAAATGATTAATTTTACAAAGTAATATTAAAACTTTTCAGCTATGGACAACACTGACGAAAACAAGAATGAAGTACTCGAGAAGGTACGTTACAGCGATGAAGAGCTGCAGGAATTCAAAGAGATCATTCTGAAGAAGCTCGAAAAGGCAAGGGATGACTACGAACAGCTCAGGTCTGCGATCACTCACAGTACCAGCAATGATACTGAGGATACCTCTCCCACATTCAAGGTTCTGGAAGAAGGTGCCTCTGCTCTGTCGAAAGAAGAGTCGGGACAGCTGGCTCAGAGACAGCTCAAGTTCATCAACTCGCTGGAGGCGGCTCTTGTAAGGATTGAGAACAAGACATACGGTATCTGCCGTGCGACCGGAAAGCTGATTCCCAAGGAGAGGCTCAAACTGGTTCCTCATGCCACATTGAGTGTCGAGGCCAAACTTAACTCCAAGAAGTAATGACGCTTTCCAAGGGTAAGAAGGCCGGTCTCATAATAGCGCTCGCGGTGGTTCTTCTGGTGATTGACCAGGTGACTAAGATTCTGGTCAAGACCAATATGCAGCTCGGTGAGTCAATACCTGTCCTCGGCAACTGGTTTCAGATACTGTTCATCGAGAACGAGGGCATGGCATTCGGAATGTCTTTCGGAGGGAATATCGGGAAATATATACTGACATCCTTCCGTCTGATACTCTCCGTGCTGCTGCTTGTCTATATACGTCATCTTCTGCGTAAGAAGGACGCTCCGCTCGGAGTCCTGCTGGGATTGAC
>CALVDG010000047.1 GCA_944326255.1 uncultured Bacteroidales bacterium
TCTATCTCGGGAGTCACCACGCTCTGGGAGAGGAAGCCCCCGGCCATACCCATCTCATCGGCCTCCCAGTCGGAGACCAGGGAATTGACATTCAGGGGAGAGAAGAGGGGAATATTGGATTTTTCCAGAAACTTGACCATCCCGTCGCCTAAGCGGCCGTGCGCCATGTTGATCACCGCCGAAGGGGCGATGGAATCGAGCTGCCCGGTGCGGAGCATGGGCATGGTGCTGCGGATCGGATAGACGACGTTGCCGGTGGCCTCTAGGGAGGCTATCAGGTCGGTGGGGTCGCCCATCTGGCCGGTGACGATGATGCGGGGAGAGCCTTCCTTCCAGAGGCCATTGTCCCTGAGCCACTGATTATAGGTTGCGATGGAGCGGAAGCCCTCCTCCTCCCCTCCTCTGCCGTCCAGCGAGGGGTGGTAGATGTTCTCCACCG
This sequence comes from uncultured Bacteroidales bacterium, assembly GCA_944326255.1. Taxonomy (GTDB): domain Bacteria; phylum Bacteroidota; class Bacteroidia; order Bacteroidales; family UBA932; genus Coprenecus. The sequence continues at coordinate 440 of CALVDG010000047.1, forward strand.
TGTATTCCTCGGCGGGAGCGGGCTGAGGGGCGGCGATGACCTTGCGGTCGATCCTGCGGCGGATGAAGGCGAGCATGTTGCGGTAGTTTACCGGACCGCCGTTGGAAAGGTAGGCCTGAAGCTCCGGGGCGAGGGTGGAGTCCACGGTGTTGATGTCGTTGGCCGGGTTGGTGACCATGGTCGAGAGCACGGGCAGGCCCCGGTCGGCGGCCTTCTGTATCTGCGCCCGCTGTTCCTCGGTGATTCTCAAGCCCATGCCGTTGATCAGGAGGATGTCGTAATGACCGGCCTTGGAGGCATCCTCAGGGGTGAGCTCGTAGAGGCGGACCATGCGGCTGTCATTGGCCTTGGAGATCTGACCGAGGGTGATGACCTGGTAGTTCAGGAAGGCCACCCGCGTAGGGGCAGCCAGAAACGCCCAGAGTCCCCACAGGATGAGGACTGCCAGGATGGATACTACTATGAGAGTGATGAGTTTTGCCGTTTTTTGAATCATGCTGCGTTTTTATATTTCCTATTTTTTATTGAAAAACTCCTCGATATTCATCGAAAGGGAGACTGCGGCCGTTGTTCCGACGGTGCTCGGGGTGCTGCTGTAGTAATAGTCGGGCCGGTAGTTGAAGAGATTGTCCACTATCACGTTGAGCTGTATGCCCCGCCAGATGTCCTGCGACACGGTCAGTTTCCATATCGTGTAGGCCGGGTAGGTCTGGGTCTCGGTGTCTTCGTAGTTGGTGGCGGAGGTGTAGACCTCGGTGGTCACGGAGGAGAGAATGCGGCCGCTGATGGCCACGTTGAAGCCGTAGTTCTTCCAGGACTTGCCGTACTCGATGCGGGCTGTAGCCGAATGGGGACGGGTCTGGGAGAGCAGGGGCTCGCCGGCGCGTATGGCCTCGTCGGTAAAGGTATAGGCCAGCCGGGCCCCGAGACCGAATGGCAGGCGGGTCGAGACGGACACGTCCACTCCGCGTACCTGCAGGGGGCTCATGTTGGTGTACATCATGCCGCCGAGCTCTTCGTTCCAGACGGTGGTGATACGGTTGTCCACGAAGTTGTAGAAGCCTGAGACAGAGGCGGAGAGGTATTTCCAGTTGTACTCTGCCGAGACGGAGAGGTTCTCGCTGGACTCAGGTTCAAGGTCAGGGTTGCCGTAAATCATGAAGATGCTGGCCATGTCGAAGGACATGTACATCTCCTTGAGGGTCGGGGCCCGGAAGCCGCCGGAGTAAGAGCCTCTGAACGACCAGTTCTTGAGACTGTACATCAGACTCAGCTTCGGAGAGAAATGGCTGAGCCGCTTCTGGGAGAAGAAGTCGTAGCGCAGACCTCCGATAAGATGCCACCTCTCGCTCAGCTTAGCCTCTATCTGGCCGAAGACATCCGCCGTATGCTGGACATAATATCCGTTGTCTTCGAACTGGTAGGACATCAGGTAGTCGCGCATATAGTCGCCTCCGAGTATCATGGTGTGCTGTCCCTCCTTTCCCAGACTGTAAGTATAGACTCCGCGCACCACATGCTGTACGTTGCTGTAGTCCCGGACATCGGTTTCATTGAAGAGCAGGTAATCGCTCTTGTCGTACTGGTCGAAGCCGTAGGAGAGTTCCAGACGGTTGCGGTCGTTGATATCCCACTCTCCCCTCAGACCTCCGCTGAAATCGCGGTAACGGTCCCTGGTATCGCTCTGCAGATCCCTCTCGCGGAAGAAGTAGCCGGCTCGGGCTGTGAATTTAAGACCGTCCAAAGGCTCATACTGCAGACGTTCCTTGACGCTCCAGTTGTAGCCGCCATAGAAGGTGCTGTAATCGCCCTCCGAGGGCATGGAGTAGGAATCTATACTGGTGTACTGGGCATTGGTCATGCTGTTCAGTTTCCCGGCCTGGAAACCTACCGAGCCGCCGTACCGCTGCTCATTGTGGGCTCCGTATCGGGCGTTGACGTTTACAGACCAGGGCTCGGTCGCCCCGGCACTGATGAGATTGACCACCCCGCCCACGGCATTGGAGCCGTACAGGGACGAGGCCGCACCCTTGACTATCTCGACCCTCTGGACATTATCCAGATTCAGGCGGTTGTAGTCGATATTGTCCAGGGTCTCGCCGGCTATGCGTTCCCCGTCTACCAGAAAGAGAACCGAATTGCCTCCGAAGCCCTGCATATTCAGGGTCACCTGCTGGTCCATCGCATACGAGAATTCTATGCCGGGCAGTTCCGACTCCAGCAAGTCACCGATATTGAGGGCATCCACCCTCTGAATATCCAGATCGGTTATGACCCGGGTCAGGATAGGGCTCTCCTTAAGAAGTCTAGGTGTCCTGGTTCCGGTGACGACTACTGTCTCCAGATTCATAAGATCCTCTTCCAGCACCACATTCAGGAGATTGTCCTTCACTTTCTCCAACGGTATGTCCTGAGTCAGATAGCCCAGAAGATGAAACCTGAGCACTGCCGCACCGTCCGGTACGCTTATAGTATATCTGCCGTCATCTCCGGCCACAGCATACAGTCTGTCGTTTCCGACGACTGTCACGACTGTACCGGAAAGCGGCTCTCCCCTGCTGTCCCTGACCGCACCGGTGACGGTTACGGATGCGGAGGCGAAAAGACTCTGAGCCGCCAGCGAAAGCACCACGAGCAAAAAGATTATCCTGTTCATGGTCAGAATTCTACCGGATATACATAATCAATGGTCATAAAACCCTTGACCTTGCTGTCATTCATATAGTTGGTCAGTTGCAGGGCTGCCGCTTTGCCGTCCTGAGTTTTAAGAACATAGACTCTGCCCGACATAGTGTAGACAGGCGGCATGGTGGAAGTATCCACATTGAGCCACTTGGACAACTCTGGATTATACCATGACGGGGCATAAAGAATGACACCATTCATCATCTGGGACATATCTATTGTTATTCTGTCCTCAGTCCAGATATCCTCCACATACTCTCCTTCGGGGATTCTGCCCGATACACGAAACTCATCCAGTGAAGTATATTCCGTCTCAAGCACAGAGCCACCGTTGGTCTTTGTATCATAACGGTGTACGGCCAGATCCCAGCCTTCCATCACCTCCCCACTCTCTGAACCGTCCTCAGCAATCAGCGTGGTATCTATAGAATATGTATCGAAATCTATATATGTCCACTTCGTATACGAGGTAGCATCGATATATATCGTCCCCGAGGAGGTAGCCTGCTCTACCTTCGTGAATCCGAATTCACTGGCTGCCACAGGCTCATCATAGATCCCCTCGAACAAACCGTTGCACGAAGGGAGCGACAGCAAGGCCGCTCCCACCGGCAACAATATTAATAATGGCTTTGGGATTCTTTTCATTTATTTCGTTCCTTCGAAATCCACATTGATGGCCATAGGCATGGCACCCGGGGTGATCTCGGCACTGAGAGTCATAGTGCTGCCGTCCGCACTGACTGTCCCGGTCAGAGAACCGGTTATACTGGTCTCGCCGGACACAGCCTCTATGCTTTCCGCACTCAGAGTGTAGCCGTCAGCGGATTCGGCCAGTTCCACCTCCACGGATATGGACTCCATGGACATTGTGCCCATACCCATCTCCGGAAGTGTCAGTGTCCATACATCACCTTCAGCGGCAAGCGACACCTGGGCTTCCTCCATCGGGTCCATGGCCGTTCCCATGACCGACATTGTCAAAGTTCCGGTGTAAGAACCGCTGAGCAGCAGCTCGGCAGGAGGATTACCGGGAAGAAGAGTAATCTTCAGACCGCCCATCACTGCCGGAACATCAAACGCAAAAGTGAAGTCTTCCGTACTTTTGACTGTCGCCGAAAGAGTGCAGTCGTACTCGCTCTGAGAGTCAGCCGACATGCCCATTACTGTCTTGCCGCTGCCGCTCAGGCTGTAAGAGCCGTTACTTTCCGTAACCGTCACTCCTGACAGGGAGAATGTGCCCCAGGTATCGGAAGTATAGCTTACGGAGACCGTTCCGCCCTCCTCTGCCGTGACTTTCAGGGACTGGTTCTGACTGACCATAGGCGTAGACGAATACTGGAACTCTGCTGTCGAATAACCGGTATAAGTTCCGGCTACCGCCTCTGAGAGCACCGTTTCAGGTTCTTGATTCTGGTTTTCAGTTTTCTCGCAGGATGTTGCGAAGACCGCTACAGCGGCCAGTGAGATAATTTCTATCAGCTTCATTGTATTTTGAATTTTAATGTTTACAAATGACGCTGCAAAGGTATCCCGACCGGCCAGGCCCGGCA
>CALVDG010000048.1 GCA_944326255.1 uncultured Bacteroidales bacterium
AGGGCTGACACGCACGAAGCCATGCTGCAAATCGCTGCCATAAAATTATTTTTGAATAAAATTTAAACAGATTCTTACAATGTCCAACACATCTCCCAAACGTATTGCACTGATTGTTAGATGCATATAATCTGGAGGTTTGCTGGACTGCCCGTTTTTTGCCACAAAACCGCCTTTTCACCCCAGGTCCAGCAAATGCTCTTTTTCAAAGTACCTGTATACTAGGCATTTCCAAAAGCACGCCCTGCTGGACCTCCCCAGAAGTCTCATGCCGCGGGGGAAAGTGAACCGTTTTCGCCGGAAAGCCCGGCACTTTCCCCGAGGAAGTTCAGAGGAAGTTAAGGGCATAGTTTTTGCGGCTTGTAGCGCATCATGCATTAATAGGCTATTAAATAAGGTTTAAATAACTGAACAATACGATGAGACGTGTACTCAAAGGACTTGCGGTAACAGTCGCTGCCGCCTCTATAACAAACATTTTGGCAGGCTGCGGAACTAACGGTGAACAAGGGCGGAAAGAGGAAAGCATCCCCTATGTCAGGACTGCAATCGCCGAAAGTATCGGCAGCACCAGAATCGTATCCTATCCTGGCAGGATTCAGCCTGAGAAAGATGTCAATCTGTCGTTCAGGGTGGCGGGACCGATAGCTGCGGTGCATTTCCGCGAGGGCCAGCACGTATGCAAAGGAGATACTCTGGCGGAGATAGAGGAAAGGGACTACGCCCTGCAACTGGAGGCCACTACAGCGAAATACGAGCAGGCCAAGGCCGAGGCCGGCAGGGTCATAGAGCTGGCCGACCGGGGCAGCGCGGCCCAGAACGACTACGATAAGGCCCGCTACGGTCTGGAGCAGATGACCGCCCTCTACAACGCGCACAAGAACGCTCTCAACGACACGAAGATGACCGCACCCTTCGACGGCTACGTCCAGCAGATACACTTTGAGGCCGGCGAGACCGTAGGTGCAGGTATGCCTGTCGTGACTCTCATCAGCGACAATGCCCCCGTAGTCAGGGTGGACATCCCCGCCACGGACTTCGCCAGCATAGACAATGCACTCCGCAGCTGGTGTACTGTAGACATATACCCTGACAGGACTTTCCGACTGGATCTGATAGACATCACCAAGAAGGCCAATCTCAATCAGCTCTTCACAGCCCGCTACGCCCTCAGACCGGCCTCTGACGGGACCACGCCCCATCCCGGAACAGGTACCGCCGTGTACATTGAGTTCAACTCAGGTGAAGACGCCTCGGTGAGCATACCGGCCACAGCCCTCTTCGAGTCGCAGGGACAGAGCTGTGTCTGGGTCGTAGACCGTGACGGCAGAGTGGAGAGACGCTCAGTCACAGCCGAGGACATCGACCGGGACGGCAACGCCCGCATCACTTCAGGGCTCAATGCCGGGGAGACAGTCGTGACAGCCGGAGTCCACTCTATGAAAGAAGGGGAACAGGTCCAGATCCTGCCCGGAGCATCAGCCACCAACGTCGGTAATCTTCTGTAATTCCCTACAGCCATGAATATTGCAGAATATGCACTGAAGAACAAGATACTCGTAGTAGCCGTACTCATCTGTCTTGTAGTGGGCGGAGTCTTCGCCTACAACAGCATGAGCAAACTCGAGGACCCGGAGATCAAGGTCAAGGTCGCCGTAGTAGCCGCAGTCTATCCCGGAGCGACGGCATACGAGACGGAACTGGAAGTCACCCGGCCGCTGGAGGAGACGATACGCAGGATGAACGAAGTCGGTACGGTCACATCCCAGTCCTTCGACGACATGGCCATCATCACGGTAACTCTCAAGACCACCACTCCGGACGGGGCCACCCAGCAGGAGTGGGACATGCTCCGCCGCAAGGTCAATGATGCGAAAGCCAGTCTGCCGGCATCGGCCCAGGTCATGGTTATGGACGACTACGGAGACGTGTACGGCATGTTCTACGCTCTCACATTTGACGGATACGGATACAGTGAGGCCGGACGGTATGCTGACATGATATGCCGTGAGATCAGCAATATAGACGGAGTGGCAAAAGCCATGACCTACGGGGAGCGCACCCGCTGCGTGAACATCGACATGAAGGCCGACCGCATGGCCAACCTCGGAGTACACCCAACCGAACTGCTGACCACCCTCAACTCCCAGAACTCCGTCATCTATTCCGGATACTTTGACACGCCTGACCGCAGGATGAAGATAGAGATGGGCGATGCCTATGGAAGCATAGACGACATACGCAACCTCATCATCCAGGGGCACGAGGACGACCAGCTCAAGCTCTCCGACGTGGCCGACATCACCTACGGCTATCAGACTCCCGTGCGCAACTCCATGAAGTACGACGGACAGCCGGCCATCGGCCTGCTCATCTCCGCCGAGTCAGGCACCGACATCATCAAGATCGGCAAGGAAGTGGAAGCCAGACTGGAAGAGATCAAGGCCGAGTCTATCCCCGCCGGCATAGAATTTCACAAGGTGTTCTTCCAGCCGGAAATAGTGAGCGGCTCCATCAACACCTTCATCGTCAACCTTATTGAATCCATAGTCATCGTCATCCTCCTGCTGATGCTGACCATGGGCTTCCGCAGCGGAGTCATCATAGCCACCAGCCTCGTGGTGATAGTCTTCGGCTCGTTCTTCATCCTGGACATGATGGACGGCACACTGCAGAGGGTGTCCCTCGGCTCCTTCATAGTAGCGATGGGCATCCTGGTAGACAACGCGATAGTGATAGTGGACGGCATTCTCGTGGACATGAAGCGCGGAGTACCCAAACCCCAGTGCCTGACCAACATCTGCAAGAAGACGGCCATGCCCCTGCTCGGAGCCACGGTCATCGCCATACTGGCATTTTTCCCGATATTCATGTCCCCGGACATGGCCGGAACCTACGTGAGGGACCTCTTCATAGTCCTGGCCGTCTCCCTGCTGCTGAGCTGGATACTGGCCCTGACCCACGTCCCGGTCCACTGCGACCTGACCCTGCGCTATCCCAAGGGAAGCGGCACCGCCAATGAGAACAAAGACCCGTTTGACTCCAAGATATACCGCTGGTTCCGCCGCGTACTGGACCACGTGCTATCCCATCGCCTCATCGCCGTAGGCATAGCCATCATCCTGGTACTCGGCAGCGTATGGTGCTATCAGTATATACCCCAGATGTTCTTCCCCGACATGGTCTACAACCAGCTTTATATAGAATACCGGATGCCGGAAGGCACGGCTCCGGGAAAGGTGGAGAGCGATCTGGAGGAAATCGAGGCCTATATCCGTCAGGACGACAATGTGGATCACGTCGTCACTTCGCTCGGCGGCACTCCGGGACGGTACTGCCTGGTAAGGGCCATCGCCGACCCGTCACTGAGCTACGGAGAGCTGATCATAGACTACAAGGACTATGACAGGATGGTGGAGAGCATCCCCAGGATACAGAATGAGCTTATGAACGCCTATCCGGAAGCCTACGTGAGAGTCAAGCAGTACAACCTGATGTACCGCCCTTATCCCATCGAGGTGATGTTCCAGGGGCCTGACCCCGCCGTGCTCAAGGATCTCTGCGCACAGGCTCAGGCCATCATGGAGGAAAGCGACGCCACCTGGCTGGTGACTGACGACTGGTCTCCGATGGTGCCTGCTGTAAAAGTGGACTACGATCAGTCTGCGGCACGTCAGGCCGGCATTTCGCGCAGTGCGGCCGGCATATCAGTAATGGCTGCGGCCGGAGGCATCCCTTGCGGCACCCTCAACGACGGAGCTGAGAAACTGGGTATCTATATCCGCAGCACCGGCATGGACGGCGAGCCTGTGGAGAGCATCCGCAACGCTCCGGTATGGGGCCTGCTGCCGTCCGTATCCTCCGTAGCCAATATGGAGACCGTCCAGGGTGTGATGACTGGCACGGTCGGAAAGGAAGACATCATAGAGAAACTGACCGGTCCCATACCGCTTAACACTATCACATCGGGAGTAAGCATCGAATGGAACGAGCCCAAGATCTGCCGGTACAACGGACAGAGAGCCATCAAGGCCCAGTGCAACAACACGGCCGGCTACACAGCCGCCCAGGCCAGGAACGCGATCAAGGACAGGATAGAGGCTATAGAGCTGCCCGACGGCTACACGCTCACATGGCTCGGTGAATATGATGCCAGCCGCCAGTCCACACAGTATCTCTTCAAGTACTTCCCTCACGCGATTGTGGTCATGCTGCTGATTATGACAGCCCTGTTCAAAGACATCAAAAAGCCTCTGATCATCGTCTGCTGCCTGCCTCTGGTGGCTATCGGCATAGTCTTCGGTATGCTGGCCGCCGGCATGAGCTTCGGCTTCGTGGCCATGGTCGGCTGCCTGGGCATCATCGGCATGATGATCAAGAACGGCATCGTCCTCATCGACGAGATAGACCGTCAGCTCAGCCTGGGCGTTGAGCCGTATAAAGCCGTGGTGGACTCCACCCTCTCCCGCCTGCGGCCCGTGATGATGGCCTCGATGACCACCGTCCT
>CALVDG010000049.1 GCA_944326255.1 uncultured Bacteroidales bacterium
CGGACGCCGTCGTGACCGTCGTCCCCGTGGAGGCAACCGCGAGAGCGCAGCAGAGTAAGCCAGCAAATAAAAGTCAGTTTTATAAACAGACAGCCGCCCTTCGATTGAAAGGCGGCTGTTCTATTATGTGCTGAATGGCATTAGGGAACCCGGACGCAACGGACGCTGCAGCCGGAGGCACGTTTGTTGATGTTGTACAGGAGCATACTCTTGTTGAAGTCCACCATCCTGGAGTCACCGTCCTCGCCTACTGAAGAGGTCCAGTAGTATCCTTCGCGTCCGGAAGGCCCGGGAACAAGTCTCAGTACACCGGAATTGTTGGCCAGCTGCCCTGCGGCAGGGAAGAACGAGGAGGCGTTGGTGAAGGTGAACCCGTCCTCGAACGACCCTTCGTAAAGGATGGATGAGTCTATCCAGGCGTTCTGGCCGTCTACTGTGAATCCGGAGAATACTTTTGCGGGAGCTACCATATAACCTTTAGGGCAGGGGTCATAGATGGTCTTTACAGGAGCAGTGTCGTCCGGATTGCCCCACAGGTAGTTGTTGCGGTGCTGGAGGTTCTCCTCATCTGTGCCGGCACCGAGTCCGTACCAGTCGAACATATTATTGTAGGTACCGGTGAAGAACATCTCGGGGAACTGAATGGCCTCGAGCAGTGTGGCCGCGTCGGATTCGGTTGAGGTCGCGTACCCGACTATAGGCTCATAGTCCGGTTCTGTGAAGACTACAGAGCCGTCAAGCAGGTATCCTGAACCGTTGAAGCCGACATACGGGTCTTTACGGCCCCACTGGTATTTCAGACCGTCGTAGGTGCTGTAGCTGCCTTCGGGCTGCTCCCAGTCTCCGAGGTTGCGGTCCATGATGGTGAACTGCTCGCCGTCATTGTTGGTGCAGATTACGTCATTGACTCCGGGAGTGGCCCAAATATGCCAGCTCCAGAGCACCGTGCCTCTGTCTCTGGGATATGGATCGATTACCGGGACTCCGTCTGTCACTGCTATGACAGCATTGCCGTTTACGGTCTCCGATGTGGTGAAGACCACCTTCCCGTCATCGGTCAGTTCTACGCTGCTGATGACATTGCCTGCCTCTGTACCGGTCTCCCAGATGACGAATACATCCTTGGGGTCAAGTGCCGTCGGTGCTTCCAGTCCGGCGGTTGCTATGCCCGTACCCATGACTGTAGCATCAAAGTAGTAAGTGGTGTTGGGCTCTGATACGATATAGCTGTTGGCATACATGCCGTCGGCGTTGAGGTCAATGCCTGTCAGCTCGGCTGCAGCTACGGAGACGGCTATCTCGTCGAATGCGCTCAGTCCGGATGCGGACAGGGCTATTACGGACACAGTGCCTTCTGTCTCGGCGAAAGTGTTTTCCGCTGCAGGTGCGGTAATTTCAATCCTGTTCTCAACGAATCTGACTTTCCATCCGTCCGGTTTGCTTATGGAGGTGTTGACGGCTCCCGTCATGGTGTAGCCTACCGCGATGGTCTCTCCGTTGGAGAATTCCAGCGGGCCTTCCTCGTCAAACTCAAAACTCAGTTCACTTGTGACGGGCAACTTGATGACTGTCCCGTCATTGAGTTCTATTATCAGCAGGTTCTCTTCAAAATATATCTCTCTGACCAGACTCTCCCCGCTTTCTCCGGCAGCCTGTACTCCAGTGTCCTTCCATGTATTTCCACCGTCTGACGAGATTTCCCATGTACCTGTCTCCGGATTGATCCTTACCTGGGGAGATGTGGCCGCAGCCGGTATTTTTTCTCCATTTTCGTCAGTGAGGAACTCTATTGAGCCGTCTTCCGTCTCGTATGCCCAGTAATATTCTCCATCCTCCTGAGCTATGACGATGACAGGAGCATTTGTTCCATCCGCGCTGATTGTCACAGAAGTCCCGTCGGAGAAAGTGATAGTCCAGCCTTCCTCTGTCTCAACGGCCGAGTCTACGGTCACGTCTTCATGCAGTTTCTCAAAGATGGATTTGAGCGAGTTGATGTCATTCTGGAGAAGTTCCGATGTCTTTTCCAGTTCTTCTATTCTGTCCTGCAGCTCCTGCATTGAATTACGCAGCCCGGAATCGTCATAGGAGCAGAATGTGAAGGCAAAAGTGAACAGTACGGCCGCCAGAATGCGGACCGATAGTCTCCTGGATAGGTTAAATGTACTCATAAATTCAGTGTTAGTGATTAATAACGGTTACAAAGAAAATGGATTGAAGTCAAAAATGTGTGAACATAGGTTCATACAGCGAAAATTTTACCGTTTCTTTGCATTTTCCGTGCAATGTGGCTATCTTGCGTATATGAATGAGAACCTGAAACAACTTCTTAGGGAGGAATGTAACTTCAAACCGTCGGATGAGGTGCTGGAGATGTTCCTTGGAGCCATGACCGAGGTGCGGGTCAAGCCGGCAAGCCGCATCATAGATTACGGTAGGGTCAATTCGGATGTATATTGTCTGAAAGAGGGTATAGTGAGGCTTTTTCATGTGGAGGAATCCAAGGAGAAGACTTTCGGATTTGCCCTGCCCGGGACGATATTCCTCTCACCTCTCTCGTTTTATCTCAACGCACCGGCCTTTATCATGGCCGAGACGTGCAAGGTGCCTGTAACTCTGCTCAGGATGGATCGGCGGACATTCAATATGCTGGTGGATAGGTCCGGTGAATTTGCCAGGTGGATGCTTTCCCTGACTACTGCCCAGATATGCATATGCGAGAGAAAGCTGTCCATCATCAACGGCTCGGCCCTGGAAAGATACAAGTCGGTGCTGGAGAACCGTCCCGAGATCATAGAGTCCGTTACCAATAAGGTGCTTGCCTCCTATCTAGATATCACGCCCCAGCACCTGTGCCGCCTCAAGAAGCAGATAGTTTACTGATTCCCGCGCATCTTAAAGAAGAATCCGGATAAATCGGCCGCATGGAAATGCCGGACACTCAGAAACTTAAAAAGAGGCTGCGCCGTAAAGTTCATTACGACACAGCCGTCCTTGTTCTTATGTGCCTGTCTTGCACGGGATTGCTGACTTCCGGAGAACCGGAGTAATCGCAGTTTATTATGAGTTAGTTGTATGTTACATGGTGGATATTGCCTTCTGCGTCTGTTAAGACGGCATCCAGAATCATAGTACTTCCCTCGTAAGTGATGGTTATGGTTCCTTCCTTCAGTTTACAGTTCAGAATGGTAGTGCCTGATTCCTCCAGTATCTTTACCGAAGAGAATCCAGCGCTGGCAGTCATATCTTCTCCACCGTTCGCTGTCATAGTATATGTGCCTGCAGGAAGCGTGCTGCTTTCAGCATAGAGATCCAGAGTATAGGTTGCCGCTCCATAGGGGTCTCCATCGGGATTGCTTGACATGTTAATGTAGTAATTGTTGGGAGAGCCTGGATATAAGACAATCGACCGGTATAACATCACGTATTCGTAGTCATATCCCTGAACGGGCGGTTCGTTTGCCTCCTGTACGGCATCGATGGACTCGCTGACAGTCTCAGTTCCGTTGTAAGTGTATGTTACCGTGATTGTAGCCTGTCTTTCCCCGTCAGTGTCATTTGCGGCTACGCTGAAAGTTATGACCCCTTCTGTATCGCAGTTGATGTCTGTAATCCAACCGGCATCCCCTGCGTCCGCGGATATGCTTCCATCCTCGGCGGGATCTGTGATTTCGTACTCAATGGTGTAGGAGCCTCCGTTCGCGGCCAGAGCCAAGGGCTCCTCTGTGGTAATGGTGATTACGGGTACAGGCGGCTGGGATACAGTGATTGCATCGCTGACAGTCTCAGTGCCGTTGTAGGTGTACGTTACAGTGATGGTAGCCTGTCTCTCCTCTTCAGTGTCATTTGCGGCTACGCTGAAGGTTATGGCTCCATCTGTATCGCAGTTGATGTCTGTAATCCAACCGGCGTCTCCTGCGTCCGCGGATATGCTTCCATCCTCGGCGGGATCTGTGATTTCGTACTCAATGGTGTAGGAGCCTCCGTTCGCGGCCAGAGCCAAGGGCTCCTCTGTGGTAATGGTGATTACGGGTACAGGCGGCTGGGATACAGTGATTGCATCGCTGACAGTCTCAGTGCCGTTGTAGGTGTACGTTACAGTGATGGTAGCCTGTCTCTCCTCTTCAGTGTCATTTGCGGCTACGCTGAAGGTTATGGCTCCATCTGTATCGCAGTTGATGTCTGTAATCCAACCGGCGTCTCCTGCGTCCGCGGATATGCTTCCATCCTCGGCGGGATCTGTGATTTCGTACTCAATGGTGTAGGAGCCTCCGTTCGCGGCCAGAGCCAAGGGCTCCTCTGTGGTAATGGTGATTACGGGTACAGGCTCCTCACTGGACTGCATTACAGCCT
>CALVDG010000050.1 GCA_944326255.1 uncultured Bacteroidales bacterium
TCCCAGCACTCGGCCAGGGATGTGGCTGCCGGGACCTCAACGGCCACATGCTTGCCCATCTCCATGGCAAATACGGCCATCTCCACATGGTTCTGCCAGGGGGTCACGATGTAGACGAGGTCTATGTCGTCTCTCTGGCACAGCTCTTTCCAGCCATCCTCGCCGCTGTATTCCTGGGCATGGGGACGACCGGCCTTTTTCAGGATCTCCTGGGCGGCGGCGGCTCTCTCGGGATAGAGGTCGCAGAGAGCCTTGATCTCAGTACCCTCGATGTGGGTGAAACGCTCCACTGCGCCGGGGCCTCTCATGCCCAGGCCGATGAAGCCTACGCGTACGACTTTCATCGGCTCGACGGCCAGTCCGAGAACGGATTTCTGTCCCTCCACTCTGGGAGGGGTCTGGAATACGATTCTGCCGTTCTGGATATCATAGGGGACCGAACTGTCGCAGTGTCTTACTGAGTCGCAGGATGCCGTCATAAGCATCGACACAGTCACTGCAAGTGCGAAAAAGATGTTTCCTAGTTTCATATCAATTGGCTTTAGTATTGGATTTCAATAACTTCGTAAGTTCTACAAACATCTCCACCGAGAGTTGTTCAGGCCGCATGTCCAGCAATGGAGACGCTGTGTCGGTAAGAGTATAGTCTCCGAGCATCGGCTTGATGGAGTTGCGTATGGTCTTGCGCCTCATGTTGAAGCAGGTCTTTACCACTCTCTTGAAGATGGTCTCGTCGCAGCCGAGGGACGTGCGGTCATTGCGCCTTATCCGGATTACAGCCGAGCGCACCTTCGGGGGAGGGGTGAACGAGCCGGGCTCTACACTGAACAGGTATTCGATGTCGTACCAGGCCTGCAGCAGCACCGAGAGGATGCCGTAGGCCTTATTGCCCGGAGGGGAGGCGAGACGGTCCGCCACCTCCTTCTGGATCATTCCCACTGCCAGCGGGATATTGTCCTTGTATTCCAGAATCTTGAAGAATATCTGCGAGGAGATATTGTACGGGAAATTTCCGATGACAGCCAGTTTCCCCGGGAATATTTTCCCGAGGTCCATCCCCAGGAAATCTTCCTCGTAGAGCCGCGACCGGATGGAGGGATAGTTCAGGATGAGGTATTCGACCGACTCCTCGTCTATCTCCACGGCCCTGAAATCCAGACCGTCCTCCTGCAGCAGATATTTTGTCAGCACTCCCATGCCCGGGCCTACCTCCAGCACCGAGCATCCGGCTCCGCGCGGATCCATCTCCAGAAGAGAATCCACTATTCTCCGCGCTATGCCCTCGTCGTTGAGAAAATGCTGTCCTAACCGTTTTTTCGCCCTGACTTTCATATCAGATGCAAACTTAGGGAAAAATGGCGGAATTACCGCATAAAATTAGAAAGGAGATACATCCCGGGTGCGGAAGGACTCCCTGGCCTTGCGGACGTAGAGGCGGAGGACGTCTTCGGGCAAGCGGGTCCGGGAGAGCAGGGTGCGGACCGTATCGGGGTATTTGGCGAGGGCGGTGGCCATCAGCCAGGCCATGGCCATCCGGACGTAGTAGGGCGGGCGGCCGGCGGCGGTTCCGGGGCAGAGGTCGGGGCTGTCTCGGTCGGCTTTCCCCTGTCTGTAGTCCGAATGGATGTGCTCCAGATCCAACCCCTCCATCAGTCGGAATATCTCCGGCAGCGTGCTCTCCTCCATCATGCGGGACATGTACAGGATCAGGCCGTAACGCACCTCGAACTCCCTGTGCGAGGCGAGGTGCTCCAGGATGAATGCCCATGTCGGGCGGTCTCCCGGGCGTGTCCACTTCGCACCGGCGCAGACATGGTCGCACACGGCCCAGTTGTCGATATGGGGGACGAATGCCCGCAGTCTGTCAAGACGCTCTTCCAAAGGCATCTTCATCCGGTTGAGCATCATGCCCCAGACCATGTACTCCTCGTAGTACAGGCTCCGCTCCGGGGCGGCCTCGAACTGCCTTATGAGTTCCGCTGCACGGTCGGCTGAAGATGTCAGCTCCGCAGCAGCTTTCCCCATGTCTGGAATATGCAGTCCGAGCACCCTTGTACCCGGCAGCGGGTTGATTACCCGGATGTGCCCCCTGCGGTACCGGGCATCGCTGACGAATCTCTCCGGGATGTACTGCTCCAGTATTTTCTCTATCATAATGAAATGGATGTTGCTTATTATTAGGAATTTAATTCTGGATCGCTCTTAAATCGCTCTTAAATCGCTCTTAAATCGCTCTTAAATTATTTGTCCAAAAGAGTCCACGATGACTGATTGCCGGCGGTGGTATTGGCTATGATTTTCTTTAATCTGAGTTTGCTCAGCAAGTTGCCTATTTTAGCCTTTTTCTGTTTGTCGTTCAGCTGATCAGAGAGGACATTCCACAGAAGCTTGTCTATTTCCTGGCGGGAAAGTCTGCCGTGATCTTTCAGTGACTTGATCAGCAGGCTCTCGCAAGATTCCGCATCAAGGCCCTTATGCTTTGAGTATTCTACTTTCTGATTCGTTTTCTGCGCTACTCTCTTTGCCACAAACAGATTGGGCTTTCTGCCCTCGATGAGTCCGTTCTTGCGCAATAGGGATACTGCACTCTCTTCTATAGTTTTCCCTTTCTGGACCTGGTCCAGCAGGACGGCTTCTGTCAGGCTGATATTATGATTCTCCATAAGTATCAGACTGTAATTCTCGTCTATGACCGCACCGGGCAAATGCATTGTTACGTGCGTGTCATCTGTACCGTCATAGTCCGGCATAGGCAGATACCGCTCTTTTTGCCGCATATACAGATTGTGGATGCCGTATCCTTGGGAGTCAATCATTTTTAAGTTCACCATGGCCTTCATCAGGAAGGGATTGCGGTAGCGTCTTGGTGTCTTGGTCCCGAGAACGTATTGTTCATAATTGCCGTCAAAGAAATTTCCTGCATTTTCAAAAGTCAGCCGCTCCCTTTCTTCTGTAACTATGATCCTTTCATCTTTAGTGTAGTCCTGATGAGCTATACAGTTGTGCAGTCCTTCCAGAATACTGCGCGTATCGTATTTCCATATCTCTGCCGGAATGAGAGAGTCATGCGGGTATATCTTGAAACGGTAGTTCCTGATTTTCAGCATAAGCTCAGTCGTTGTCCGTATGAACGGGATGGTGAACAGCTGGCTGAATGTATCATCGTCCTGAATGCATTTCCAGTTCATCTGCGCGATGTGGCGGAGCTTGTATGCCTTTTCAGGTTTCCCCACAAGAAGCAAGGCCGTGCGTGTAATTTTTCCATCCTGCGTCAGTCCCGCTTTGTCCAGAAAGACCTCGTCACTCCATTCTTGTATGGCTTCCGCATAGTCCGGAAAACGCTGCCTGTAGCCGTCCCGTGCCATTCGGACAGCATCTTTGTCCAGATCATCGGCATCAGCTCCTTCGATACATTCTGCCGTCCAGTCAACCCTGGAATTGTAGATTGCGCGTGTCCATTCCGGATACTGGCTGAGTTCTGTGGTATGACTGTCCACTCTAATCCATGACCTGTTCATGTAACACGTCGGTTCATTGACAGCCGCAGGAATCTTGAAGACTGTAATCTTCAGGTTCTTATTGCCGTGATAGCAGAAGTCTGTGATGGAAAAGTTTATTTTGGGACTTATCATTCTGCGCAGATACAGTTCCAGCGCCTGGTTGCCTTTGGCTTTTGCTTTTGAAGCATCGAAACTGGTCCCTTTTATTTCCAGAGTTCCGTCATCTATTCCGAAGTACAGGTATCCGAAGTCCTGTCTGTCAAGGCATGCTCCGTTTGAGAGTGCGGAGATGTACCGCCCGAGTCTGTCCGCATCCTGATAGTTGGACTTGAATTCCAGATATCGGTTTTCCTTTCTGGCACACCGAATCTGTCCGTCCAGCAGACTGGAGTATACCGTATCTTTATTTGCGCAGTCAATCATGTAGACAAAGATACGAATAAAGAAGGAAAATCATAAATTTGCGGACATGAAAGTACAGGACGATACGGCGTACATACGGGCCCTTATCTCGGAGGGCGAGCATGTACGGCAGGATTTCAAGTTCGAGATATCGGACTCGCGGAAGATTGCGCGGTCGCTGTCGGCGTTTGCCAACACTGAGGGAGGCCGGCTGCTGATAGGGGTCAAGGACAATGGCCGCATCGCCGGGGTGCGCAGCGAGGAGGAGATGTACATGGTCGAGGCTGCGGCTCAGGTCTACTGCACTCCGGCAGTTGAGGTGGACATGCGGGTGTACCGTCCCGAGGGCCGTTCGGTGCTGGTCGCCTCGGTCGGGCCGGCTGTCCGCAAGCCGGTGCTGGTGAAGGAGGA
>CALVDG010000051.1 GCA_944326255.1 uncultured Bacteroidales bacterium
GTATGCAAAGTTACAAAACATTATTTATCAAGATATTATAAAATTTATGTTTTTATAGTGACGAAGTCAGGAAAAAGAAAGAGTAAATTTTTTCATACAGTTTTTGAATTATGGTTTGAGGACAAATTTCCGGGAAAATCCCCATACACATATTTCAAACTGTAAAATTTATATTTTGAACGGTCAGCAGGCGGCTTTTATACGAAGTGACTCCTCCCTGTACTTCGACGGAGGGACTCCCGTCTCCTTGACAAAGGCCCTGTAGAACGAGGACTGGGAGTTGTAGCCCATCTCCATCGCCAGATCCTGAAGCTGAATCTCGGACGACGCATCGGAAAGAATCCTGGAAGCGTCATCTATCCTTGCGGAATGTATGTAATTGTAAAAGGTAGTCCCGGCATAGCGATTGATAACTCTGGACACATAGGTGCGGTTAGTCCCCAGCATCTCCGCCAGGCGGTCCAGGGATATGTCGCTGTTGCGGTATATCTTCCCGACGCGCATCATCTCTTCCAGTCTCTGCCACAGCTGACGGTCACGGTCATCTCCGCTAGCACTGCCGGCAGGTTCCGGAGTTCCGGCCACAGCCGCAGCCACCTCTTTTTCCTCCCTGTCCTTCTCCGCCAGAGTCCGCTGGTGCAGGGCCACCAGACGGCGGTACATCCTGTTCTGACGACGGTTGGCGATAATCAGCACAATCAGGATGAACGATATCAGGACTGTCACGGCCACTATCAGTATCGTCCTGCGATGGGCCTTCACAAGGCTGAGCTCGTGTTCCTTTATCTGCAGGTCCTTGGTCAGCAGCTGGTTCTGTCTGAATGCCCGTTCTTTCTGAGCGTACCGCATACTGTCCACGTCCCGGCGGTACTCGCTGTAGTACCTCACGGCCGAGGCGTCATCGCCCAACTTGACCGACACATCGGCCAGCGCCGTGAGAAGATCCGAACGGTATTCCATACTGCTTACCGAGCGGGATATCTCCAGACCATGCAGAAGACATCCGCGTGCCTCAGCATTCCTGCCGCGTACACTCAGAAACTCGGCATACCGCAGGGATATCAGCACCCTGTCCGACGGCTCGGCGTCATCCTCATGGGCCACCGCCTCTTCATAATAATGCTCCGCCTGAGTATCGCTGCCCTGAGCCGCGTATATCTCCGCATAGAGCAGATACAGGCTCGGCACGAACTGAGGGAACTCGTGAATCTCCACGGAGGCCTTGTCCACAAAACTCATGGCCTGACCGTAATCGCCTTTCAGGGAGTACATCTGGGCCAGTGCCAGAGAACTGAGCGCCACCATATAGGCCCTCGTGCCGTACTGACTGTCATGACTTATCCGATACGCCTGCTCAGCGTATTCAAAGCCGGAAGAGTCTCTCATAACATAGTATATCGAGGCGATATTGCACAGCATCGTACTGAGACCCACCATATTGCCGCTGTGTTCCAGGCTGGCGCAGGCCGCCTTGTAATGCTCCAGCGCGGCGGAATAATCCATCTCGATCTTCAGGCTGTAAAGAGCTGCGGTGTTGTGGATCATCGCATCCAGAAAATCGTCACTGTCCCCGCTCCCGGCAAACGGGATTATCCGGTCCAGATAGTAAGCCGCTGAATCAAAGCTGTCTCCCAGCACGCAGGCCTGCGAGGCGAAAGCCCCTGAATACAGCCACAGCCGCTCATATCCGGCCTGACCCGACTTCTCGCTGAACATCTTCCCCGCGAACATTATCACCGAATCGTATTCTCCTCTTTCGGTATAGAAACCCCAGACCACCCGGTTGGCCATCAAGTCATCCGGATGACTGCTCAGCACCTCCAGCGCGGACATAAGATCCTGCCTCTGCATCATCCCTCTCTGAAAATCAGGAGAGGACTGCCCTCCGCCGGAACATGCCGTCAGAAGACAAAGGATAATATTACTATGTAAAATATTGTCCGTTTCAAATTACCAGATACAAAAACATTCAAAGGTACGCAAATTTTCCTCTCACATGCATTCCTTCTTTCACAAAAATCTCAGGAATCCCGCCCACTCACATCTCCGATAGAAAATCCTGAATCTTACAGCATCATAGTCCTTTCAGGCTGCTTGATTTTGATAAAATCGGCTTCGTTTGCGACCGTATTTCCTATGCTCTCATTTTTTTGTTATGATTATCTGCAAAGATACCCCATGCAGCTGTCACCTTACTCGGCTAAGGTTCTGTGACATCAAAATCAAAAGGACCAATCCGGCCAGGCTACAGCTATTACTCTACGTGGCTCAAGACAGAGAAAAAGCCGGGTAGGGACTCCCGACCTTTCCCCACGGCTTTCATTCAAGTCCATGGCCATATCCGTGACACCTATCCTGCACAATATGACGACAAATCGCTAGTGTTCAGGCATATATGCGAATAAGCCCGAGGATAGGGGTGGCCGAAAACCGTCAAAATGTCCGAAATCAGCCACCCCTATCCTCCGCACTGTTTTACATCCGTCTCGTTATCAGGCGCTTCTCAAAAACAGCGGAGGACAGGTCCTCGGCAGACAATGGAGTACCTCCACGCGAAACCTGTCCCGAGTTCAAGGAGAAAACGGGCGAGGATATCTGGATTTGAATTCTTCTATCAAGTTGATGTAGTCCTTGTCTATGTTCACATCGTGAATCTTTACATCTTCATATAGCGAAACGCAACGACAGATAAGAAACACTATAAAAAGTACTGCATATTAAGATATTTGCAGTATGTTTACAAGGCAAATGTGTATTATGATATGCTCATAACGGATAAACTGAAAAAAAGCTTTGTCTCTACCAAAGAACTAAGTGCCTGGCAAGCACAGCAGTTGCAGGCTGCTGTGCGCAAAGGTGAGGCCATACGTCTTAAAAACGGCGTATATGCAGATATTGATGCCTGGCAAACACGATGGCAAATATTCGGATGATTATTCCTGACGGTGTGCTTTGCCTTTGGCCTGCATGGTCTGTCCATAATCTGACCACACAAATACCCGATGCCTACTATGTTGCCATTGAGCGCACCCGAAAAATAACCTTGCCGGATTACCCTGAATTTCAGTTGATTTATCAATCAGCCAAACTGCTTGAAATTGGATTGACCGAAAAGACTGTACAAGGTTTAACGTACCTGTTTCTGATTTGGAACGTTCAGTGTGTGATGCCATCAAATACAGGTATAAAGTCGGTATAGACGTGATGGCTGAAATCCTGCAAACTTACCTTACACGTCCCGACAAAAATATCTCAAAGCTGATGGACTACGCAGCAAAACTAAGAATCCGAAACACACTTAAACAATATCTTGAAGTATGGGCATAAAAGAAATACATATCAATCTTTGTCGATCTGTTTTTTGAGGCGGCACAGGTGCTGGGGCGTGATATCAAGATAGGAGGCGAGCACCTTATTGGTAACGGCCTCTATGATTTCAGGACGGTTCTCCAGCACCGACTTGTAACGTTCAAGGGCCGAACCGTTGATGATGGACAGCTTTCTCTCGCATATGCATATCTGGGCAGTAGTCAGGGAAAGCATCCACCTGGCAAATTCACCGGACAACAGGCAGGCGCGGTTGACAGAAACTCCGGACGGATGTCGGCACTTGAGTCTTTTGTCAGGGTACAGAGCGATGCCGCCCTCCGTCAGGTGGCAGGCAACTACGCCTACGACACCCTCGGTTCCGAGCCGGCAGACACACTGACCCTGCGTAACGGCGGTGACACCATCAATCACGAACTGGTCGAGAAACTCAATGAACGTTTAGAGATGGCGGGGATATCGGTACTTGAGGCCCGTATCAACTATCTGGCATATGCCCCTGAGATAGCAGCCGTCATGCTGCGCCGCCAACAGGCCGAGGCCATCATATCCGCCCGCGAGAAGATAGTCGAGGGAGCTGTATCAATGGTCCAGATGGCACTCAGACAGATAGACGAAAGGGATATCGTGGAACTGGATGACGCGAAAAAAGCCGCCATGGTAAGCAACCTGCTCGTAGTCCTCTGCGCTGACGAATCTGCCCAGCCAGTGCTCAATACCGGCTCGCTGTATCAGTAACATCTGTTGTCAGTCCTGAAAGCCGTTTCTAAACAAAAGTTTTGTTCTCCGCATAGACACAGCCACGATGGAGGCGCTGGAGAAATGGGCCGCTGATGAGTTCCGATCCATCAACGGCCAGCTCCAGTGGCTCATCGATGA
>CALVDG010000052.1 GCA_944326255.1 uncultured Bacteroidales bacterium
TACAAAGATAATTATTTATCTTTGAATCTGGATATGCAATTTAAAGAAGTATTAGGAAACGGAGAACTTAAGTCCCGTCTGATCAATATGGTGGACAGCGGACGTACCGGACATTCCCTCATGTTTGTGGAGAAAGACGGATACGGTGCCCTGCCTTTGGCCATGGCCTTGATTCAGTACATGATGTGCCGTAACCGGAAAGCCGGGGAGGATTCCTGCGGAGTATGTCCTTCCTGCCGCAGGGTATCGGAGATGATGCATCCCGATATTCATTTCGCCTTTCCGGTCAACTCGGCTTCAAAGTCCGGCTCAGGCAAGCCGCTCAGCGGCTCTTTCATGCAGGATTGGCGGGAACTCTACAAGGCCAATCCTTATTTTACGGAACCGGATCTTTACGAGCGGATAGGTATAGCCGACAAGGTGGGCGTGATAAGCGTGGCGGAGGCCAAGGAGATACTGGATTCGCTGAGCCTTAAGTCATACGAGGGCTACAGCAAGTTCATGCTGGTGTGGCTGCCGGAGCGGATGAACGCCGAGGCGGCGAACAGGCTGCTGAAGATAGTGGAGGAGCCGTCCCCGGATACCTATTTCATTTTCGTGACTCATGCGCCTGAACGGATAATCTCCACGATACGTTCCCGTTCCCAGATGATACGGCTTTATCCTGTCTCCCAAGGGGAACTGGCTCCGTTTCTGTCCGTCCGGACCGGAGTGCCGGCTGATGAGGCTGTACTGTATGCCAGAACCAGCGGAGGCAGTCCTGGGCTGGCTCTCAATATGATACAGGGCAGTTCCGCATCGGAGGCCTATCTGCCTTTGCTGACATCAATGCTGGAAAGTGTGGTCGGAAAGGATCTTCCGGCTTTGCTGGAGGGCAATGACGCCGTGCTGGCTCTGGGCCGGGAGCGGCAGAAGGACTTCTGTCTGTATTCGGAGGCGTTTCTGCGCAAGGCTATGATGCACCGCCGCGGACTGGGCTCTATTGCCGACGTACTTCCTTCTGAGAAAGACGCTGTCATACGTTTCTCGTCAGCTTTGCCGGAGAGTTTCTATGAGAAGGCCTTTGCGGCTTTTGAGGGAGCCAGGACGGCGGTGGAGTCCAATGTCAATGCCAAGATGGTATTCTGTAATCTGGTCAATGTGTTGTTTGCATTATATAATTTCCGGGTATGATTCTATATTTTTCAGGAACAGGCAATTCTCTTTGGGTTGCCGGACGGCTTTCCCAGGCCCTGGGTCAGGCAAAGCCTGTGTCGGTGGCGGATGAACTCAGAAGACATGCCGGTGATGCGGTGTGTGAGTATGGTCTGCGTCAGGACGAGCCGTTGATACTGGTCTTTCCGGTGCACTCGTGGGGACCTGCGGCGATGATGCTGCGCTTCGTGTCCCGTCTGAGTGTACGGGACTATGCCGGTCAGAAAGTCTATGCCGTCTGCACCTGCGGGGATACCTGCGGCTGGACGGACCGGATACTCGGGGAGGCTTTGAGAAAGCGTCATCTGCCCCTTACCGGCTGCTGGTCGGTGCGGATGCCGAACAACTACATACTGATGAAGGGTTTCGGAGTGGATCCCGACGATGTGCGTGAGGCCAAACTGGCAGCGGCTCCGGCTGCGGTGGACGCTGTGGCTGCAGCTATACGGAATGGCGATACGGGTGCCCATCTGACCGTGGGCACTCAGCCCTGGTTGAAAAGCAGGCTCATCAGTCCGCTTTTCCGCCGTTTTCTGGCCGGGCCCGACAGCCGGACTAAGTTCCGTGTCAGCGAGGCCTGCATCGGCTGCGGTCTGTGTGAGCGCGTCTGTCCGACCGGCACTGTGACCATGAAGGAAGGGAGGCCGGAGTGGGGCAGGGGGTGCGTGCAGTGTACGGCCTGCATCAACCGGTGCCCTGTGCGTGCCATTGATTGGGACGGTATTACTCAGAATCAGGGGCGGTATCACTATCCAGGTCTGTAACTGGCACCGGTTGATGAATGATGACCCACACCCAACCCTCTCCCCGGAGAGGGCTATGTCGCTTCGCTCCCATGCCCTGTACGTGCGATTGACTGGGACGGTATTACTCAGAATCAGGGGCGGTATCACTATCCAGGTCTGTAACTGGCACCGGTTGATGAATGATGACCCACACCCAACCCTCTCCCCGGAGAGGGCTATGTCGCTTCGCTCCTATGCCCTGTACGTGCGATTGATTATGGTGGCATCACTCAGGACCAGGGCCGGTACCATCATCCGGCACTGTAGCGGGCACCGGTTGATGAATGATTTCCTCCACCAAAACTCTCCCCTGATGGAGGGCTTAGTGGAAGTCAGCGGATGGAGGAGAGAAGGGTGGTGCCGGTGAGTTTTTTCTTGTCAAAGGTCTGCTGCCTGACCAGGCCGATGCCACGGGCATACCACGACACCTGACGGGTCTTTTCATTGACCATCATGGCCTTGGCTGTCATCGTCTCCTCCACCACGTAGCAGTCGAATGTCCCCGCAGGAGTGGTTACTGACTCCCGGCCAATGACTTTCCGGTCCCTGCAGCCCATCTTGGAGGTGATGAACATGACCTTAATCTCTATTTCGTAATCAGGCAGTTCCATACCCACAGACAGCTCCGCCGGTATCCCCCGGCATTCACCGGTGACAGTGGTCCTGTCCAGAATCTCATTCATGGCTGCCTGGCTCTCCGCATCCTCGCCGCCGCCCATCGCGTCCACGGACTGCCTCATGCCTTCCTGCATGGCCTCTTCCATGAGGGCGGCCATGTCCATTATAACTTCACCCCTGTCAAATTTCATCAGGACTTTGGAACGGAAACGGCTGGAGTCTCCCTGATTGATGATGGTGGAGACAACTGTCGCCTGTCCCTCTTCGAAGTCTCCGGTCATCACGGCCAGCGAGTCGGCATTGACAGATATCAGATTGCCGTCCGCATCCAGGTTCTCATAGACGAGCACACGGCCCGGCTTCGAGGAGAAAAACGGCTCAGGGTTCTGCCCGAGGGCCATCACGGACATCAGCATAAGGCTCAGGGCCAGAGTAACGGTTCTTTTCATACTATGTGCGTTTTTATGTTATTGACAGCGGAATCACTCTTTTGCTGCGGACAGGCTGATCCACAGGTCTATCTTGGGAAAACGTCCGAGGAAATGCTCCAAATAGCTGCGGATATAGCCTTCATCGGTAAACTGCATCATATTAGTAAGTTCGGAAAGCTCGATGCCCGCAGCCTCACAGGCAGATTCATAGGAAGAGGTGACATAGTAGTATGTCGAGTCGGAGCCGTCGGGATAGTCCACGCTTATGCTCACAAACAGGTTGCCGCTGCCGGCCGGAGAAGACAGGTCGGTAATCACCGTCTCTCTGTCCAAGGGCTCAAGCCCGCCCCCGCCAAGGAGAATCTGCGCATCGGCAGCCGCCGCGGACATTGCCAGGACTGCCGTCATGATAATAATTCTGAAGGCTTTCTTCATATCTGTCAATATTTGTAATGGTATAAATTATAGTCTCCGTCAAATCCCCAGATATCCCGGGTCTCAGGGTCAATATCAAATCTCATGAGCACCCGGTCTGTCCGGATTTCCTCCAGCGGCACTCCGTCACTGTCCAGTACCATGATACGGCTGCCCGCAGCAGGCTCTTCCACAGCTGCATCTTCCGGCACAGCAGACATTCTCTCTCCTGTAAAAAGTGCATACAACCGTCCTTCATGGCTCCTCAGAGTCGAATAAAGAGACCTGACATCCTCTTCCCAGCCTACCATAGAACCATACATAACGACATCTCCGTACTGCGTCGCATTGTTCTCATTGACGCTGAACTCCTGCATATGCTCATCCGGCCCCCAGGTGTTGGAAAGCAGGGTGCCGTCCATGGAGTAGATGCTGACCAGAGGCTCGTAATGATGAGCGACGGCCAGACGGCCAGACGCCGGGATATATGCCAGAGAACCTTCAAATACAGATGAATAGGCCGGACCTGGCAGACCGGCAGTGCCCTCTAAAGCAGGCCACTCACCCATACCATGCGGATTGTTGAACGTGCTGTCATACACCACAAATCGGCTTACATCATCAGTTATGCCTTCCGGTGCCGTGTATATCCTGCCTTCAGCCATGACTACATCC
>CALVDG010000053.1 GCA_944326255.1 uncultured Bacteroidales bacterium
CTGCCCGTCACAGAAGACCGTCATCACATCCGTGCTGAGCTTGAAAGCCTCTCCCTGAGCCACAAAATGACCGCTTTCATCTCCCAGCAGGGCCCCGTCCTGGCCGAAAGCCTGAAACGAGAACGCGAAATCAGACGTTCCGAGTCCCTTCAATGCCTCCTGCATGGAGGCCAGTACTTCCTTAGGCTGAGGAGTCCTGCCCTGCGCTGTAAGGGTATAAGGCAGGGCTGACAATACTGCCAGGATGAAAAAAATATTTTTTATAAAAATTCTCATAAATTTAAAATCATAAAGTCGAAAGCAGTTCATCCAGGGATTCCAGGCTGGTGATACGCACCTGGCGGGGCTTGCTGCCCTCAGAAGGACCCACAATGCCGGCATCCTCAAGCTGATCCATGATACGGCCCGCACGGTTGTAGCCCAGATTCATCTTTCTCTGAATCAAGGATGTAGAGCCGACCTGCTCGCGGACTATCAGACGGGCAGCCTCCTTGAACAGCTCGTCACGGGCCCCTCCAGAGGTCTTTCCGGACACCTGCCCTCCTCCGGCCGAATCGTCCATCTCGCACTCAGGCAGCAGGTACGCTCCGCCGAATCCGGCCTGAGACGACACAAACTGAGCGATGCGGTCCACTTCCGGCGTATCGATAAAGGCGCACTGGAGCCGCACCGGCTCGCTGTTGCCTGTAGATATGAGCATGTCGCCCCGGCCTATCAGCTGATTGGCCCCGGTCTGGTCCAGGATGGTCTTGGAGTCCACACTGGAGATTACCCTGAATGCTACGCGGGCCGGAAAATTGGCCTTGATGGTGCCGGTGATGATATTGGTCGTAGGACGCTGAGTCGCTATCACCAGATGTATGCCTATGGCCCTGGCCAGCTGGGCCAGACGGGCTATGGGCTCCTCCACTTCCCGGCCGGCTGTCATCAGCAGGTCGGCGAACTCGTCAATGATTACCACTATATACGGCATGAACTCGTGCCCCTTGTATGGATTGAGCTTCCGCGAGAGGAACTTCTCGTTGTACTCCTTGATATTGCGGACAGATGCGGCCTTGAGCAGGTCATAACGGTGATCCATCAGCTTGCAAAGCGAGCGCAGGGTGTACACCACCCGTTTGGTATCCGTGATGATGGCATCCTCCGAGTCAGGCATCTTGGCCAGGTAATGCTTCTCCAGAGGAGCGTAAAGCGACAGCTCCACCTTCTTGGGATCCACCAGCACGAACTTGAGCTCGGCCGGATGCTTCTTGTACAGCAAAGAAGTGATGATGGCATTAAGTCCCACTGACTTACCCTGTCCGGTAGCACCGGCTACCAGCAGGTGCGGCATCTTGGCCAGGTCAAACGAATAGGCCTCGTTGGATATCGTCCGCCCGATAACCACGGGCAGGTCATACTTGGCGGCGTTGAACTTAGGGTCACTCAGAATAGAGCGCATGGACACTATGCTGGGCTTGTCATTGGCCACCTCTATACCTATCGCATTGGTGCCGGTAAGCATTACCACACGCACACCGCGGGCAGCCAGCGAGCGGGCTATATCGTCCTCCAGCCTTACTATCTGGGCCACACGGACTCCCGGAGCAGGCACCACCTCATACAGAGTAACGGTAGGCCCTACCCTCGCAGATATCTTGGATATGCTTATCTTGAAGTCTTTGAGCGTACTGACGATCAGACGGTTATTCCTTTCCAGCTCCTCGCGCGACACTTCATGGATCTGGTCCGAATAATCCTTCAGCAGAGACAGGTCCGGCATCCGGTAATTGGACAGACTGAGCCTGGGATCATACCTTGTCTTCCACTGCTCATCCGACAGACCGGTAGAGAAGTCCGTCGGATCCCCGCCGATGACCTCCACCGGAGGAATGTCGCTGTCAGGCACATCCGGACCTGCAGGTGTATCCGCATCCTTGTCCTCAGGTCGTTCCACCGGCACCACCGGGGGTATCACCTCCAGTTCCGGTCCTTCCTCATCGGGTTCATTGCCTTCATCTCCCTCCTCATCACCGTTCTCCTCGTCATCATTTTCTCCATCTTCATCCTCATCATCGGATCCATCATCATCGCCACCGTCCTCGTCCACGTCATCCTCCCCTGCATCTGTCCCTCCATCTTCGGGGACAGCGTCCACATCGGACTTACCGCGCTTGGAGAACAGAGAGTCGAACAGCGACGTTATCCTGTCTACTATCTTGTGATTGAGGAGTATAACCCACAGTACGAGAAAGACCAGAATGATACATGCTGTCCCGAACGCTCCGGTCATGGACACCAGCCATTCATTGACATAGTACCCGTAAGACCCTCCTGCACCGTCTCCGAACATCGACTTCGCGGAAGTAAAGGAGAATATATAGGAGAACAGAGCGGACAGGACTATACAGCCCATCAAGGACAGAAAGAACAGGCGCAGAAGCCTGACTTTCTCCTTCTTGAAACAATACACGGACACACCGGCGAAGAAAAACGGAATGACGAACGCTCCCAGGCCGAACCATCTGGACACAAGGAGATTGGCAAACAGGAAGCCGGCTTTGCCTCCGGTATTCTCAGCGGTAACAGCATTGCTGTATATTCCGTCGTCGGACAACAGACTCTGGTCCTCAGCCCATGTGAACAGATAAGAGACTATCGACACCAGGGTAAAGACCGCCAGAAGAGCAAAAACCAGCCCCAGCACAAAACGGACGTTCCGGTTGTGCATCAGCCTGTCCAATGCTGACGGACCTTTCTTCTTTTTTTTCTTCTTCCTGGCTACTGCTGCTTTTTCCATTTGCCTCTGTTGTTCTTATTCCGGCCCTGCTTCCTGAACTGATTGCGGTTCTGGGCGTTGGGAAGCATCAGACCCGGACGGGTGAATTTTTCCTTCTCGGAGATACTGTCAAGATGAATATGAGACGGCACTGTCAGCTTACCGTCCGAGAGTTTTTCTATATCCTTGAAGATAGTCTCATCAGATACACTGTCCTTGTTCCATATAAGGTACTGCTGCCTCATATATACCGCCATGGACTTTATCATCCTGTCGCGGGTCTCGTCTTCGGGCATGGCGGCTATCACCTTCACCATATTCTGAATATTCCGGCCATAATGCGCCGCAGCAAGGGGTTCCTTCGGCATCGGCACTATCTCAGGGGGCGCCGTCAGTTCCTCCTTGGTCGGCATAGGAAAGGGCGAGTCCACATCAAGGTCAAAGCCGGCAATGATCTGCACATGATCCCACAGCTTGTGCATATAGTCCGGCTGCTCCATGACCTGGGGATTGAGTATGGCCATGACAGAGACCACAGCCCTGATCTGCTCGTTGCGTTTCTCCCTGTCCGGTATCTGCTTTACCTGCTCAATCATTTTCTGTACGTGCCTTCCATATTCCGGCAATATCAGTTTCTCTCTATTTGTATTGTAGTCCATCGTGCAAAAATTTCCACAAAGATAGTTTTTTTAGATTACGAATTGAGTATCTTTGTC